>JBGVFN010000040.1:0-22448 GCA_045121095.1 Lachnospiraceae bacterium | reverse complement strand
CCTTTCGTGGATGTTGGTTTGGCGATTAACATTATACACTAAAAAGGGAGGTCATTGCTCTTTTTTTGCAGATTTCCCTAAAAATCAAGGTTTTTGATAAGTTTATATATAAAAAAACAGGTAGTTTTTGACACTACCGATCAGGAGAAGGAGGATGTTGGTATGAGTATGGATATGGATTTTTTGGATGATATGAGAAATTGGGTTCGGAGTGATTTGGTACTGGAGTCGGCAGAGCTGTTGGAGGGGCAGGGAGTGCCGGGAATGGCGGGAGTGGAAGGTCAGCGGGTTTCGAAAATGGAGGGACAGGGGGAGGTTCCGGTTGTTGAGTATGAGAGGAATGGGCTTTTGGTTACGGAGGTTCGGGTGGAGACTGAGGAGCAGAGTGAGCGTCTGGGACGGGAGAAAGGGCGTTATGTTACGATTTATGCAGATGAGCTGAAGGGGGATGATGGAGGGATTCATGAGGAGGCTGTGGCGGAGGTTGCGGGCTGGATTGGTAAGCTGCTGCCGGAACATGTGAAAACGGTTTTTGTGGCAGGTTTGGGGAATTCGGAGGCGGCTCCGGATGCGCTGGGACCGGATACGGTGAGTCATGTGTCTGTAAATCGTCATTTGGTTATGGAGAAAAGAGATTCTATCAAAGTGTGTGCCATGTCTCCCGGGGTTATGGCACAGACCGGTCTGGAAACGGCAGGTATTTTACATGGCATTACAGAATTTGTAAAACCGGATGCAGTTGTGGTGGTAGATGCGTTGGCTGCAAGAAGTGTTACCAGATTGGGGACGACGATTCAGTTAACAGATACAGGAATTGCTCCTGGTTCAGGAATTGGAAATCATCGACAGGAAATCAGTCAAAGGGTTCTGGGAGTTCCTGTAATTGCAGTGGGAATTCCCATGGTGGTGGAAGCAGCAGCTATTATATATGAAACAATCGACGCGATTCGAGCGGCTTTGCGGCAGGAAAAATTGGATCAGGAAGCGGGATTTCTGGGAACATTGAGTAAAGAGGAGCAGTATTCTTTGTTTCGGGAACTTCTGGAGAAAAAGGCACATCCTTTGTATGTAACGGTAAAAGATGTAGATGAAATGGAAAAACGGTTGTCGTTTACTTTGTCAGAAGCATTGAATCGTGCATTTACAGGACCGGATCATGAAATCATATGTTTGCAGGAATAAAATAGTCATATGTTTGCGGGAATGAATTAATTATATGTTTGCAGGAATAAAATAATCATATGTTTGCGGGAATGAATTAATTATATGCTTGCAGGAATAAAATAATCCTATGCTTGCAGGAATGAATTTAACGCCAGATGCATAAATAGTAATATGGTATAACGATTCAGCAAAGCACAGTAAGGCGGGGTGAATGGTGACCATGTGAAAGGGCGGGCGATGTGAGGAATGAGAAAGAGTACACTCTGGCTGGCAGCGCTATTTCTGGCGTGCGTTGTGGTGCTTGGATGGAAAAGTATGCCGGCTGGAGCCACAGTAAAAGAAAACGTATCGGATTGGGTATCTGATTTTAGTTTACAGGGAGTAAGAAATTTTTTGAAATGGCGTTCTCCTGGAATTGCATTGGCAGAGCAGGCGGAGGAAGAAGCACGTTTGCTGGAAGCGGAGCAGCAGGCTTATGCTGTGAAAAAGGAAAATGATGCATGGAAAGAGCAGGAATCAGATGGTGAGGGAGCTGCTGCCATCTCAAAGAATGAGGAGAATAAAAGCAATCAAAACAGTGGAAGCAGCCAAAATAATGAAAATAGTGAAAATAATAAGAGCGGCCAAAATAACGAAAAGAATGAAAACGACGGGAGCGGTTCAAACAGCGAAAATAGTGAAAATAGTGAGAGCAATCAAAACAGCGAAAACCGTGAGGATAGTGAAACGAGCGGGAGCAATCAAAACAGCGAAAATAATAAAAACAGTGAGAGCAGCGAAAACAATGAGAATCATGAAAGTCAGGTTGATGAAAAGACAGATGGACAGGAAGCGATTTCTTTTCCAGAATATGTACAAGCTGCAGCAGCAGGAAATCAGCTGTGTTACACATGGAGTCAGCTGACGGATTTTGATTTTCTTACGGAGAATTTTTATCAGATTCACAGCAGTACCACGATCTATCCTTCACAGCTGGATGGAGAAGCTTATTTAAAAAAGGATTTTTCCATAGACAGGGAAACCAGAGGTCCGCAGATTTTGATCTATCATACGCATGGAAGCGAGGATTTTAAGGATTCGGATTCAAATGATCCGGATACGCTTATTACAGGGGTAGGAGATGCGCTGGCTAAAATTCTGGAAGATGAGTATGGATATCAGGTGTATCATGATACAACCGTATTTCCATATAATAGTTCTTATTCCCGCGGCAGGGAGAAGGTACGGCAGCTGATGGAACAGTATCCGGATATTCAGGTGGTGATCGATCTGCATCGGGACTCTTCTCCCAATCGTCATCTGGTGACAGATGTGAATGGAAAATCCACTGCACAGATTATGTTTTTTAATGGTATGAGCCAGACCACCAGCGGTCCGCTGACTTCCAGAAATAATGAGAATCTGGAGGATAATCTGGCTTTTTCCCTGCAGCTGAAGCTGGCAGCGGAACAGCTTTATCCGGGTTTTGCAAGAAAAAATTATTTAAAGGCATATCGCTATAATATGGATCTGGCAAAACGTTATGCGTTGATCGAGGTGGGAGCAGAAACCAATACGTTGCAGGAAGAAATCAATGCCATGGAACCTCTGGCGGAAATTCTGCATTGTGTGCTGCAATAAAATCTTATATGATCATTCAGAGGTCAAAAGGTCTGAATTTTCCCTGTGGGACAATATGACTGCGACCCGTGACTTTCATAAATACTGCTTGCGGTGCGTAGGATTTCTATGCTATACTTGTTTCCGACTGAATCAGGAGGTATAGGAGATGGCTGTTGATCAGAGTAAAATACGAAATTTCAGCATAATTGCTCATATTGACCATGGTAAATCCACCCTGGCAGACCGTATTATTGAGAAAACAGGTCTGTTAACCAGCAGAGAGATGCAGAATCAGGTACTGGATAACATGGAGCTGGAACGGGAGCGTGGAATTACAATCAAATCCCAGGCTGTTCGGACCATTTATAAGGCCCAGGATGGCGAAGAATATATTTTTAACTTAATTGATACACCAGGACACGTGGATTTTAACTATGAGGTATCCAGAAGTCTGGCTGCCTGCGATGGTGCGATCCTGGTAGTAGATGCGGCTCAGGGTATTGAGGCACAGACGCTGGCCAATGTGTATCTGGCACTGGATCATGATCTGGATGTATTTCCGGTTATTAACAAGATTGACCTGCCCAGTGCGGATCCTCAGCGTGTAGCAGATGAAATCGAGGATGTAATTGGAATTGAAGCTCAGGATGCGCCCCGTATTTCTGCTAAAGTAGGATTGAATATTGAAGATGTACTGGAGGCGATTGTTCACAATATTCCGGCCCCTCACGGAGATCCGGATGCACCCCTTCAGGCATTGATTTTTGACTCCGTATATGATCCATATAAAGGTGTTATTGTTTTCTGCCGTATCATGGAAGGTACTGTAAAAAAAGGAACCCCCATTAAGATGATGGCAACTGGTGCCACTTTTGAAACGGTGGAAGTGGGCTGGTTTGGCGCCGGACAGTTTGTGCCCTGCGATGAACTGAGTGCCGGTATGGTAGGTTACCTTACTGCAAGTATTAAAAATGTAAGAGATACCCGTGTGGGTGATACGGTGACCAACAGTACCCGTCCCTGTGCAGAACCCTTGCCCGGTTATAAGAAAGTAACCTCTATGGTATACTGCGGTGTTTATCCGGCAGATGGAGCGCGTTATAATGACCTGCGTGATGCTTTGGAAAAGCTTCAGCTGAATGATGCATCACTTTTCTTTGAACCGGAGACTTCCATTGCGTTGGGATTTGGATTCCGCTGCGGTTTCCTGGGACTTTTGCATCTGGAGATTATTCAGGAGCGGCTGGAACGGGAATATAATCTGGATCTGGTTACTACTGCACCCGGCGTTGTTTACCGGATTCATAAAACCGATGGAACCATGCTGGAACTGACCAATCCTTCCAATATGCCCGATCCTTCTGAGATTGATTATATGGAAGAGCCCATTGTAAATGCAGAAATCATGGTAACCACAGAATATATTGGAGCAATCATGACTTTATGTCAGGAGCGCCGCGGTGTTTATCTGGATACGAAGTATCTGGAAGATACCCGTGCGGTACTGCATTATGAACTTCCGCTGAATGAAATCATCTATGATTTCTTCGATGCGCTGAAATCCCGTTCAAGAGGTTATGCATCCTTCGATTATGAGATCAAAGGATATGAACAGGCAGATCTGGTCAAACTGGATATTCTCATTAATAAAGAGGAAGTGGATGCATTGTCCTTTATTGTACATGCTTCTACCGCTTATGAGAGAGGACGCCGGATGTGCGAAAAACTCAAAGAGGAGATTCCGCGTCATCTGTTTGAAATTCCCATTCAGGCGGCAATCGGTTCCAAGATTATTGCCCGTGAAACGGTAAAAGCCATGCGCAAAGACGTACTTGCCAAGTGTTACGGCGGTGATATCAGCCGAAAACGTAAGCTTCTGGAAAAACAGAAGGAAGGAAAGAAACGAATGCGTCAGGTTGGTAATGTAGAAATCCCTCAGAAGGCATTTATGAGTGTACTGAAGCTGGATGAAAACTGATATGAGAACAACTATGTTCCCGGCGCATGATGCATGTGCCGGGATTTATATTCATATCCCCTTCTGTATTCGAAAGTGTGCCTATTGTGATTTTCTGTCAGCTCCGGCAGGAGAGGCCGTTCAGAAGGCTTATGCAGATCAGCTGAATCGGGAGCTTTTACAGGTTTGTGACCGCATGAAAACAGAAGAGATGGCCATTTCCACCATTTATTTTGGGGGAGGAACACCTTCTATTCTTCCGGGAGAGCAGATTGCCCGGCTGATGGAAACGTTAAAGGTATATGGAAACATTTTGCCGGATGCAGAAATAACCCTGGAAATGAATCCGGGGACTGTTTCCAGAGAAAAATTAAAGCTTTATCGTCAGGCAGGAATTAATCGGCTCAGTATAGGGGCACAATCCTTTCATGATCAGGAATTAAAGCTGCTGGGAAGGATTCATACCTGTGAGGAGTTCATGAACGCTTATGAAGAAGCTCGTCAGGAAGGATTTTCCAATATCAGTCTGGATCTTATGTCCGGCCTGCCCGGTCAGACGGCAGAACAATGGCGGGAAAATCTGCAGAGGGCGATTTCTCTGAAACCGGAACACATTTCGGCATACAGTCTCATCATTGAAGAAGGTACGCCTTTTTATGAGCAGTATGGGGAAGACTGGTCTGAAGGTAATGAGGAACTGGACCGACAGATGTATGAGGATACAAAACAAATTCTGGAACAGGCAGGATATCTGCGTTACGAGATTTCCAATTATGCCAGACCGGGCTATGAGAGCAGGCATAATACTTCCTATTGGACCGGAGTTTCCTACTATGGATGCGGCCTGGGAGCCTCTTCTCTGGTAAAAACGGAGGAAGGATGGTTTCGCACCCAAAATGAGACGGATCTGGAAATATATTTGAAAGCAGATGCATTTTCCTGGGGAAAAACAGAAGAACTGACATTACGGTCAGAAACAGAAAAATTACCATCACAGGTGGAAATAGAAAAACTGACATTACAGGCCCAGATGGAAGAATTTATGTTTCTGGGGCTGCGTCTGACCAGAGGAATCGATATTCTGGAATTTGAACAGCGTTTTCCGCAGGAGAAGTCATTTGATGCCATCTATGGAGCGATTGTGGCAGAATTGGTGGAAGATGGATTAATGGAGCAGAATGGTACCCGGATTGCTCTGACAGAGAGGGGACTGGATTTAAGCAATTATTGTTTCGAGAAATTCTTGCTGGATTAATTGATTCAGGATGGTTTGGTTTCTGCTGAATTGTTAGCGGAATTGTTACTTTTGACCGCTGCATCATTTAATAATACACAAAGAGGTGTGTGGATGATTCATAAATATTTATTAAACAAAAACAAAAAATGGACACATGATCCTGTATACTGGCTGTGTTGTCAGGGAAAAAAACTGGTGGAAGCAGTTATCTTGTATGTGTTATACGCCGGTATTTATCAATTATATCGACTGGATACAGACGTGCGGGAAGAAATTTCTGGATGGGAAATAGGCCGTGTTTATGGACTGCAGTGTTCTGAAAAAGGACCGTCACTGTATTTGATGCGGACAGAGGATGGAATCTGCAGAATTTCTTCCCGCAGTCATCATAAAACAGATGTATTTTTTGCATTTAAAAGCTCCGATCAGGCTTTTCAGGTTGTGACTGGACAGATTAGTGTGGCCCATGCTTATGCCCGCCATGCGTTTGCTTTGTCAGGAGATATTTGTCACGCCATGTCTTTTGCAAGAGTAGTAGATCGGGCGGAATTTTATCTTTTCCCGAAGATTATAACGGAAAGGATTTTAAAGCATCAGGAAAAACGTCAGGTTCCCATGGTGTATGTATATATTCGTATTGCATCCGGATTTCTGACCGGTGCATATCGGGCAAGATGGTAGTAGAAAAACAACAAAGACAGTAGAAAGGGTGAATCAGCATGTTTCCTGATTTTTATGAATTTCAACATAGTACAAAAATTGTTTCCGGACGTTACAGCCTGGAAAATCTGGCTGCGGAATTAAGACAGCTGAGAGTGGAAAAACCGATGCTGCTTTCGGATGAAGGACTGGTGGCAGCAGGCATTGTACGCCAGGTAACCGATTCGGTGGAAAACAATGGGATGAAATGGTCTGTTGTGTACACCGATATTCCCAGAGATTCTTCCCTGGATGTGGTCAATAAAATTGCATCCTGTTATGAAGAGAAAAAGTGTGATGCATTGGTGGCGCTGGGCGGAGGCTCTGTGATTGATACTGCCAAGGGTGTACGTATGGTTTTGTCCCAGAACGTAAAAGATATTCGGAAACTGGCAGGATGTGAAGGAATCCGCAAGGGCAGATGGATTCCCTTTGCAGTGATTCCCACCACATCCGGAACGGGTTCGGAGTCCACATTGGTGGCGGTCATTAAAGATGAACTGCGCAAACAGAAGCTGGAATATATTTCCTATGAGCTTCAGCCGGATCTGGCTGTTTTAGATCCCCGCACCACTTTGACGCTGCCGCCGGTAATTACAGCAACCACCGGTATGGATGCTTTGTGTCATGCAGTGGAAGCATTTACCTGTATGCAGAAGAATCCGGTCAGTGATGCATATGCAGCTGCAGCAATCAATCTGATTCGGGAAAATCTGGTCAAGACCGTACAGAATGGAAATGATGAAAAAGCACGACTGGCCATGGCCAATGCTTCCATGCTGGCGGGTGCGGCATTTTCCAATTCTATGGTAGGCCTGGTCCATGCCATTGGTCATGCGCTGGGTTCTGTCTGCATGGTACCTCATGGTCATGCCATGACCATTTTACTTCCTTATGTGATGATGTATCAATATCAGGAATTGAAACCTCTCTATGCAGAGCTTCTGCTGTATCTGGCCGGACCGGATGTCTATGCGGCTACACCGGAGGAAAAACGTGCCAAAGAAGCAATCCGCAGCATTATGATCATGAAACGTAAGCTTCATAAAATCTGCTGTCTTCCGGAAAAATTGCGTGAAGTAGGGGTTACCCGGTCCGATTTTGAAAGAATCGCAGAGCTGGCGGTGGATGATGGTGCAATGATTGTAAATCCGGTTGCTGCCAATAAAAAAGATATTATACGAATCTTAGAAAAAGCTTACTAATGGTAACGGAGGATATTTTATGACGGGTATTGAAAAAATCGTAAAACGTCAGCGTCAGTATTTTGCCACAGGAAAAACGAAAAGTTATGCATTTCGTATGCGTGCACTGACGGAATTGGAAAAAAGTATACGAGCTCATGAAAAAGAATTGAATGAAGCTTTGAAAAAAGATCTGAACAAAGCCAGAATGGAAAGCTATATGACAGAGACCGGCATGGTGCTCAGTGAAATTTCTTATCTGAAAAAGCATCTGGCGTGCTGGATGCGGAATAAGCCGGTGCTCAGCCCTCTGGCACAGTTCCACAGCAGCAGTTTTGAGGTAAAAGAACCGTATGGTGTGGTACTGGTGATGGCGCCCTGGAATTATCCTTTTATGCTGTTGATGGAGCCTTTAGCGGGAGCCATTGCAGCCGGCAACTGTGTAGTAGCAAAGCCTTCTGCTTATTCTCCCAATGTATCTGCTGTGATCGCCAAGATCATCAAAGAAGCACTGCCTGCAGGGCTTGTAACGGTGGTAGAAGGCGGCCGTGCTGAAAATCAGGAGCTGTTAGAGCAGAAGTTTGATTATATCTTCTTTACTGGCGGTACCACAGTGGGACAGCTGGTTCTGGAAAAAGCGGCAAAACATTTGACACCGGTAACACTGGAACTGGGCGGAAAAAGTCCCTGTATCGTGGATTCTTCTGCCAATATCCGTCTGGCAGCCAAACGAATTGTATTTGGTAAATTTTTAAATGCAGGACAGACCTGTGTGGCACCGGATTATATTCTGGTTCATGAATCGGTGCGGGATGAACTGGTTAAATACCTGAAATTCTATATTTCTGTCATGCTGGGTGATAAGCCCATTGACAATCCGGATTATCCGAAAATTATTAATGAAAAACATTTTGACCGGATCATGGGCCTGATGGAAGGTGAAAAAGCAGTTGTGGGCGGCACAGGAGACCGTGAACAGTTAAAGATTGCCCCCACCATTTTAGTAGATATAACCGGAAAATCACCGGTGATGCAGGAAGAAATTTTTGGACCGGTTCTTCCGGTATTGACCTATCGGTATCTGGCAGAAGCAGAAACTTTTATTAACAAACGCCCCAAGCCGCTGGCCCTGTATCTGTTTACGAAAAAACGTAAAACAGAAAATCGGATCCTGAAAAATGTCTCCTTCGGCGGAGGCTGTGTGAATGATACCATTATCCACCTGGCTACTTCCCGTATGGGATTTGGCGGTGTAGGCGGAAGCGGTATGGGAAGCTATCATGGCAAGTACAGTTTCGATACGTTCACACATACCAAGAGTATTGTGCGTAAATACTGCTGGCTGGATCTTCCCATGCGTTATCATCCTTACCGTTTCTGGAAAGAACTGCTGATACGGATTTTTATGTCATAATACAAAAAGAAAAAGTTCATTTTTATGATCGTGAAAAAGGAAATGCAGATTTTTTGGCCTTTGAATCATGTTGTAAGAATGTGACGTTTTAAGCTGGAAAAGTCATATGACTTATGATATGATACGAAGTATCATATGTGAAAAATATGTAACAGTCCGGCAGGAGGTATTTGCTGGAACAAGAGAAAGGAATATCATATGAAATTACTGATTCAAAATGGTCATGTGCTGAATCCGGCAGACGGATTTGACCAGAAAGCCGATATTTTGATTGAAGATGGACTGATAAAGCAGGTTTCTGCAGAACCTATTGCAGAGGAAGCTGCTGAAGTGATTGATGCAGAAGGGCTGTATGTCATGCCCGGTTTTATCGATTTGCATGTGCATTTAAGAGACCCCGGTCTGACATATAAAGAAACTCTGGCAACAGGCGGTATGGCAGCTGCCCGCGGTGGTTTTACCACCATTTGCCCCATGCCTAATACAAAACCGGTTACCGATACACCGGAAAAAGTAGCAGAGGTTGTAAAACGTGCCAAAGTGGAGTCACCAGTGCATATCCTGCCGGTGGGTGCTGTGACTTTCGGCATGGAAGGGAAGGAAGTAACCGATATTGCAGGCATGAAGGAAGCCGGTGCCATTGCCATCAGTGAAGATGGAAAGTCCGTTATGGACAGCGCTATTTATGCAGAGGGTATGAAACGGGCTGCAGAAGCAGGAATTCCTGTATTTGCGCACTGTGAAGATATCCGTCTGGTACGGGGCGGTGTAATGAATGCCGGTAAGAAAGCAGAGGAACTGGGTCTGCCCGGAATTACCAATGCAGTAGAAGATATTATCGCTATTCGTGATATCCTTCTGGCAGAAGAAACCGGAGCAAAACTGCATCTGTGCCACTGTTCTACCAAGTACAGTGTTCCCATGGTTGAACAGGCAAGAGCCAAGGGACTGCCTGTAACCGCAGAAGTATGCCCCCATCATTTTGCCATGAGTGAGGAAGATATTACAGAAGATCATGGACGTTTCAAGATGAACCCGCCTCTTCGTGCACCGGAAGATGTACAGGCATTAAAAGAGGGAATCCGCGCAGGTATCATGACCTGTATTTCCACAGACCATGCGCCTCATTCAGAAGAAGAAAAGAACTGTTCCATGAAAAAAGCTTCTTTCGGTATTGTAGGACTGGAAACTGCTTTTGGCCTTTCTGTAACAGAACTGGTAGAAGGCGGTTATCTGACACCCATGCAGCTGGCAGCGCATATGTCTTTGAATCCTGCCAATGTTATCGGTATTCCCAAAGGTGATATTTCCCAGGGAAAATGTGCAGATATTGCCATCGTAGACCTGAAAGAAAAATGGGTGGTAAATTCTGAAGAATTTGCATCTAAGGGCAAAAATATGCCTTTTGAGGGATGGACCCTGACCGGACGTGTAAAATACACCATCTGTGATGGTAAAGTGGTTTTTACTATGAAAGACCCGGACAGCAGCCATGTGGCAGAGCATGCTTGCATGCAATGACATATGGATATTGGACGGGCTAACCCGTATGAGCAAGTAGGGCAATCGCCCGGATTGCGAATATGGGTGGCGATTGTGTGAGCACGAAGTGCGGAACAATCGACTTTCATTTATGGTGATGTCTGCGTTAGCAGACATGTCCGCTTAGAGATTAAAGAAGGAAAGGACACAGAAGATATGTCAACATATAAAGAAACCGCCAGTGTTGTTTCTCAGGAAACACTGGCAGATGGTATCTGCAGCATGTGGATTCAGACCGGATCCATCGCAAAAGAAGCAAGACCGGGACAGTTTATTTCCGTATATTGCAAAGACGGCTCCCGTATGCTTCCCCGCCCCATCAGTATTTGTGAAATTAAGGAAGATCAGCTGCGTATCGTATATCGCGTTGTTGGAAAAGGTACGGAAGAATTTGCTGCTTACACAGCAGGTATGGATATTGAAATAGCAGGCCCTCTGGGAAATGGTTTCCCTCTGGACAGAGAAGGTACTGCAGTAGTAGTAGGCGGCGGCATTGGCGTTCCTCCCATGCTGGAACTGGCAAAACAGCTGCCTGGAAAGAAAATTGCTGTCATGGGATACCGCAACAACCAGCTGTTCTTAAAAGAGCAGTTTGATGAAGCAGCAGATGAAGTTTATGTGGCTACAGAAGATGGCAGTGCTGGTACAAAAGGCAATGTCATTGATGCCATGAAAGCAAACGGTGTAAAAGCAGATGTGCTGTATGCCTGCGGCCCCATGCCCATGCTGCGTGCGCTGAAGGCTTATGCAGAGGAAAATGGCATGGAAGCCTGGATTTCACTGGAAGAAAAGATGGCATGCGGAATTGGTGCATGTCTGGCATGTGTATGCAAATCCAAAGAAAAGGATGAACATACCAATGTAAATAATAAACGGATCTGTAAAGAAGGTCCCGTATTCAACGCACAGGAGGTGGAAATCTAATGGCAAATACATCTGTAAATCTTGCGGGAGTTACTCTGAAAAATCCCGTTATGACAGCCTCCGGCACATTTGGTTCCGGTGCAGAATTCGCAGAATTTGTAGATTTAAATAAACTGGGTGCCGTAGTAACCAAGGGAGTTGCTAATGTTCCCTGGCCCGGCAATCCCACACCCCGTATTGCAGAAACTGCCAGCGGTATGATCAATGCCATCGGTCTGCAGAATCCGGGAATTGATCTGTTCTGCCAGAGAGATATTCCGTTCCTGAAGCAGTATGATACAAAGATTATCGTAAACGTATGCGGCAAATCCACAGAAGATTATCTGGAAGTTGTAGAACGTCTGGCTGATGAGCCGGTGGATATGCTGGAAATCAATATTTCCTGCCCCAACGTAAAAGAAGGCGGTATTGCATTCGGTCAGAAGGCAGAAGCAGCTTATGCTATTACAAAAGCAGTAAAAGAAAAAGCAAAACAGCCCATCATCATGAAACTGAGCCCCAATGTAACCGATATTACCGAAATGGCAAGAGCGGTAGAAGCTGGCGGCGCAGACGTGATCTCTCTGATCAATACCCTGACTGGTATGAAAATTGATATCCATAAAAGATGTTTTGCTCTGGCAAATAAAACAGGCGGTCTTTCCGGTCCTGCCGTAAAACCGGTAGCAGTGCGTATGGTTTATCAGGTAGCACAGGCTGTAAAGGTTCCTATTATCGGTATGGGCGGTATTGCAACCTGGGAAGATGCCATTGAATTTATCCTGGCAGGCGCAACCGGCATTTCAGTAGGTACTGCAAACTTTAACAATCCCCGGGCAACTCAGGAAATTGCAGCAGGAATTGAACGCTATCTGGATGAAAATGGTATTGCAGATATTAACGAACTGATCGGTGCTGTACGATAAGCTTTCTTTTTTAATAAGTTTAATTATTTAAAGATTCAGGCAGATTCAACAGCTGCAGATTTTCAAATTTGTACAGGTTCTTCACAATCTTCGTGAAATGTGTTAGAATGGCAATGAGTTTACAAGAATTCCCTGCTCCACAGGGAAAAGCATGGAGGTTTTTTACAAATGGAAGCATATAAACAGGAATTTATTGAATTTATGGTGGACTGCAACGTATTAAAATTTGGTGATTTTGTGACCAAGAGCGGCAGAAAAACCCCCTTCTTTATTAACACTGGTTTCTACAGAACCGGCGCACAGCTGCGTAAGCTGGGTGAATATTATGCAAAAGCAATCGCAGGTAAGTTTGGTACAGACTTTGATATTTTATTTGGACCTGCTTACAAAGGAATCCCCTTAAGTGTAGCAGCTTCCATGGCTATGAGCGAACAGTATGATGCAGACATCAAATACTGCTCCAACCGTAAAGAAGTTAAAGATCATGGCGATACTGGTATTCTGCTGGGAAGCCCCATCGCAGATGGCGATAAGGTAGTAATTATCGAGGATGTAACAACTGCTGGTACTAGCATCGGTGAAACACTGCCCATTATCAAAGCACAGGCTGATGCAAGTGTTTTAGGTCTGGTTGTTTCTGTAGACCGTATGGAACGCGGCAAAGGTGAAAAATCTGCGCTGCAGGAAATCCAGGAAACCTACGGATTTGAAACAACAGCCATCGTAACTATGGCAGATGTAGTAGAACATTTATACAACAAACCCTACAAAGGAAAAGTAATCATTGATGACACTTTAAAGGCTGCAATTGATGCATATTATGACATTTATGGTGTAAAATAATATGGAGGCGGATCCGCTTATGAGTAACAGAGTAGAAAAGGTCTACAAAGTAATGACTACTTCCGGCGCATGGAATATTGCAATCGGAATTATCCTGATTGCGGTCAGCGTAACAGCAGGTGTAATTTCTATTGTTAATGGAGCTTCTCTTTTGAAGAATAAATCCGATCTTACATTTTAGGGAATGATCCAGCAGAGTATGATGCATGCTCTTTCATATTCTGCTGTGTTTGAAAACCGGCAGCAGGTAACACTACAGCCGGTTTTCAGACGTCATATGGACGGATTGAATAAAGAAGGAGAAATACATGACACAGAAAAAGATTCGTTTTTTATTTATAATGTCATTACTGGAACTGGCAGGACTATGGGGATGTATTCTGTTTTCTTATATTATGGAGGGCAGTGCTCCTATTGCAGCAGGTTTGCTGGGCCTGGTATTGATGGTATGTTCCTTTACCGGAAGTGTATACGGGCTGTTTGAAATGAAAGCCTTTCGGGAAAATCATGAACGATATGGTATTGTGGGAACCTGGCTGCATGTGTTGATTTTTCTGATCCTGCTCGTTCTTTACGTAATCGGAGTGATCTTTTCATAAAAGGACAGAAAAATTGTAACAGTTCAGCTGTTTAGTTGTTATTTGAATGGATAGAAAGTACTGAATCATTATGGTTGGGTACGATATTGAGAATGTGGGAGAAAAGATGGACTATCGAGTTTTATTTCAGGAAATGAATCAGGAAGTGGAAGAACGGTTTGAGCTGGCTTCCGGTCGGATTCATGAACTGGCTTCTGGTGAACTTTGTAAAAAACTGCCGGAAGAATTTCAGGAATATTTTTTAAGAACCGCGCAGTTTGCTGTTATGGTTCTGCAGACCGCAGAGGAACTGCGAAGCAGTGAACTGAAAGATACAGAAACAGCGGTTTTAGAAGAGAGAAACCGCAGATTATATGCGGATATTACTGGAGAAGCATATGAGAGCAGTTTTGCCAATCCTGACTATGCAGCAGGCAAACTGGGTGAGCATATGGGACTTTATCTGTCCTTTTTATATGCAGAAATGCGCGGTATGATCCGCTATGCATATGAATGCCGTTATACCGAATTGACCGTATGTATGGAAATTTTCCTGGAAATTTACTGTATGCTGGAGGATGCAGCAGAAGGTGCAATTCCCATGGAAGACAGCAAGCTGCTGCATGGTGTAAAGGACGCTCTGTATTATTATGTGAGTGATTATGCGGATTTATATATCGATCAGCGGGTAGCGGAATCTCTGGATCCGGAGTATTCTATTATTCGGGATATTGTAATGGAATCTGATCTGACCAGAACCGATTATCTTTATTATTACGGAGATTATATATCAGAGGATGAGCTGCAGACTGCCGGTTATCTGGCAACTCTGCCCCAGGAAACCATTGATCTGATGGCGAATACCTACATTGATGGATATTATAAAGCCTTTGAAGTGATGGGGGTGGATCTTTCCAAAAAACGTTATATAGAAGTACGTTTCCCCTTTGGTTTTGAGCGGATGATCCGTCCTGCCATTGCCAGACTGGAAGCAGACGATCATCAGGTCATCTGTATTCGTCCTGCTACGGCACTGATCAACAAGAAAAATAATCTGCGTGCAGGCTGCAAGGGATTATCGGAAAATGACCAGTATGATTATGATCATCGTTATGATATGGGACTGTTTTTGGACAGCGCGCTGAAAGAACGCAGGCTTTCCGCTTATCGTAATGCGCATGAAAAGAGAAAAGAACTGGCAGCTTCCATGGCAGGACCCGCTGTGGTTGAAACGTTCGGAGAAGCGTTGTTTACGCCGGTTAATAAAAAGAGCTGTGCCAGCCTTTCTGCAAAGCAGCAGAAGCTTACTGCACACATGAATACGGAAATGGTAAGAATCGTATACCAGTATATCAATGGTGAGGAACGTGGTTTTACGATTATTTCCTTCCCGATTCCGGCAATTGGTCCTAAATTTGAAGAAATTTTTAACGAAACAATACGCCTGAATACCCTTGATTATGGAAAATACAGAGAAATTCAGCAAAAAATCATAGATGCTCTGGACAAATGTAAATATGTTGTGGTAAAAGGTATAAGAGATAATCAGACAGATTTGACCATTTCTTTATGGAATCTTCACAATCCGGAACAGGAAACCCTGTTTGAGAACTGTCTGGCAGACATGAATATTCCTTTAGGTGAGGTTTTCACCTCTCCCAGACTGACAGGAACCAATGGACGTCTGCATGTTAGTGAAGTTTACATTGGAGGAATGCGCTATGAGAATCTGACCTTTGATCTGGAAGACGGTATGCTCAAAGACTGGTCCTGCACCAATTTTGCAGAGCCGGAGGAAGGACGCAGACTGGTACAGACCATGATTTTATCTGGTCATGAGACTCTTCCGATCGGAGAATTTGCCATTGGAACCAATACAGTGGCTTACCGCATGGCAAAAGATTATCAGATATTTGATAAGCTGAAGATCCTTATTGCTGAGAAAACAGGTCCCCATTTTGCTTTTGGAGATACCTGCTACAGCAACAGTGAGGATCGTAAATCATATAATCCCGATGGCAAAGAGATGATCGCAAGAGAGAATGAAGTTTCTGCTCTGCGTAAAGTCGAACCGGAGAAAGCTTACTACGGCTGCCATACGGATATTACCCTTCCTTATGATGAACTGGGACTTCTCTATGGAGTAACCGAAGCGGGCGAGCAGATCACGATTCTTGAAAATGGACGATTTGTTCTGTCAGGCACAGAAGAACTCAATGAAGCACTGGATCAGTAATTTGGAAAAAACAGGAGGAAACCAGGATATGAACAAAGCAGTAGTTGGTATTATTATGGGCAGTGATTCTGACCTTTCTATTATGCAGAAAGCGGCGAAGACACTGGATGATTTTGGTGTACCCTATGAACTGACGATTATTTCAGCTCACAGAACGCCTGACAAGATGATTGAATATACCAGATCCGCCAAAGAAAGAGGAATCAAGGTTCTGATCACAGGCGCAGGCTGGGCAGCAGCTCTTCCGGGCATGGTTGCCGCACTGACAACCCTTCCCGTCATCGGTGTGCCGTTAAGCTCCAAGTATTTTGGAGGTATGGACGCACTGTATTCTGTAGTTATGACACCGCCCGGAGTGCCGGTGGCAACCGTTGCTGTAGATGGTGCACAGAATGCTGCACTGCTGGCTCTTAAGATTCTTGCTGTTTCTGATGAAGCATTGGGAGAAAAGCTGGCTGCTTACAGCGAAAACATGAAAGATACCGTAGAAGCAAAAGCTGAAAAAGTAGAAACCATTGGCTATCAGGCATATCTGGAACAGATGAAGAAATAATATATATTCAACTTGGAGGAGAAAAGTTATGGATTACAAAAAAGCAGGCGTGGATATTGAAGCTGGTTACAAGTCCGTTGAATTAATGAAAAAACATGTAAAAGAAACCATGAGACCCGAAGTACTGGGCGGCATTGGCGGTTTCTCCGGTGCATTTTCTATGGATGCATTCAAAGGTATGGAACATCCTACACTGGTTTCCGGTACAGATGGTGTTGGTACCAAATTAAAACTGGCATTTATCATGGACAAACACAATACAGTAGGTATTGACTGTGTTGCAATGTGTGTAAATGATATTGCATGTGCAGGCGGCGAACCTCTGTTCTTCCTGGATTATATTGCATGTGGTAAAAACTATCCCGAAAAAATCGCTGAAATTGTAAGCGGTGTTGCAGAAGGCTGCAAACAGGCAGGTGCTGCATTAATCGGCGGCGAAACTGCAGAAATGCCCGGTTTCTATCCTGTGGATGAATACGACCTGGCCGGTTTTTCCGTTGGCGTAGTAGATCAGAAAGACCTGATCACCGGTGAAACTCTGGCAGATGGCGATATCCTGATCGGTATGGCTTCTTCTGGTGTACACAGCAACGGTTTCTCTCTGGTAAGAAGCGTATTTGAAATGACAAAAGAAAGCCTGGATACATATTATGAAGAACTGGGTGCTACTCTGGGTGAAACTCTGATTGCTCCCACCAAGATTTATGTAAAAGCATTAAAATCCATCAAGGAAGCATCTGTTAAGATCAAAGCATGCAGCCATATCACTGGCGGTGGTTTCTATGAAAACGTTCCTCGTATGCTGTCTGAAAATACTCATGCAGTAATCGAAAAGAACAGCTATCCAGTACCTCCCATTTTCCCTCTGATGCAGAAGAAGGGTGAAATCGAAGAAAAGATCATGTACAATACGTTCAATATGGGTATTGGTATGGTTGTTGCAGTTGCTCCCGAAGATGTAGAAAAGACCATGGAAGCAATCAAAGCAGCAGGCGAAGCTCCCTACGTAATCGGTAAGATCACAGCAGGCGAAAAAGGTGTTACTTTAGTATGAAAATAGGTGTACTCGTATCAGGCGGCGGCACCAATCTGCAGGCAATCATTGACAGTATGGAAGCCGGTCGTATTACAAATGCTTCTATTGAAGTAGTAATCAGTAATAATAAAGGGGTTTATGCGCTGGAAAGAGCGAAAAATCATGGAATTCCGGCGGAATGTCTGTCACCCGCGGACTTTCCTGACCGCCCTGCATTTTATCAGGCTCTTATCAAACGGCTTCAGGATTATGAAGTAGAACTGGTAGTTCTGGCCGGCTATCTGGTAAATATCTCTCCGGAGATGGTGGCTGCATTCCCTAATAAAATCATCAATATTCATCCCTCTCTGATTCCGTCTTTCTGCGGAAAGGGATATTATGGCCTGAAAGTTCATGAAGCAGCGCTGGCACGCGGTGTAAAAGTAACCGGTGCAACAGTTCATTTCGTGGATGAAGGAACGGATTCCGGTCCGATTATCATGCAAAAAGCTGTTGAAATTCCCGATGGGATTTCAGCAAAAGATCTGCAGCTGAAAGTCATGCAGGAAGCAGAATGGATTTTGCTGCCTGCTGCCATTCAGAAAATTGCAGATGGTTTGATATAAGAAATAGGAAGGTAGAATAGATTATGAAAGTACTCATCGTAGGAAGCGGCGGCAGAGAACATGCAATCGCATGGAAAGTTGCTCAGAATAAAACGGTTTCCAAAATTTACTGTGCTCCTGGTAATGCAGGTATTGCCAGCGTAGCAGAATGTGTTCCCATTGGAGCCATGGAATTTGACAAACTGGTTGCATTTGCAAAAGAAAAAGAAATCGATTTAACCATTATCGGTATGGATGATCCACTGGTAGGCGGTATCGTAGATGTATTTGAAGCAGAAGGCCTGCGCGTATTTGGTCCTCGCAAAAATGCAGCGATTTTGGAAGGTTCCAAAGCTTTCTCCAAGGATCTGATGAAAAAATACAACATTCCCACAGCGGCATATGAAGTATTTACTGATGCAGATGCAGCGATTGCTTACCTGAAAGAAAAAGCAGACTTCCCCATCGTATTAAAAGCAGATGGTCTGGCACTTGGTAAAGGTGTTCTGATCTGCAATACACTGGAAGAAGCGCTGGAAGGCGTTAACACCATTATGACCGATAAAAAATTCGGTTCCGCAGGCAACACCATGGTTGTGGAAGAATTCATGACCGGCCGTGAGGTTTCTGTACTTTCCTATGTAGATGGCGAAACCATCCGCATCATGACATCTGCACAGGATCACAAACGCGCCAAAGATGGTGATCAGGGTCTGAATACCGGCGGTATGGGAACTTTCTCCCCCAGCCCCTTCTATACAGAAGAAGTAGATGAATTCTGTAAGAAATATATTTATCAGGCAACTGTAGATGCTATGAAAGCAGAAGGCAGACCTTTCAAGGGTATTATTTTCTTCGGTCTGATGCTGACACCCAAGGGACCCCGTGTACTGGAATACAATGCACGTTTCGGTGATCCCGAAGCACAGGTTGTAATTCCCCGTATGAAAAATGATATCGTGGAAGTTATGGAAGCCTGCATCGATGGAAGACTTTCCGAAATTCAGCTGGAATTTGAAGATAATGCAGCAGTATGTGTCGTACTGGCATCAGAAGGATATCCTGTTTCCTACGAAAAAGGTTTCCCGATCAAAGGTCTTGACACTGTAGATTCCATGGATGGCTACTATGTATTCCATGCAGGAACCAAATTCAATGAAAACGGTGAAATCGTAACCAACGGTGGACGTGTTCTGGGCGTTGTAGCAAAAGGCTGCGATCTGAAACAGGCAAGAGTAAATGCATATTCTGCAACCACATGGATTGAGTTTGAAAACAAATATAAGAGAAATGACATCGGCAAGGCAATTGACGAAGTTATAGAATAAGACGTAGGAAGTGCCCTCAGCAGGTAGAAGTATGAAATACAACCTTTTTGCCGGCTGGGGGTCACTTTATGTTTGGATGAATTTACCCAGTGGACAAGAGAATAAGTATCCTTTTGTA
This sequence comes from Lachnospiraceae bacterium, assembly GCA_045121095.1. Taxonomy (GTDB): domain Bacteria; phylum Bacillota; class Clostridia; order Lachnospirales; family Lachnospiraceae; genus TWA4. The sequence goes on along the minus strand of JBGVFN010000040.1, from coordinate 2,544 downwards.
CACGGAGAGTATATTTGGATCATAGAAAAGGTAAAAAAGCAATGATTTTGTTTATTTGTTATCTGGTTACATTTTTTGCATGTACCCTTGGAACGATTTGCGGTATGGGCGGCGGTATCATCATCAAACCGGCACTGGACGCTACAGGTGTTATGTCCGTATCAACCATTACATTCTTATCCGGTTGTACGGTCATTGCCATGACCTGCTGGAGCGTGGGAAAAAGCTTTGCAAAAAAAGAATCTGTTATTGACCTGAACAACACCGTTTATCTGGCCATCGGGGCAGCCGTAGGCGGACTGGCAGGAAAGCAGCTTTACAATATGGTCGCATCATTATTTGCGGACAAAAATACAGCAGGCGGTGTGCAGGCCTGTTTATTATTTGCAGCTACATTTGCTACGCTTATTTATACGATTAATAAAGATCGAATCGTCTCAAAAGAGATCGATTCTCCCATCGCCAAATTGCTCATTGGTCTGATCCTGGGTATCTTAGGATCTTTTCTCGGTATTGGCGGTGGCCCTTTCAACGTGGCAGTATTATATTATTTCTTCTCCATGCCGGCCAAAAAAGCCGCACAAAACAGTTTATTTATTATTTTGTTCAGCCAACTGCTCAGCATTATAAAAACCATTTTCTCCACCGGAATTCCGGAATTCAATCCGGTTATCCTTGTGGGAATGATTCTGCTCGCAGTTGTGGGAAGTGAAACCGGTCGGAGACTGAATAAGAAAATTGATAATAAAACTGCGACTTTGTGCCTGGAAGGAGCTATGGTGCTGATCCTGTGTATCAATGTGTATAATATTGTGAAGTTTTTAGGTTAGTTGCGCGAAACACCGACTGAGTAGTGTGGGTCATACCAGAGCGTGTCTGGAAAACACTCAGACACACTCTAGAAAGTGAAAACAACCGGATAACGGTTGTTTCTGCAATCAGTGTTCAAATATTTTCTGAAAGATTTCTTCACATAAATCATCCAGATAAGATTCATTATCGATATTATATTCGCGAATTAAAAAGGACTTGATCAGATCCATACGTTTCAGACAGAGGATTTCCATCGAATGAACGGGAGCAGTTTCTGCTGCTTCGATCATCTTATCAATATGCAGAGCAGAATAGGTAGAAGTGCACCAGTTTATGATCTGCTGGCGCTGTTTTTGCTCAGATGCTATGGCAGCTTTAAGTATATTGGCTTTTTTCAGAGTAGAATGAGAACCGCATAAACAAGCTGCGGAAAGAACAGCAAGTACGGAATCCGTAAGAATCCTGGAACTGGAATTAATAGGAAGTTTGATAATGCGGGAAAGATCAACCGCAAGAAGCACAGCCAGAATCAGGCCCACAACCAGAAGGGAAGTGCCCGATGAATTCAAATCTTCATATTTATCCTTACTGCTGATATATACACTGGAATCAGAATGCATAAAAGTCCTCCATTTCGTAAAATGCTTGTCAGATAGTAAATGTATTATATAATAGAATAAATTGACTGACAATGGAAAAACGCCAGTTTATAAATTTTTAATAAGGATAAAGAGGAAATAAAATTGATATGAAAATTACAGTTCTAACAGTTGGAAAAATCAAAGAAAAATACTTTACAGCTGCCATTGCAGAATATTCAAAACGCCTCAGCCGCTACTGCAAACTGGAAATCATAGAAGTAGCAGACGAAAAAACACCAGACAAAGCCCCCGAAGCCATTAACCTGCAGATCAAGGAAAAAGAAGGTGAACGACTTCTGGCAAACATCAAAGACGATGCCTATGTAATCGCGCTGGCCATAGAAGGAAAAGAACTCTCCTCCGAGCAGCTGGCACAGAAAATCAGCCAGCTGACCTTGAATGGAAAAAGCCATCTGGTATTTATAATTGGAGGTTCTTTGGGATTGTCAGAAGCAGTTATGAAACGAGCCGATTACAAACTGAGTTTTTCACCCATGACATTTCCACATCAGCTTATGCGGGTAATTCTGTTGGAGCAGGTGTATCGGGCATTTAAAATTAACACAGGAGAACCTTATCACAAATAAGTGAGGTTTCCAAGGATGGAGCATTGAATTTGTAGAAAATGGAAAGAGGAATGTGAAGAGAGGGACGTCTTCTGGATATTCTTTTGAGTAGAAGAAGATGTTCTTCTTTTTTTGGTTTCTGGTGGGCAGGTGGAGGAAATGGATGGGATGCGTTAGAAAAGGATTTGGGGTAAATGGAAATGAAAGAAGTAAATAAAGAAACGAATAGGGTATATTGACAGCGAATGGGAATTGGATTAAGATAGAAAAAGGAAAGAGAGAATGTCGTTGCAGAGTAGATGAAATTCTATTGAGTTAGATAAAAAACGGCAAGACATAAAAATGCCTTTGAAAAAGCTTGTTTTCAGAATATTCTGAAAAATATGTGCGAAAATGGTGAAAGTAGACCGCATAAATAAAGGGTTTTTGAAGGGGTAGGGTAGGAATGAAGTTTGGCCCGTGAGGGCATTGACGCAGCTATTGACATAACGACCTGTAACTAATACTCTACGTAGGAATGAAGT
>JBGVFN010000039.1:0-19585 GCA_045121095.1 Lachnospiraceae bacterium | reverse complement strand
GAAGAAAAAGTTCCTACATCCGGTTGGCTCAACTACACACGATATGGAACATTCGCTCACATCTATGCAGATGCTCCGGAGAGCAAGCAGTATGATTGGTCAATCGGGCAAGTAAAGGAAATTCTGAAAGATGAAACCTACATTGGAAACAGTATCCACAACAAACAGACTAATATTTCTTACAAGAACAAAAAGAAAATCCGCAAGCCGAAGGAAGAATGGGTTCGTATCGAAAATACTCATGAAGCCATAATTTCAAAAGATGTTTTCTATCATGTGCAGAATCAGATTGCTTCCCGCAGAAGAAAACAGAAAGACGGCACTACTAAGATATTCTCAGGACTTGTGAAATGTGCAGACTGCGGCTGGTCACTTGCCTACGGCGAGAATCGTCAGAACAAAACGCCTTATGGCCACTATCATTGCAGTAATTATGGGCAAGGCACTGGTAAATGCTCCATGCACTATGTTCGCTACGATACACTTTACACCTATGTGCTGCTCCGAGTTCAGCACTGGACGAAGGCTGTGCGAGAGGACGAAGAACGGCTCATGGAAAGTATTCTGAAAGCCGGTGACAAGGAAAGAACTGTTGCTATGAAAAAACACACAGCAGAGCTTTCTAAGGCGGAGAAGCGCAAGGCAGAGGTTGACAGGCTGTTTGCCAAAATGTACGAGGACAGGGTTTCTGAACGCATCACGGAATATAACTTCAATATGCTGTCACAGAAATATCAGCTGGAGCAGATTGAGTTGGATGAAAAAATCCAGAAACTCAAGGCAGCGTTGGCAGAAAGCAAACAGTCCGTGGAAGATGCAAGGAAGTGGATTGAGATCGTCAAACAGTATTCCGAGCCTACGGAACTGACAGCAGAACTGCTGAACAACATGATTGAGAAAATCGTTGTCCATGAAGCAATCAAATACGAAAACGGCTTTCGTGAACAGAAAATAGAGATTTATTACCGCTTTGTCGGCAATATTGATTGATACAAAAATCTGAGTGTCAGCAGAAACTGGCACTCAGATAAAACAATATCTTTAACTAAGGGAAACGGGTATTACAAGCCCCGATATTGGGTTGCTTCCACCTTTAGCCAGACTTTTGAAAATTGATTTGAATACGTTGTTTTGTTTTAGCGAGGATCTGTCCGCACAGGAAATTGGGCTATTCTGTAATGAACTTGCCAGACAGGCCAGAGAAGACATTCTTTCCGCATTTGATGCAGCTGAAGCTAAAATACATGATTATTCTCATAATGAACAGCTTCTTCTCAATGTGACAATCCTTTTAGATTCCATGCTGTTGCAGACACAAGATACTACGCTATCCATTGACAGCTTTGATTCAAAAATCTCAAGCTGGTATTTGCAGCTGTCGCAAAGCGATGACGATCAAATCAGTAACAGTGCAAATTATATGAGAGTCAGTCGCTATATTCGTCAGGGTAAGATCGATGCGGCACAAGAGGTATTTGATACCATTCAAGATAAGAATGAACTTATCAGTTCATTACCCGATAAACTCATGCTTCAGGTGTCGATCTATTTACAGCAGCACAAAGCGGATTTAGCAGCATTAGAATTGGAAAAGGCATTATTTAAAACAGTTTCCAGAGTTCAGTTACTTCTAACGAAACTGGTAGATGCAGAGTTGGCTGCTGGAAACATTGATTTTGCCCGTAGAATTGCCGAAAAAGCAAATACCATGGTAGATGTATTTGATATGTGGGAATACAACAGATATGTTGCTTCTTATCAAATTACGGAGCAAGAGAAAAATGCTGACAAGATGTTACCTCTACTTGAACGAATGCTTGAATCCCTCACTACGCATTGGTCACTGACAGATTCTGTTCTGTATCATAGAATGGCTCCAGAAACCAAAGAGATTCAGTCACAGGAGCTGATGTCAGTTCTCATTAGAGCGATGGAGTCTGATCCTCAGTGTGCATATCTTCGGGAGCATCCAAGCTTTGGTGAGATTATTGCAAAATATAAGAGTAAATAGAAAAGAAAGCCGCGGCCACTGCTCCAAAAGGAAGCAATAGCCGCGGCTCTTTCACTTATTTTTCGTACCTATTCCGCAGAGCATGACTACGTGAATGATTTTTCAAACACGCTCCAGGATATTTTTGATAAAAATACAATGTCAAGCCAGCCTCTGCTGAAACGTTACTAGTTACTATTTTCCTATAATATTTCGTGCAACATGAATACCGCTTGCAGATGCATGGGAAAGTGAGTGTGTAATACCGCTGCCGTCTCCAATAATATAAAGTCCCTTACGTTTTGACTCGAGATTTTCATCTACCTCTACTTCCATATTATAGAATTTTACTTCCACACCGTAAAGGAGCGTATCTTCATTTGCCGTTCCGGAGGCCACTTTATCCAATGCGTAGATCATTTCAATAATTCCATCCAGAATACGTTTGGGCAGTACAAGGCTTAAGTCACCTGGTGTTGCACTTAAAGTAGGTGTGATAAATGCTTCTTCAATGCGGCTCGGTGTAGAGCGTCGTCCACGGATCAGATCGCCAAAGCGCTGTACAATAACACCGCCGCCCAGCATGTTGCTTAATTTTGCAATGGATTCACCATATCCATTGGAATCTTTAAACGGTTCTGAAAAATGTTTTGCAACCAGCAATGCAAAGTTCGTATTCTGCGTCTGTCTGGCAGGATCTTCATAGCTGTGACCATTTACGGTAATGATTCCATTGGTGTTTTCATTTACTACTGCACCTTTCGGATTCATACAGAAAGTTCTCACGAGATCTCCATATTTTTCTGTACGATACACGATTTTACTTTCATAAAGTTCATCTGTCAGATGTGCAAATACAGCAGCCGGTAATTCTACTCTGACTCCAATATCTACTCGATTTGATTTCGTAGAAATATTAAGTTCTTTGCACAGGGATTCCATCCACTTACTGCCAATACGGCCAACGGAAATAATACATTTTTCACAGTGATAAGTGGCATTCTTACAAATAACATCGTAACCACCATTACTGGTATCTACAGATAAAACAGGTGTGTCAAAGAAAAATTCCACCTTGTCTTTTAGATCATCATATAAATTTTTAAGAACAACATAATTAATATCTGTTCCCAGATGACGTACGGATGCATCCAGCAAATGCAAATCATTTTGAATACATAAAGTTTTTAATTTAGTGCCTGCTGTAGAATATAATTTCGTTCCTTCCCCACCATAACGGAGGTTGATTTCATCCACATAATGCATGAGGTCCAGTGCCCGTTTCTTTCCAATATATTCGTATAAAGTACCACCAAAATCATTGGTGATATTGTACTTTCCATCAGAAAAAGCACCGGCTCCGCCAAAACCGCTCATAATACTGCAGCTCTTACAGCTGATACAATTTTTAACTTTTTCACCGTCAATTGGACATTTCCGTTTATCCAGCGCATGTCCTGCCTCAAAAACGGCAACTTTTAATTCCGGCTTGTGCTGCATCAATTCATAAGCAGCAAAAATCCCACCAGGACCGGCTCCAACAATAATCACATCATAGTTCATTCGAATACACTCCTTCTTTTTTGTATGATCATCTTTTAATAATTCATTTACAGAAACTTCAAGTACATCGGAAATCTTTAATAACATTTGAACATCTGGCATAGACAGCCCTTTTTCCCATTTTGAAACCGTTTGTCTTGTAACAAACAGCTGCATTGCCAAACTTTCTTGCGAAAATTGTTTCTTCTTTCTGTATTTTTTGAAATTTTCACTAAACATCAGAACACCCACCTCGTCAATCTCCAACTAATATTATATAATATAGAGAGTTCATGGACAAGCAATGAAAGTTAACATTTTCGGAACAAGTGAGTGACACTATTGAAAACGGAAAAAACGCATAATATAATAATTGTATAATTGCTGTTCAGACTAAAAAATAGATACAATGAGTTGTGAAGAGTAAGTAGGATAACTGTACAGTAAGGTTGTAAAAAAATGATTATGGAAAATAAAATTCGAAAATGCCTGCCCCAGGAAGTGGATAGGATTGTCCCCTTGTTTGCTGATTGGGAAGAAACAATGATTTGGTCCTGTTTGCAGGGCGTTATGGGGGATATTTATGTTCCCGATGGAAAATATCCGGTATCGGCTGCAGCGCAGCTGAATGATTTCTGTTTCCTTACCGGAGAGCCGTGTGCCGACATGGTAACCTTTGATTATGGACGGGATTTTCTTATTATGGTTCCGCAAAATGAATCGTGGGCAGAATTGATAGAAGAAGTTCTTGGCGATAAAGCTGCCCGGCGGATGCGTTATGCCATCAAAAAGGAGCCCAATTGCTTTGATGCATGTAAGCTGTCAGCTTTGGTAAATATGCTTCCGAAGCAGTATGAGATTCATCGAATTAATCGGACATTGTATGAGCAGTGCCTTGAAAATGCGTGGAGTTCGGATTTGGTGTCAGGTTACCCTGCATATGAGGATTTTGAGCGCCTTGGAATCGGTTTTGTAATTACTGAAAACGGTAAGATTGTTTCTGGCGCGTCTTCCTATTCACGATACAATGAGGGAATAGAAATTGAGATTGATACAAAGGAAGAATACCGGAGAAACGGTCTTGCAGCATCGGCAGCTTCAGCGCTTATTCTGGAATGTTTAAACTGTGGGCTGTATCCAAGCTGGGATGCGCATAACAAAGCTTCGGTCGCATTGGCTGAGAAATTGGGATATTCTTTTAGCCATGAATATCTGGTTTATGAAGTGAAAAATAATTTGGCGGATTTGTTGACAACTCCGTGACTTTTCAATGATTTTTAGTCGGGGGTAAAGGGCAGACTTTAAACCTTTCAATAGATATTATTTATTGAAAATTATGATATATAAATGTATAATGTTTCATAAATAAACGACTATAATAAAAGGAGGAAAATCATGAAAAAGATAACCAGACATATGCTGACCGTTGTTTTGACCGTAACATTCATCATGTCAGTATTCGGACAGGCAATCGTCCATGCGGAAGAAGATACTACTTATGAAGTAGTTATGGATGTGACCTATGGGCAAACAGAAGCCAGAACGATGTTGGATATGATCAACACATTGAGAACCGGTGAGGAAGATTCGTGGTATTATAATTCAGATGGATCGAAAAATGAACTGAATGAGCTTAATAAATTGGAATATGATTATGAATTAGAGAAAATTGCAATGCAGAGAGCGGCAGAAATTGCATTCAGTTACTCCCACACCAGACCAAACGGCAAAAAATGTTTTACCGCATATAACGATGCAGGATATACCTATTCTGCCGCAGGTGAGAATATCGCGGCAGGTTATACTACAGCGGAAGCTGTTTTTACTGCATGGGAAGAGACTGACGAGGATTATGCTGGCCAGGGACATAGAAGAAATATGCTGAACTCCAATTTTAAAGCAGTTGGCATTGGTCATGTATATGCCAATGGATATCATTATTGGGTTCAGGTTTTCTCTGGAAGCAATCGATCTGTTTCGGAAAATGATGTTAATGATTCAACGACATCTGTGACAATAGAAGTGTTAAATTCAGCTATTTCATCTTTGAATATTTCAATCAGCCCGGATGCGTGTACGGTAGATTATCTTGGTTCTTGTAAAGTGCCCGTGGTAAATGCTAAAATGCGTACAAACGCTACCTGGCCGACTTCTAAATATCCTGTAGTAACAGTACCGGTTCAATGGACAACGGACAGCACCTGTATTACTTTAAATGAGAATGACACAATTACTGGTAATGCAGCTGGTACAGGTACATTGACAACAACTGCTTTAGGGCAGGAAATCAGCACATCTGTAATTGTAAGTCCGCTGTCTCTGGCAGGTGCTGAGATCGTTCTGGATTTAGAGGATAATACAGCAGATTACACCGGTAATGCTGTTAAACCGGCGATAAAATCTGTCACATTAAATGGAATGGAACTAACAGAGGCAGATTATTGTATTTCCTATGAAAACAATACAGAACAGGGAACTGCCGAAGTAATTATAACCGGACAGGGAAATTATACAGGAAGTGCAGCAGCAAAGTTTCGTATTGTTTGTAAACATAAAAATGTAATAACAGATGAAGCTGTGGCTGTGACCTGTACGGAAAATGGCTGGACAGAGGGAAGCCATTGTTCGTTGTGTAAAGAAGTCCTGATTGCACAGGAAGAAATACCGGCCACCGGACATAGCTGGAATGCAGGAACTGTAACCACAGCAGCCACCTGTACCACAGCAGGAGTGAAGACCTATACCTGTAAAACCTGTGGAGAAACGAAGACGGAAACTATTGCAGCATTAGGTCATAATTACAGCAGCACATGGACAATCGATAAAGAGGCCACCTGTACCGATGAGGGAAGTAAATCTCATCATTGTACAAGGTGCAAAGCAAAGTCAGATGTGACAAATATCAGTGCCGCCGGACATAGCTGGAATGCAGGAACTGTAACCACAGCAGCTACCTGTATCACAGCGGGAGTGAAAACCTATACCTGTAAAACCTGTGGAAAAACGAAAACAGAAACCATTGCAGCCGCCGGACATAGCTGGAATGCAGGAACTGTAACCACAGCAGCCACCTGTACCACAGCGGGAGTGAAGACCTATACCTGTGAAATCTGTGGAAAAACGAAAACAGAAACCATTGTAGCCTCAGGTCACAGCTGGGCTGCAGCGAAGGTAACAAAAGCGGCTACAACATCGGCGAATGGAATGATACAGATATGCTGTAAAAATTGCAGTGCAGTAAAGTCCGCAACAACCATCAATAAGATTGCATCAGTTACACTGAATGAAAACCTGTATACATATAATGGAAAAGTACAGAAACCATCTATTGTTGTAAAAGACAGTGCAGGAAAGACGATTTCTTCCAGTTATTATACGGTATCTTATGCTTCCGGAAGAAAATTACCTGGAACATACAAAGTGACTGTTAAGTTTAAAGGCAGATATTCAGGAACTGTAACAAAGTCATTTAAAATCCAGGGTCCGAAAGGAACGGTCACATCCAAAGTAACAACAAAATTATACGGGTATGATGATATTAAAGTATCATGGAATAAGGTAAGCGGTGCAGTAGGATATTATGTTGGTTATAAGAAATCAACAGATTCTGCGTGGACATTTAAATTTGTAAGCAGCTCTGCATCCAGTCTGAATCTTGCAGATTTAGCAGATGGTGTTACATACAATATCCGGGTATATCCTGCAGTAAAACTTAGTGGGAAATATTATAGATGCTGCAACTATAAAGCAGGATCAAATGTTACCACCTTGAAGAAAATTTCAACACCGACAGTTAAAAAATCTTCGACAGGCAAAGTGAGTGTATCCTGGACGAACATTGCTGGAGAAACTGGATATCAGATTTCACAGTCCACAAGTAAAACAGGAACAAATATTGTTGTAACTTATGCAACAACCACTGGAAAGTCCAAGGTAATTACAGCTACTAAAAATAAAACATATTACTATAAGGTTCGGGCATATAAAATTGTAGATAATAAAAAAATTTATGGACCATGGTCAAACGTGGTGAAATATGTTTTGAAGTAGTAAAGGAATTATTTCTTCCAGGCGTATTTTTTATAATAATGAAGTTTAAAAACCGTCTGCCGGTAAATCCGACAGGCGGTATTGTTTTTTACAAAAACTGGGGATGTAGATTATATAAAGCATTGATCAAAGCTGTGCTAAAATGCTGGGATAGCGGTCCATATCCGTATGGGGAATGAATTTTGCTGCCTGTAATCGAATCAGGAAGTCCGGGATGGATGCGAACTGTATACAGTATATATTTTCGGACAGTGCGCAGGCTTCCTGTACTTTAGAACGGTCCAGCAGCAGTGTACGGGCTCCTTCTAAAGAGGTGTTGGTGATACAGGAGTATTTTTCTCTGGGAAGATCCGGGAAAATACCAATGGTGATGGCGGATTCCAGGTTGGAGTGAGCGGGGAAAGCACCGGATAGATAGCAATGTGTCAGATCTTCTTCTTTGCAGCCGGCTGTTTCCATCAGACATTCCACCATGGTATAAGCGGCTGCTTTGGTGTCCAGATACTGGCGGATATCTGTCTGAGAGAAATATAAAGCTTCTCCAGATGCAGATTCGTCCTCGGCTGCGTAGACTGCTGCGTATTCCTGATCTTCTTCCAGATAGATAATGCGGGAAGATGCTTCGGGATTTAGCTCCCCAGCAATATTGATCCAGCCATTTAAGCGCATCTGAGCCAGCAGGTCAATGATTCCTGAACCGCAGATACCAACAGGTTTTTGATTTCCAATGGTTGTAAAAGTTAATGTACCAGACTGTATTTTTACAGTGTCGATTGCACCATCACCAGCCCGCATTCCATAGCGGCTGATATCACCTTCCAAAGCCGGACCGGCGGCACCGGCACCAGCGACCATCCAGTGTTTATTGCCGATAACCAGTTCACCGTTGGTTCCGATGTCGAAAAACATGCTGGTTTCCTCTTGTTTGTGGATATCCAGAGTCAGCAGACCGCTGACAATATCTCCGCCGATATAATTGGATGCTGCTGGAATAAAGTACAGCAGTCCTTCAAAGTTCATGCCCAGTTCCTTTCCCCACAGCCAGCCCGGATTTGCACTGACCGGTGCGTAGGGAGAAGCAAATACGGTCCAGGCATTTAATTTCAGCAGAAAATGAATCATGGTAGTATTTCCGGATACGACCATAACAGGACATTTTCTGGCATCAATCCCCGTTTCTTTTGTAAGTTCTGATAGCAGCTGTTCAAAGGTTTCCACGGTTGCCCGCTGCAGATCTTCCATGTGGGAAGGGGCTTCCAGTGAGTAGGTGATACGTGTCAGGATATCTGGTCCGTAGGCAGCCTGTTTATTTACAATCTTTTTCTGAGCAACGGCAGCACCCGAATTCAGGTCCACCAGCTGCATCACAATGGTGGTGGAACCATAATCCACAGCTAATCCATAGAGATGGTGCTGCTGGTCGCCAGGTTCTACGGCAGTAACAACCCAGTCTGTTTCACGATAAACTAAAGTTACGGTTATATCATAGTTGGAATTTCTGCACATGGGATAAAGCTGACGAAGAACAGAAAGTGGAATCTGAACATTTTCATAACCATATGCCTGCAGCGCCAGCTGAATACGTCTCTGATCACTGAGCGGAGTTTCCTCGGTGGGCATTGTGAGAGATAAAAAGACTTTTTCGCTGAAGCGTTTCATAAATACTTCCTCCTTTCGGTTCCTTTATCATTCTATATAACGATTATACGGTATCTGGAAATAAATGTATGTCGAAATTTCAACAAAAAGCAACCATTTATTTTCTGGAAAAAATTGATTTGGGTGCCAAAAGTGTGATTTGGAGATCCTTCTTTTGGCACATATAAACTATTTTAAAAAAACTCAGTCATTTTCGGTTAACTTTTCCTGCATAACAGGGATACTTTATCCATGATTTTCAGGCAATTACCGGATTCTGGGCAGACTTCACCCTTGTTCGCCTGTTATGTTTCAAAAGCTTGTTGAAATTGTAAGCTCCGATTTTCAGCATAAAGAACTGTCTGGAACGCAGGTATCCAAATACCGGTATATCATCTATCCGAAAACGTCTGCGCAAGACGGAGGGGATTCCCTCGATCCCATTGCGCTTGCGGGTTAATTCCATATATTCATCCGTGGACAGCTTTTCCATATATCGGGCCCGTTCTGACATATTGGCTGATACATGGACCGCATAGTTTTTCTTTTGCGGCTTACCGTTACATTCTTCTTTATGTGGGCAGTTTTCACAGCATTCTTTTGCAAAAAGAGCACGGCACATCCCACTTTTGGGATAATATGTTGTTTTCACAGGCGCGTGCCCCATAGGGCAGCTGGTAACCTTCTTTCCGTCTTCTGAAAAACAGAAACCCGCGAAGATACTGTTTACGGGTCTGCCTGTAAGCGCTGTGGTGATCAGTTCTGTGTTTCTGGCTTTTGCAAGTGCCTGGTTTTCTTTGCTGCTGTATGCTCCATCTGCGATCATGATCTCGGGTTCCGCATCATTCCCGCGGTTTTCCAGATATTCTTTGCAGAATGCACTGTCACTGTGCGAGTTTGTTTCATAACGGATTCCGGTAATGAGGCTATCCCCATTTTCACCGACTGTTTCCACGATGTTTCCTACATAGCCTTTATGGTTCTTTCCAGCCTTACGGCGGTACGCTGCGTCCGGGTCAGAAGGGTTCTGGAGGCTGGATGCAGAGATCTCCTTTTTATCTTTGGGAACGGTTTTTCCGTCTTCATCCGTTCTGCTCTGCTCGGATATGACACGGATGAGCAGATGATATTCTGAGAATTCATGCCAGCAGTCTTCCGCCAGGAGCTCTTTCACTTTTACAGCTTCACGGAGCACTTTTTCCAAACGCGGGGCTACGTCCTCATTTTTACAGTAATAAATGACCTGGTTCCGGTCATCTTCATCCAGATAATGCCGCAGGTCAGCTGTGATCAGATCATCGCTGCCGAGCCGGTGGATCAGGCGGACTGCGTTTGCAGTGGTCTGATAGATGATCTCCAGTCTCGACATCCGTTTACAGCGGGATGCGACCATCAGGCTGTCCATACGTTTGATATTGGAATTCAGGTTCATATAGCCGGCATAAACGTCAGAAAGATGCATCATCTCTTCTTCCAGGAGATTGCGGCCTGTTTCCATTTCATAGTTATAAAGCCTTTCACGAAAACGGCTGAAAGTCCTGTCACTGACAGGCTGTTCTGCCAGATGTGTGGTATGCAGTGCATACTGGTAGCGGACATCACAGCAGATGGACTCAACCAGTTCATCATCCGTCAGCCCGTTATTTTCCTTGAGTATCAGTGCACCTATGATAAAATTTACCGGTGTATTGGGTCGAGAAGCTTTGTTGCCGCTGTAAAGGACAGAAAAACGTTCTTCGTTAATTGCCGGGAATACAATATCTGCAAAATCCTTACACCAGGATTTCATAATGATCTGCTGAGTTCTGGGTGTTTGATTAATGAAACTATCATGCAGAGTGATCTGCTGATCCTGATTGAGTTTAAAAGACATCTTCGAATACCTCACCTTTAATATGGTTCTATTATACTATATCCAGTGAGGTATGGTAACTGGTTAATTACTTTTGACACCTAAATCAAAATTTGGATAAAAAGTTTTTTGTTGAAAATTCAACATACTTATCTTGTTTCATATGCTATACTACAGTCAGAAAAAAGAAAACTTCTTAAAATTACTGGAAACCGTAAAAATCGAGATAAGGTACAGTCATTTGGGAAAGGTGAAAAAACAAGATGGAGGTAATGAATATGGCAAAAAAGAAATTTTACATTTGTGAGCGTTGTGGTAATATTGTAGAAAAGATTCATGACTCAGGTGTTCAGCTTGTATGCTGCGGTCAGAAGATGACAGCGCTGGAACCGGGAACTGTGGAAGCAAGTCATGAAAAACATATTCCTGTAGTTACAGTAAATGGCAATACTGTAAAAGTTGAGATCGGATCAGCCGTACATCCCATGGTTGCTGAGCATAGCATTCTTTGGATATATCTTGAGACAGACCAGGGCGGACAGCTTAAATACCTTGAAGTTGGCAAAGAGCCGGCAGCAGTTTTTGCTCTTGTCGATGAAAAGCCAGTTGCAGCTTACGCATACTGCAATCTCCATGGATTATGGATGGCAGAAATCTAATTGAAAAGGATCTATTTAGAAATAGGCAGAATTAGAAATAGATAGAATTTAGAAATAGACAGAAGAAAAATATCACCTGCTGGTGTCTCTGGCAGGCGATATTTTTCTTCTGTTCAAATATTCAAATCAGAAACGTTTTGATATAGTTTTGGATCATTTCCATAGCAGGCTGATTATATCCGCCTTCGGGAACAATGATATGGGCATTTTTCTTGCTGGGCTCTACATATTGTTCGTGCATGGGCTTGACGGTGTTGATATATTGATTAATGACAGATTCAAGACTTCTTGCCCGTTCCATAACATCCCGCTGAATACGGCGGATGATGCGGACATCTGCGTCGGTGTCTACGAAAACGCGGATATCCATCAGATCACATAATTCTTTGTTCTCGAAAATCAAAATTCCTTCCACGATGATCACTTTATTTGGAATAATGGTGATGGTGTTTTTACTGCGGTTGTGTACGGTGAAATCATAAACAGGACACTGGATCGTCTGTCCATTTTTCAATGCTTTTAAATGTTCGATCATCAGCTCTGTTTCAAATGCATTGGGATGGTCGTAGTTTAAACGGCATCGCTCCTCATAATCCATGTCATCATGTGCTTTGTAGTAATTATCGTGTTTGATAATGGTTACCTGGTCAATAAACTGGGCGGCAATCTGGTTGGTAAGGGTTGTTTTTCCACTGCCGGAGCCGCCGGCAATTCCGATGATCAAGTGTTTGTTCATTTGATCTTTCATTTGGTTATTCATTTGGTTATTTATTTGGTTATTTATTTGGTTATTTGTTTGGCCTTTCTTTTGGCTGTTTATTTGGTTATTTATTTCGTCTTTCATTTGACTATTTATTGGATTATTTATTTGCTTGTTCATTGGGTTATTCCATAGCCTTTCTTAAAAAATGGATGCGCTGTGTTAGCAGACGGTTTACGAAATCGCTGTCTGCCGCAATATCATAGCCGTGCATGGCTTCTTTCACTTCGTGAATTTCAACTTTTACACCGGCTTTCTGCATTGCTTTTGCGTAGGCGATGCCTTCGTCGTGGAGACAGTCATATTCTGCTGCTTCCACATAGGCAGCAGGCAGATTCATAAGAGAGTCGGCTTCCATGGGAGACAGGTAGGCAATATTTTCAGGCTCCCCTTTTTCCAGTTTTTCCAGATACATTAAAAAATATTTTTCCATATCCCGCGTATTGCACATGGGTGTGTCCGTATATTGTTTGCAGCTGTCTGTGATCATCCGCCGGTCTGTCACCGGATATAAAAGCATTTGCGCCTTTGGCATTGGAACAGCCTGGTCGCGGGCCATCAGACATAGAACGGCGGCTAAATTACCTCCTGCACTGTCACCGCAGACCGTAATCCGCGTCGGATCGATGCGAAGGGAATCTGCATGATTTAAAATCCAGCGGTAAGCATGGAAACAGTCATTTGGTGCGGTGGGATATTTATATTTCGGAGCCAGCCGATAATCCACAAGAATCGTTTTCCAGCCAAGCTGCTTTGCCAGCGTGCGGGCAAGTGCAAAATGATGGGGTGCAGCATTATAAACAAAGCCTCCGCCGTGGAAAAACAGAAGACAGGGGCCGTGATCCTTTGCACGGGTCGGTGTGTACAGGATTCCCCGAAGTGAAATACGATCCTGAACAGGAATTGTCAATCTGGAAACAGTGACTTCTTCATCGGAAGTTTCAAAGCGGTACAGAATGCCCATAAGCTTTTGCAGAACAGGCACTACAGCGGGAATCACAGGTATATTTTGATTGGCGTATCTGGTTAGATCAGAATGAAATTGATATGAGTTTTTTTTCATAGGCAAAGCTCCGGATGTTTTTTGCTAAATAAATTGTAACCGCTCAGCAGAAACTGAACGGTTACTTTATTGTACTCGATATAAGGGTGTATTTCAAGCAGTTAGCGAAGTATAGCCAATGAATTTGTGGTCAGAGAAAGGGCAGAAAAAGAAAATGAAACTTTTCCAAACATTAGAGTTCAATGACTTTTGGTTCATCTGTGAAGGAATAAATGGTTGCTGTGCCGCGTTCAAATGCAAAGACAGTCATCAGGTTATCATCTACATGATACATACTGCTCAGAGAAGGATTTGCATCCAGCATGGCAACTCTGGCTTCCCGGCGCAGATCTTCGTTTACTTCACCTTCTATGCGAATCCAGGTTCCATTATGCATACCGCAAAGTTCCACTTTTTTATTTTCTTTCATCTGGTGGTATACATTTTTCTGGTTGTTGGTTACAATGTAAAGTTTGTCCTCAAAAATACACGCCGCGCCAAAGGGTCTGACGTGAGCCTGTCCATCTTCACTGGTTGCAAGATAAAATGTTCCGCAGGATTTTAAATATTCCATTACTTCATTCATGTTAAAAAACTCCTTTCAGATTGCGTTTATTGCACTTTGTAAGTATAATTATATAAAATACGAGTAATAAAACAAGTACGATATTTAATGATACTGGTATATTTAATGATACTGGTATATAGAATGATACTGGTATATAGAATAATACCGGTATATAAAATGATACTAGTATATAAGATGATACCCGTATATGAAATAATACTGGTGTTGTTAAGGATACTGATAGATAAGATAATACTGATATGAGAAAGGAATAAGATGGAGAAAAAAGAATTATTTGGGGTTTGTCCCTATGTAACGGCTCAAAAGGTGCTTACTGGAAAATGGTCGATGTATATTTTATATTTGCTGTCGGAAGGCCCTATTCGTTTTAATGAGCTTCAGAGACGTATGCCGGAAGAAATGACACATACCACTTTGTCACGTCAACTGAAAGCATTGGAAAATGAGGGATTGATCATTCGTACAGAATACCAGCAGATTCCGCCCAAAGTAGAGTATTGTTTAAGCGAAATTGGTGAGAAATTCAGAGATGTTCTGGATGTGCTTGAAGGAATATATTAAATATCTGGATTCCCGGCAAAATCAATAGTGTCAGGAACTGGTTGCATTAGAGCGTGAATGAATTTTCAAACACGCTGTAGTATAAAACAGATTAGAATAAATTAGAACAGATAGAGATTGGGAGGGGACAATGAAATCTTTCCGGAAGAATTATCGCCGGAAGTGTTGCCTGTATTGCCGGGATTGGGACCTTTGGCATAAATAATATGATTATTACGGAACAGGGCTGCTGCGGAAGATGCGGCAGTGTCATTACTAACATTAGCCTGGAATTTTCCAAACGGCCTGACCGGGAGTATTGTTTATATAAATATAGTGGAAAATGTGGTGCCTGCATGAAAAAGTGTGTGAATCATGCTTTTGAATGTACAGAGCAGGGGGTGGTTTATGACCGGTATAAATGCAATGAACAGATTTATGAGAAAATTGTTCCGGTTTATCCCATTGGAACAGGTGATGCCTGTGGAAAATGTATGTGCGGACTTCCCTGTTCACTGGGGATTCCTGAAGTTTAGACGTTTTATTCATAATTTCTGTAGGAAATTATGAATGTCTGCTGAATGAATTCAGGACAGTTCAGCTCTTGCGGAATGGTTACAGTTTAGGCATTATTCTTAAACATCCTTTTCGGGGGTACTGCGGAACATTTTTTGCTTCCCATACCTCCGTCCCAGGGTATTTTAGATACTTTTTTACTTCTGGCACCCCCAAATTTCCTTTTTGGGGGTGCTATTGATGTTTTTCTGCTTCTTATACCTCCGCTCAGGGGTATTTTAGATACTTTTTTACTTCTGATACCCCAGAGATATTTTTTGGGGAAATATTTCGGATGATTTATCTTTGAATCCCAATCGAATACATTCTTCATATACGATCATCCATCCGATACCACTTAATAAGGTTAAAAATAAGTCCATAGGATACCTCCTTCATGTTGATACAAATTTGATATTTGTCAATGTTTGTGATATTATTTCGACAAAACTTTGATATGCGTCAATGTTTGTGACGTTATCTTAATAAAACCTTGACATCTGTCAATGTTCATGGTACTATATTAACAAACATTTGACAGGTGTCAATGTTACAGAACTAACTTATACATTTGGGAGGATTTGTCAATGTATTGCGGAACAAACCCCACAGCACTCCGTTCACAGAAATGGATTGCAGAGAGTCTTATTAAATTAATGGCTAAAAAATCATACCATCAGATTACCATTATGGATATTTGTAAGCAGGCAGATTTGTCGAGACAGACATTTTACAATGTATTTGACAAAAAAGAAGATATCTTGCGTTTTTGTCTGCAGAATAGCTGCAGCGAGCAGGTACAGCCTTTGATTGAGCAGGAACAGATAACCGTTTCTGAAGTCGTGAACGCTTTTGCCAATGTATTGGAAGAGAATAAAGTCTTATTATACCTGATGATTGAAAATGGTCTGGAGGGTATGATTTTTGATGAAATTGCAAAATCCATCACATTGTTTACGGATTGTTTTGTAAAGGATGAAAAGAAAAAAGAACTTCTTCCGTATTCGAAAACCATGTTAAGCGGAGCGCTTGCCCATTTGATCGTATACTGGTTTCGGCAGGAAGAAGCTATTTCCATGGAACAGTTAACCGAATTAATTTCGGAGTTTTTGGAAGGGAAACTGTTTGAGTTATAAGGAAAAGTGTAATGTGCTGTCTCATTTAGTGAAATTAGTGAAGGATGAGTGAGACAGCACGCGAGGATGTCTAATGATGCTGTCCCATGATCTTCCGATAAATTTCCTGATATTCTTCCGGATAATCCTCCGGTTTCATTTCATCAAGCTGCGCAGTTGTTCCAGCTTCTTTTGCCGTTTCATAATACCAGCATTTGAAATTAATCACATCCAGAGTTTCCTGCAGCTTTTGAATCTGCTGCTGAACTGCTTCCCGCTGCTTGATAAAAAGCTGAAGGCGGTCTTCGATGGTTTCGTCTCCCTGCATGGCCATCTGTAAAAATTCCCGGATATCTTTCAGGGACATCCCTGTCTGTTTCAAACATTCAATAATATGCAGCCATTGATAATCTTTGTCTGTAAATACCCGGATCCTGCCTTTGGGATGTTCCATAAAAGGAAGCAGACCTTCCTTGTCATAGTAGCGCAGCGTTGAGGCAGGCACACCAAGCTTTTTTGCCATTTCACCAATTGTATAGATCATTTTGAATCCTCTTTCATGTTTTTTAATTTTCTTTCATTCTCTTGATTGAATCCTCTTGGTTCAAGATTCTTGATTTTTCTTGACTTAAAGTTGGGTTTAAGGAGTACAATACCATTGAACTTATTATAGCTTATCTAAAAAAATGATGTCAATAAGGAGGACGATTTCATGTCTAAAAATGTATTAATTATTTCATCCAGCCCTCGTCGGGGCGGCAATTCTGATACACTGTGTGACCGTTTTATGGAAGGTGCAAAAGAAAGCGGCCATAAGGTGGAAAAAGTGTTCCTGAAAGATAAAACCATCGGCTGCTGTACCGGCTGCGGTTACTGTTTTAAGAATCATAAATGTTCTCAGAAAGATGATATGGCAGAGCTTCTGGATAAAATGATTGCTGCCGATGTCATTGTACTGGCAACACCGGTGTATTTTTATTCCATGTGTGCGCAGATGAAGATTTTCATCGACCGCACCACACCGAAATATACAGAAATTCGCGATAAAGATTTTTACTTTATCATGACTGCTGCAGATACCAATAAAAATAACCTGTATCGTACCATGGAGACATTCCGTGGATTTACAGAAGATTGCTTAAATGGTGCAAAAGAAGCAGGCATTATCTATGGAACCAGCGCATGGGATAAAGGGGAAGTTAATGACACACCTGCCTATGAAGAAGCATATGAAATGGGTAAACGAATTTAATCATTGAGAAATGGAAGGTTGGAATAAGGATGAAGAATGAAGTAAACGAGGAATCGGAGATAAGTGAGGAATCGGAGATTAGTGAAGAAACAGGAAGTAGTGAAAAAACGGGGATAAATGGAAAATTAAAATCAAACGAGGAATCGGAGATTTTAACCAGAGAACGGCGCATTTTTGCAGAATATCCTGTACCGAAAGCGGTGGCTGCCATGGTGGTCCCTACAATTATCAGTCAGATTATTACGGTCATTTACAATCTGGCGGATACGTGGTATGTGGGATTAACGGGAAATGCAGCTGCAGTGGCGGCGATTTCCTTATGTTTGCCGGTGTATAATATTATGACCGCCTTTGGCAATTTGTTTGGTATTGGTGGTTCCAGTGTGATCGCAAGGTCATTGGGAACTGGGGATGAAAAACGGGCACAAACAGCATTTTCGCTGGCTGTCAGAGGGGCATTTGTTGCTGCAGCTTCTTATGCCATCCTGCTTTTTCTTTTTGCAAGATCGTTTTTGATGTGTATCGGCGGTGATGCCTCCAGCATTGATTATGCCGTCTGGTACACATACATTACCATGGTCATTGGCGGTATTCCTACCATTTTATCCGCTGTTTTTGCTCATCTGATCCGCAGTACGGGAGAGTCCAAACAGGCCAGTTTCGGTATTACACTGGGAGCGATTTTAAATATGATTCTGGATCCGCTGTTCATGTTCGTGATCCTGCCCAGGGGAAATGAGGTATTAGGCGCAGCCATTGCTACTGCCGTTTCCAATGCCGCAGCAATGATTTATTTTATTGTGTATATTCTTCGCAGCAGAGAGAACGTCATTTTCCGTTTGATGCTGGAAAAGAGCAGTAAGATTACTTCTACATTGGTGGATATTCTTAAATGCGGTATTCCCAGTTTCTTCCTTCTGGCAGCAGGCCAGATTTCCAACTTTTTCCTGAATGGTATGATCGCCGAGATGGGAGCAAGCGCTGCCGTTGCGGGAATTGGGGTTGTGCGTAAGATTGACTCCCTGGCCTATGCCGTGAATCAGGGAATTACCCAGGGCATGCTGCCCATTGTGGCCTATTGTTTCGCATCCCACAAGATACATCGTATGAAATCCGTGGTAGGCTTTTCCTCTGCATTAACCCTTGGTTTTTCTTTGCTCTGCAGCGTGGTTTCCTATGTATTTGCACCTCAGCTGATTCGATTTTTTATCAACGATGCCGATACCATTTACTATGGAGCGAAATTTCTGCGGATTTTGTGCATCGCGGTATCAATTTACCCAGTACTGTTTGTGATCATTGCTGTATTTCAGGCAGTTGGCCAGAGTGCAAAACCGTTTTTGCTGTCTTTGCTGCATAAAGGCTCACT
Organism: Lachnospiraceae bacterium; assembly: GCA_045121095.1. GTDB lineage: Bacteria > Bacillota > Clostridia > Lachnospirales > Lachnospiraceae > TWA4. Next base: position 632 of record JBGVFN010000039.1, on the reverse strand, counting down.
GGATATTGTTTTATTCTTCGTAATTCGGAAAATTTGGGGACTGGAGTATATTCTGTGGGCATCCCCCATTATGGCAGCGATTGCTTTGGGAGTGGGGGTTGCTTTGGTTGTTCGGTTATTTCATGGCTTGCATCTGGAAGTGGAAGGCGTCTGAGATGTATTCGGGCAGATTATATTGGGAACGATTGACTTTTTGAATAAATTAAAATCTTTTCCGTCTTTTTGGTAATAGTGGAGCGACAGGTGAAAAAACCTGTCGCTTTTGCTGTATAGATAACGGTTTTGTAAAACTAATAAAAGAAAAATGAAAATGAGAAAAGAGGTGCCCTCAAAAGAGCAGCAGGAAATTAAAAATAGCGTATCGAAAGCGTAATAAAGTAAGGTGGATTTAAAGAAAAATACGCTGCTCTTCATAATGCTGTGCCTGGGCGTGCCAGAGTTTGGCATAGAGTCCATTTTCATTTGCCAGCAGAGTTTCATGGTTTCCGCGCTGAACGATGGTTCCCTGATCGAACACAAATATTTCATCGCAGAATCGGCAGGAGGACATACGGTGGGAAATATAAATACTGGTCTTTCCCTGAACCAGCTGACCAAAACGGCTGTAGATTTCATATTCACTGACGGGGTCC
>JBGVFN010000038.1:0-26799 GCA_045121095.1 Lachnospiraceae bacterium | reverse complement strand
AATCGAGTAGGGCGGATTAAACCGCCCTCTCACACCACCAGTACGTGCCGTTCGGCATACGGCGGTTCAACATAACTTCAAAGCATGACGCTCATTGTAGTAGTCGAGACAGCTAATGAGACCAGCCTTGGCAAGTACCTCCTTAGAAATCGCTCTGACAACCACCGTTTTAGTGACAACCCATTGATAGCGGTCACCACAGTATGAAGTCAGTCTTGCAAGGTCTTTGTTGACCCCAAGTTTCTGCAATCCCCATTGACGTTTCTTTGGTACTTTCCATTGCTTCCAAATGATAACCCTAAGCCTCGTCCTTAGATGTGCGTCTATCTCTGTCATCGCCATTTTCATAGAGCCAAGGGCGTAGTAGTTTATCCACCCTCTTGTCACTTGGTTGATTTTCGCAATCTTTCCTGTGACTGTTCCTGGCATCTTCCTGCAAGTCAACTCTTTAAGTTTGCGCTTAAACTTGGCTACCGAATCTTGGTGCGGTCTGCATTTCCACTCGTTTGCCTTGCTGTCCTTGTAGAAGCCAAAGCCAAGGTATTTTAACTTCATCGGTCTTGTGATGTGAGTCTTAGTTATGTTGACTTTAAGCCCAAGTTTCCTCTGTATCCAGTCCGTCACTGTCCGCATGACTCTTTTTGCACTCGATCCGCTTCTGACTGCGATAACACAATCATCCGCATACCTCGTAAATCTTAATCCTCTAGCTTCCAGCTCCTTGTCCAGTTCGTTCAGCATGATGTTCGACAGTAGCGGTGACAGATTTCCTCCCTGCGGTGTTCCGAGCCTTGTTTCCTCATATCCCTGCGTAGTCATGACTCCTGCTTTGAGATATTTGCGGATAAGCGACTCCGTGTCTCCATCATTGATGATGTTATGAACAAGGCTCATAAGCTTGTCCTGCGGTACATTGTCGAAAAATTTCTCCAAGTCTATATCTACTATCCACTCATAGCCCTCATTTAGATAAACAAGCAGTTGTCTGATTGCCATTTCACAGCTTCGACCTGGTCTGAATCCATAGCTCCATTCCGAAAACAACGGTTCACACATCGGACTTAGTACCTGTACTATGCCTTGCTGTATTACCCTGTCCATTACGGTCGGAATACCGAGTTTTCTCACTCCTCCGTTTGACTTGGGTATCTCTACCCTCCTGACCGGCTGAGGCTTGTATTGCCTCTGCCTGATTTGCTCTTTGATATCGCCCCAGTTCTCTTTGATGTAATCTCCAAGTTCATCAACCGTCACATCGTCTATTCCGCCTGCACCATTATTAGCGCAGACCCTCTTGTAGGCGACATTCATGTTTTCATTGGACAGTATCTTTTCCAACAGTTCTGACATTGCCTTGTGTGCTTTCTCCTTTCCGTTCCCCTGAATTCGCCCTATGTTGTGCGGTATCTGCTCATTTACGTTTCGCCCTTTCCGCTGTCAGGTATTCCACGGGACATACATTTGATTACACGGTTACATTGTTCAGCCCTTTAGCAAAGCCCATTTCAGAGCATTGCCTACTACGGCTTCTGCTGACTTCTCACAGTTCGTTGTTACTACAGCCAATAAAAGACCGTCTGTGAGACCTCGCGGGATAAGCCTGTCCGTCTTTCCTCGTCTACCTGCCTGATTTACGCTTACGGGTTACGGTTGCCTTTTGGACTTCACTGCTTTGAGCCAGCTTATCCGCCGTAAACGCCTTAATATCAGGTTTCTGTTCGTCAGGCTACGATTTCGCTATCCCTTCTTCTCGCCCACACCTCACGATGTAAACCTTGGGAGTCGCTATGGGGTTCGTCGGCAACTACGCCCCTTGTGGACTTTCACCACAGACTGACGGCATGCCCGTCATACGCAAAAACAGCGGGTGAGATTTCTCTCACCCGCCGTGAAACGATAATACTGCAATTATAAAGCAGTTAGATTACTATATCAGCTTATGATTTCCTACCAGCCAGATTTTTAAAAGTCTGATCTTAGTAGTTTTCTTTACGTACTTCGAAGTAGCTCTGAGCATGTTCGCATACAGGGCAAACCTTAGGAGCTTTCTTGCCGATTACCAGATGTCCGCAATTGCGGCATTCCCACATGGTTTCTTCGCTCTTTTCGAATACCTGCTGCATTTCTACGTTCTTTAACAGAGCCAGATATCTTTCTTCGTGAGCTTTTTCAATAGCGCCTACCATACGGAACTGAGCTGCCAGTCTGTGGAAACCTTCTTCTTCTGCATCTTTTGCGAAACGATCATACATATCGGTCCATTCGTAGTTTTCGCCTTCTGCTGCTGCTTTCAGGTTTGCTGCGGTATCACCCAGTTCGCCAAGAGCCTTGAACCACATCTTAGCATGTTCTTTTTCATTGTCAGCTGTCTTCTGGAATAAAGCTGCAATCTGTTCATAACCTTCTTTTTTTGCTACACTTGCAAAATAAGTATATTTGTTACGTGCCTGAGATTCTCCTGCAAATGCTTCCCATAAGTTACGTTCTGTTTTGGTTCCTTTTAAATCTGCCATAATATATCCTCCTTATCATCTTCCCTTAGATGGGTAATCATCTTATCATTTTGTTTTGAGTAGTTCAGCAAATGCTGAACTGTGATTTTAGTAATAATTCCTTTTTTATCTTATATAAGACTGAACTTTTACTGTTTGCTTATTTTTAAATCAGTAATAATTCTTGTCTTTATAATACAGGAATTACCACTTTTTGTCAAGCATTATTTTCAAAAAATATTATTTTTCTTAGTTTTTAACCGTTTTTTACACTGAATTTGAATTTCAAACCCTATCGGGACAATTTATCAAAATAGTAATTATTATCGTTTTGTTATAATAAAACTTTTGACAGAGAGTTTCCGTGATCCCAATTTATGTAACTATTCAGTCAGGCATGATTTTCGAAGAAAATGATGAATACTTGCTAAATTTATTCCCTTCCGGGCATTTTACAGAGTTCACATCTTCTTCTGATAGCTGGTCAGGTTTCGATAATCCAGAAGCTGGTTCAGTTCTTCTTTGGAAATAATTTCCTGTTCCAGCACCAGCTCTTTTAATTTTTCCATGTCTCCGCCGCATGCGTCTGCCAGTGCTGCAGCCCGGTCATAACCAATGGCCGGTGCCAGAGCTGTGATGAGTACCATGGAGTGCTCCAGATGTTTTTTACAGTTATCCACATTGACGGTCAATGTGCGGATGGCTTTTTCACGGAAAATATCCACACAGTTGATCAGCAGCTGTAACGATTCCAGTAATTTATCCGCGATCAGAGGAAGAAATGCGTTCAGTTCCAACTGACCGCTGGCGGCACAAAATGTAATGGCAGTATCATTAGCCATGACCTGTATGGCCACCTGCGTTACCATTTCCGGAATGACGGGGTTGATTTTACCCGGCATAATCGTGGAGCCCTGCTGCATGGGAGCCAGGGTAATTTCTCCCAGGCCGCCTCCAGGTCCCATGTTCATCAGACGCAGATCATTGGAAATCTTCATCAGATTGACTGCCACTGACTTTAACAGACCGGAAACTTCGGTAAATACATCGTTATTCTGCGTCAGATCCATGGGATATTCAGCGATTGCCAGACCAAATCCGGTCATTTCCCGCAAATATTCCATCACACGATAGGTGTATTTTTTCTGAGCATTGCTGCCGGTTCCTACAGCAGTTCCTCCCAGATTCAGCTGACGCAGCCGTTCTTCTACTTTATAAATACGCCAGCGGTCTCTGGCAATGGCCTGTGCATAGGCACCAAATTCCTGCCCCATGGTAATGGGCAAAGCATCCATCAGCTCTGTACGGCCCAGCTTCAGCACATGGTCATATTCATTTTCCTTGCGCTGCAATTCTTCCTGTAAAGCAGAAAGTGCATCCGCCAGCTGACGTACCAGCTGAATGGCCGCGATCCTCAGTGCGGAAGGATATACATCATTGGTGGACTGGGAACGATTCACATCATCCAGAGGACTGATTTTATCATATTCCCCCGGTTTATGTCCGCTAAGTACCTGCGCCAGATTGGCAACAACTTCATTCACATTCATATTGGTAGAAGTACCTGCGCCGCCCTGCAGGTGATTCGTAATAAACGCTGAGTAATCCCCACTGCCCAATAAGCTGTCACAAGCCATTACAATGGCATCCGCTTTTTCACGCTCCATCACCTTTAAATCCCGGTGTGTCAAAGCTGCTGCTTTTTTAATCTGGATCATGGCCGTCAGCAAATCCGGATTTACGCCCCGGTCATCCAACGCAAAATTTTCAGCCGCTCTGGCAGTATTAATGCCGTACAAAGCATCCTTCGGCACAAGCATCACGCCCAGCTTATCCTGCTCCGTGCGCCAGAGACTGCTGTCATGTTCCTCTTTTGTAAGATTCTCTGACTCTGCCATATTCTCCTGCACGGTTACATCTCTTTTTACTTTTTCTTCATCCTGTTTCATTTTATCTAGTCCATTCTTTTTAAAAAGTAACGATTTCCTGTCCTCAAAATACGTCTCTCACGCTTTATTCGTCATCTTCCAGGCACATGGCAATGGCCGGGAAGGGTTCCAGACTCCGTTTCAGAATACCCTGCATATATGCCATCAAAACGCCATAATTGGTAATCGGGATATTCTGTCTTTCTGCCACACGAATACGGTATTTCATCTCTTTTTCATTCAGAGTACATCCGCCGCAGTGAACGATCAGGCTGTATTTTTCCAGATCATCCGGAAATGTTCCGCCGCTGGTAAAGTCAAATTCCAGCTGTTTTCCCGTATTCTGACGAACCCATCTGGGAATTTTCACCGTGCCGATGTCATCGCACTGTCTGTGATGGGTACATCCTTCTGAAATCAGCACCCGGTCTCCGTCTTTCAGGTTTTCCATGGCTTTTACGCCCCGCACCAGTACCTCCAGATCACCCTTATGGCGGGCAAATAAAATGGAAAATGAAGTGAGCATCACGTCCCTGGGAGTGTCTGCTGAAACTTTGGCAAATACCTGTGAATCGGTAATGACCAGCTTGGGCTTGCGATTCAGACTTTCCAGAGTTTCCCGCAATTCATGCTCCTTGGTCATGATCGCCATGGCATCTGCTTCAAGAATATCTCGAATGGTCTGCTGCTGAGGCAGGATCAGACGTCCTTTGGGTGCTGCTTTATCAATGGGAATAACCAGAACGACCAGATCAGAAGGAGACAAAAGATCTGCAACCAGCTGAAATTTGGATTCATCCGTAGGAGCAATTCTGGCAATCATCTCTTTCAGTTCATAAATCTGCTCGCCGGTTACTGCACTTACATAAATATCCGTGGGTACCTTGGGTTTGGCCTTCACTTCTGCCAGCGTCTGCGCATCCATCAAATCAATTTTATTATAAACCACCAGATAGGGAGTCTTCTTTTCTTTAAATCGTTCAATCAGCTCCAGTTCCAGATCACCCAGACCCTCTGTACCATCCACGATCAGCAACGCAATATCTGATTTATTTAACACCTGCAGAGAACGCTTCATACGCTCATGACCCAGTTCCCCCTCATCATCCAGACCGGGTGTATCAAAAATCTTCACAGGGCCCAACGGCAGGAGCTCCATCGCCTTTGCAACCGGATCTGTGGTTGTTCCTTTCACATCGGAAACAATGGCCACATCCTGACCGGTGATGGCGTTGATAATACTGGATTTACCCGCATTTCTTCTTCCGAAGATACCAATATGTACCCGGCTTCCGCTGGGCGTTTCGTTTAATCCGCTCATAAAAAATACCCTCCTTGCTTTGTCGTCTGAGCTGTATCCCGCTCTGCCAAACATCGCAAAATACAGACGCATTCAACTCAGCTTCTTAAAATGATAACGACAGTTCAGCAAAAGCCGAACTGCTCTGAATTGATCCAGCAGACATGTCCATAAATGAAAGTCGATTGCTCTGCTGAATAACTAAAACGGAAATGTCTGCTAACGCAGACATCACCATAATTGAAAGTCGATTGTTCCGCACTTTGTGCTCCTACAATCGCCACCCACATTCGCAATCCGGGCTATCGCCCTACTTGCTCATACGGGTTAGCCCGTCCAATATCCATGTGTCATTGCATGCAAGCATGCCCTGTCCCATGGCTGCTGTCCGGAACTTTCATACTAAAAATAGTTTATCATTTGTAGTGCATAAAAGCAATAAAAAGGTAATGGAAGGTTTCCTTAAAACAAGACTGGCCTTTACGGAAAACCATCGGCATGCGATGATCTTTCGTAAAGGCCGTCTCTATAACAATGAAAAAGGGAGGAGGGCTTTCGCCCAATTATGAAAAAACTGTTTCCAATATTCCTTCTAATAAACACATTCAATTAACAAGGCATCTTCTATTCTTCTATTTGTTCTGCCTTTTTTTATGGTTATATCTTACCTTGTAAATATGATAGAACTGTGTTTTCCTTGTAAAAGTTCTTTAAATAATTTTTGAACAAATTATGAACAATTTTTCCACCGTTTCGTGGTAAATGCAACTGCTTTTTTTCGTTTTTTTCAGTATAGTATTGTCATAACCTTAGAGCGTATTTGAAAAATCAGTCACGCAAGATGCACATCCTGCATAAAGCCTTTTTCAAACACACTCTAGCGAACAACGAAACACCATATGATTTACTGAGAGTAACAGAAAACAAGTAACTGTAGTGATATGAAACAGTTACAAAACTCTCATGCCGTGTATATTTCGACACCACTATAAATCAATTCAGCATGAGAGTTCCGTAAAGCGGATGCACACATGCAGTAAACTGCATGGCGCGTGTACGAACCGCTCAGCGAGTGAGCGGTTCTAAATGGAAAGTGGTGAATATATAAAAAACAGATATACAAGGAGGAGTTTTATGAGTAAGATGTTTTGTTTTCAGTGTGAACAGACTGCCGGATGTTCCGGCTGCACCGGCGCTGCAGGTGTTTGTGGTAAAAAAAGTGACATTGCTCTGCTGCAGGATAAATTAACCGGCGCTCTGATCGGACTGGCCCGCTGCACAGATTCACCCGATGTAACCCCTACCAAAAAAACAGATCGTCTGATGATCGAGGGATTGTTTGCTACATTAACCAATGTAAATTTCGATGAAGCTTCTCTGACCGCGCTTTATGAGGCCGTTCAGGAAGAAAAGAAGGCGCTTGCCGCTGCCTGTCAGGAGTGTGCGGATCCCTGCGGACGGAAAGAGGATTATGATCTGAGTGATTTATGGAATGCCCAGGAAGATATCCGTTCTTTGAAGTCTCTGCTTCTGTTTGGACTGCGTGGTGTAGCAGCTTATGCATATCATGCTCTGGTTCTTGGCTATGAAAAAGAAGAAATTATGACCGGTATTTATAAAGGAATGTTCTACGTAGGTGAAGATATGACCATGGAACAGCTGCTTCCTCAGGTTCTGGAAGTCGGACGGATCAACCTGCTGTGCATGGAACTGCTGGATCAGGCAAATACTTCTACTTATGGAACACCGGCTCCTACTGCTGTCGGCATGAGAGTGGAAAAAGGGCCGTTCATCGTGGTAACCGGCCACGACCTGCTGGATCTGAAAATGCTTCTGGAACAGACAGAAGGCAAGGGAATCAATATTTATACCCACGGCGAAATGCTTCCCTGCCACGCTTATCCGGAGCTGAAAAAATATTCACACCTGAAAGGCAATTATGGTACCGCATGGCATAACCAGCGTACAGAATTTGACAATCTGCCCGCACCCATCTTATTTACCACCAACTGCCTCATGCCTCCGAAAGACAGCTATGCAGACCGTGTATTTACCACCGGCGTCACTGCATATCCTGATATGACATTTATTGGTGCAGATGCACAGGGACATAAGGATTTTACTCCCCTGATTGAAAAAGCACTGGAACTGGGTGGTTTTGCAGAAGACAAACAGTTTACCGGCATCAACGGCGGAACCCAGCTGACTACAGGATTTGGCCATGCAACCGTTCTTTCCGTAGCAGATCAGGTAATTGACGCAGTGAAAAACGGCGCGCTGAAACATATTTATCTGGTAGGCGGCTGCGACGGCAAACGCGGTTCCCGTTCTTATTTCACTGATTTCGTAAAACAGACACCCGACGATACACTGGTTCTGACTCTAGGCTGCGGCAAATATCGTTTCAACGATCTGGATCTGGGAACCATCGGCGGCCTGCCTCGTCTTCTGGATATGGGACAGTGCAACGATTCCTACAGCGCCATCCGTGTGGCAGTTGCTTTAGCAGAAGCCTTTGGATGCGGCGTAAATGATCTGCCTCTGACACTGATTCTTTCCTGGTATGAACAGAAAGCTGCTGCTGTTCTTCTGACCCTGCTTCACCTGGGAATCAAAAACATCCGTCTCGGCCCCACATTACCGGCATTTGTTTCTCCTGCAGTACTGAATTTCCTGGTAGAAAACTTTGGAATCGGAGCCATTGAATAAGGCGTAATGAAGGTAAAATTTGTTGTAGTATCAGCAGACGAAAAAGGATTAAATTGGCAGACTACGTAAATATTGCGGCCTCCCTGATTTCATGATATAATTTAATAAGAACACATTTTCGATAACCGTTCAGCTTTATGGCTGGGCGGTTATTCGGTTGTCTGCTGTGAAAGTCCCGGACAGCCGACATGCCCGTTTTTATAGGAATCCACAATTTTAACGGAGGTAATTCATGGAATTTTTTGATATTCAGGAGGAACTGAAAAAACTGCCCGACAGTCCCGGTGTCTATCTGATGCATAATGACCGTGATGAGATTATTTATGTGGGAAAGGCCATCAGCCTGAAAAACCGGGTGCGTCAGTATTTTCAGAGCAGCCGTAATAAATCGCCCAAGATTCTGCGTATGGTTTCCAATATCCGCTGGTTTGAATATATTCTGACGGATTCGGAGCTGGAAGCTCTGGTGCTTGAAAATAACCTCATCAAGGAACACCGCCCCCGCTACAATACCATGCTGAAGGATGATAAAACCTATCCTTATATTAAAGTAACGATTCATGAACCTTATCCCCGCATTTTATTTGCCAGGGACCGGAAAAAGGACCGGGCTCGTTATTTTGGTCCTTATACCAGCTCGGAATCGGTGAAAACTACCATTGATCTGCTGAATAAGCTGTTTCAGATCCGCACCTGTCAGAAAGCGCTGGACGGAACCCCCTCCAGCCAGCGGCCCTGTCTGAATCATCATCTTGGACAATGTACTGCCCCCTGTCAGGGAACCATTTCCAGGGAAGAATATCAAAAACAGGTGGAGCAGGCACTGGATTTTCTGGAAGGACGCAATCATAAACAGGTGGAACAGATTTTAACAGAACGAATGCAGAAAGCTGCGGAAGAAATGGATTTTGAGAAGGCTGCTCAGATACGTGATCTGCTCTTTGCCGTGCGCAAAATTCAGGAAAAACAGAAAATCACCGCCGGAAATCATCACGAAGACCGGGATATCATTGCTATTGCTGCCGAAGGATACGATGCGGTGGTACAGGTTTTCTTTGTGCGGGATGGACAGATGATCGGGCGGGATCATTTTCGGCTGACCGTAGGGGAAGGGGATACCACTGCTCAGGTTTTAAATGAGTTTGTAAAACAGTTCTATGCCGGTACACCCTACATTCCTTCTGAATTGCTTTTGATGGAACCCATTGCAGACAGCACTGTCATTGAAAAATGGCTGACCGGACGCAGGGGCGCCAAAGTGTCCTGCCGCGTTCCCCAAAAGGGTGAAAAGGCAAAACTGATGGAACTGGCGGCAAAAAATGCCCGTCTGGTGCTGGAACAGGGCCGCGAAAAAGCCCGCAGAGAGCAGGAACGGACCGTGGGTGCCTGTGCAGAAATCGCCGCGCTCCTGTCATTGCCTCAAATTCGCCGTATGGAAGCATTTGACATTTCCAATATCAGCGGATTCGAATCCGTCGGCTCCATGGTGGTATTTGAAGACGGAAAACCCAAACGCAGCGACTACCGAAAATTCCGTATTCGCTCCGTATCCGGCCCCGATGACTACGCGTCCATGCGTGAAGTCCTCACCCGTCGCTTCCTCCACGGACTGGAAGAACAAGATGCTGGCGATGAAACCGCACTCACCAGTTTCAGCCGCTTCCCCAACCTGATCATGATGGACGGCGGTCGTGGACAAGTCAACATTGCTTTGTCCGTCCTGGACGAACTGGGACTGACCATCCCAGTCTGCGGCATGGTAAAAGACGACCATCACAACACCCGCGGTCTGTATTTTAATAATGTAGAAATCGATATCGACACTCATTCCGAAGGCTTCCGCCTCATCACCCGTGTCCAGGATGAGGCCCACCGATTCGCCATTGAATATCACCGCAGCCTGCGGGGTAAATCGCAGGTACATTCGGTTCTGGATGATATTGAAGGCATCGGCCCCGCCCGCAGAAAGATTCTTATGAAGAATTATCAATCTCTGGACCAGATTCGCAATGCCAGCGTGGAAGAACTGGCGGCACTGCCGGGGATGAATAAAAAGGCGGCGGAAAATGTGTATGTATTTTTTCATAAAGAGGGATAGCTTAATAAAGAAAGATAACTTAATAAAGAAAGATAACTTAATAAAGAGGGATAACTTAAATATAAAACCGGCAGAGCGTTAGAACATGCTCTGCCGGAGTTTTTATGACAAAAAAGTTAAAAGAACTGTATTTTCTGTATTTCTATTCATCACAAAATCTGTATCTCAAATGCCGTTGTCTGGGGCGGAATACTTGCTGTCATAAAATCCGCATGTCGTACCCGCACACGCATACCAGGGGTTAACCTGGAAAAATTCGTCGGTCTTCCGGAGCGGTCAAAAATCATGGCATTTTCAGGTACATTGAATCTTATAATTGTAGATAAATCCCGGTCGCTGACGGTGGTAAAGCTTCGGTTGCTTCGATTTACGTCCAGAATTCTCCCAAATGTAATATTTTCCTGTCTGGGCCCTTTTACAATTCTTATCATATATGCCGTTGCCTGCGGCGGAATGCTTCTGGTCATTGCAGAGGAAATGGTCGCATTTATGGTCATTCCCACCCTTAATGCAGAAGGCTGCACAGGAAGTCCATTCATATTCAAAACAATCGTGCGCGGTCCCACCACAAGCTGCACCGTCTGCCTGTTCCGCCCACGGTTGGGGCCGCGGTTCGAACCGCTCATATAAGTCACCGTAACAAATGTCGTCCCCCGCTCCGAAGAAATCTCATCGATAATCCCATTGGAAATATTAATAGTTGGCATCGCAGATACCTTTTTCTCTTTTTTAATAATATATTCCTGGTTATTCGCAAAGTGACGTTTCCTAAGGTAATGTATATCTCATTGTCTGGGTCATACACCAATTTTTCCAGCATCTGGCCCAGCTCTGCTGCTTTTTCTGGACTACACACCAAAACTACACATCAAAGCAGCTTCCACCTACAAATTCCCGCAAAATAGAATTAATAGGAATATTTTCGCTGCCTACTGTGAGGAAATAATCGAAGAATTTCAGAAGTCTTCTGGCTTCTGCGCCTTCGGGACTTTCAGGCGGTATCTGGAACAGCAGCGGTTCTGCATAGGCTTTCAGAACAGCCAGCTCATAGATCAGAGAGGAGTCAAATACTACATCTGCGTCTTCCTGATAGGGGAAAATGTTACTTTCTTCACCGGAACGCACCGATGCCCACATGCGAATGGTATGCTGCGCCGAGGTGCCTCTGGTTCTGGCATCACGCACCATACGTCGGATGAGACGGCCATCTGTGGTGGGAATGCGGTTGTGTTCATCGATATTGAGCTGGGTCAGGGCACTGAGGTAAATCTTAAATTTACTCTCTTTGGGAAGGTGGGATGACATGGCGTCATTTAAGGCGTGAATCCCTTCGATTACCAGAATATCTTCCGGACCCATCTTCAGGAAGTTTCCGTTGTATTCCCGCTTGCCGGTGACAAAGTTGTAAGTGGGAAGCTCCACTTCTTTTCCTTCCAGCAAATCACACATATTTTGATTAAATAATTCCAGATCCAGTGCTTCCAGGCATTCAAAGTTATACTCGCCTTTTTCATTAACCGGCGTTTTTTCCCGCTCCACAAAATAATTATCCACAGAAATGGGATGTGGACGCAAACCATGGGCTTTCAGCTGAACGCCCAGCCGTCTGCTGGTAGTGGTTTTACCGGAGGATGAAGGTCCTGCAATCATAACAAATTTCACTTCCGGCCGCTGGGAAATTTCTTCCGCAATATCTGCCAGCCGTTTTTCCTGCAGTGCCTCCTGTACCAGGATCAGATCCAGAATCCTGCCCTCTGCCACAGCCGTATTCAAATCACCAACCGTATTCACACCCAGCATTTTTCTCCAGCTGACGGAACGCAGCAAAGTCAAATAAACCTTGGGCTGAGGCATAAATTCCGGTATTTTTTCCGGATCGCTCTGATCTGGCAGCTGAAGAATCACATATTTCTCATACATACATAGATCAAAATACTTCAGATAACCAGAATCCGGCACCATATATCCGTAAAAATAGTCCTCAAAATCCTCCAGACGGTATACATTTACACTGGAAGAACGTCGAAAACTGAACAACTTTTCCTTATCATGCATTCCATGGGAAGCAAAAATCTCCATGGCCGCTCTCGTATGCATACCACGCTTTACAATTGGAAGATGCAGCTCCACAATTTCCATCATATGAGCCTTTACCTGATCCAGAAGCGCCTGGTCAACCTCCACTTTTGCATCAATTTCCAACAAAAGCCCTTTACGCACGGAAAAATGCACCCGCACATTGTTGATATTTTCATGACCAGCAGTCTGATACAGAGACTTTAAAAACAGAAACAACACACTTCGATTATAGGTGCTGATACCTGCCGTATCCTGCGCCGTCAGAAAAGTAATTTCCCCATCCCTTTCCACAGTCTTATTCAGCTCTTTCAGATATCCCCCATCCTTTGCCAGCAAAATATCATATTTATAATTTTTCTGGTAACGTTTTGCCAGTTCCAGATATGTGGTCCCCTCCACACACCGTTCCTGTACACCATCTATTGTTAGATTTAACATCATTCACACCCCTTTCCAATAAAACACCATATTCAGCAAGCATTCGTAATTTTAATCGAAAATACCCTAAATCCTTTTTCAAACACGCGCTAAAGTGCACACAGTCATGCTCTGCTGAATAGTTACCTTAAATCAATACACAAATTAATACACTTTAAATGGTGCCGCCGGCTTTGCGGTGTAAATCTCCAGCTCCGGAAATGCTTCACGAAGCTTCTCTGCCATAATGGGCACGAAAATCTTTTCCAATCCGAAATGGCCGGCATCAATTACAGAAATCCCCATATCTACGCAATCAATACCTTCATGATGACCAATATCACCTGTCAAATACACATCTGCCTGTGCTTTTATCACTTCATTTACCATGGAGCGGCCGGAACCGGGGCAGACAGCAATGCGCTGAACAGGTTTCTCCAGTGAGCTTGCAGCAAACAGATTTACATGCTTCAGACCAAATACCTGCTTTACATGATCGCAAAATTCGCCTAAAGCCATCGGTTCACTTAAATTTCCTACAACACCGATTCCCCAGGGATCTTCCAGATGACCGCTCATATCTTCCAGTGGAGACACACAGCCCAGCTGCAGCAATGCACCTGCCAGTTCTCCCATACCGCCAGGCATGGCATCAAAATTTGTATGGGCACTGAAGCAGGCAATATCATTACCAATCAACATATACAGCTTTCTTCCAATCGAATTCTCTCCGGTAACCTGCTTTATGCCAGAAAACAGCAGCGGATGATGGGTCAGAATAAAATCACAACGTTTCATTACCGCATCATAAACGACCTGCTCTGTAGCGTCCAAAGCAATATAAACTTTTTTCACTTCCTTGCCCGCATGCCCCACCTGCAGACCGGAATTATCCCAGCTGCACGCATAACTCGGCGGGATTTCCTTATTTAAATAATCCAATAACTCTTTTATATCCATTTTAAATTCCTCCTGTGTAAATCCTTTGTGATACCAATACTGTCGCATTTCCATTTCGCTGAATAAAACAGTACACAGATTCTCTTGTTACATTTTTATTTCATTTGTGGAGGTATCATAGACTGTTTCTTTCCCTCTATACCCCCATCCCGGGGTTTTCAAGTAGTTTTTCTTTCTATATACCCCACAATTCCCTTTTTCGGGGTACAGCAAACAGCTTCTTTCCCTCTATACCCCCGCTCGGAGGTATTTCTGGCACTTTTCTATTTCTTATACCCCAGAGCGTGTCTGGAAATGAAAAATCACTCAGGCAACCTCCAAAATTCCCATCACCCGGTGAATCTGCTCCAACTCCTGCCGTAATTCTTCCACCCGCAGAAGATTTCTGTCGCTTCCATTCTGTCTCTGCCCCAATTTCTCGATCAGCCCCTGTACTTTCTCCAGTTCCTGTTCCAGATAGGCCTTTAATACCGGATGTTTCCCATCGATCAGACATTTTCCATATGTATATTCATATTCCTGCTCATAATGCATCGGACCGCGGACCACATCCATAATAACATAGTATTTCCCTGCATCCAGCACCATTTCTTCTTTTTCGATGGAAAATCCATGCTGCTCCAGCCAGTGTCTGGTATCACCGATTTCGCTTTGGGGAGACAAAATCCAGTGTCCTACGCTGTCCCACATATGGGCGCCTTCTCCCAGAATCTTCTGAATAAGGGCACCGCCCATACCGGCAATAACCACAGTATCAGCTTCTCCTGGTTTTAATGCAGCCAGCCCATCCGCCAAACGCACCTGAATCTGCTCCTGAAGTCCATACATTTTAATGGCCTGCTCCGCCCGTGACAGAGGCCCCGGCCGCACATCCATGGCAATTGCACCTTTGTTTTTATGTGAAGATACCAGATAGATGGGTAAATGACCATGGTCTGTTCCCACATCGGCCATAATCCCCCCATCCGGTACAAAATCTGCTATTTTTTGTAATCTCAATGATAAATTCATATTTCCTCTTAACTATTCGCCGTTTATGAAGTAGTCTATCCAGTTTTTCTAAATGTTTCTGATATCCTGTTCATTTATCCATCTTCCTGAACTTCACCCAGTTATTTATTCTCCAGAATTTCTTTCATCTTTCTGAATTTCGCCCAGTTATCCCTTTCCCTGAACTTCCCCCCGGCAGTTCCTGTAAGTTATGGTTCCAGAAAGTCCCGCAATTTGCAGCTTCGGCTGGGATGTCTCAATTTCCGCAGCGCTTTTGCTTCAATCTGGCGGATGCGTTCTCTGGTTACGTTAAAATCTTTTCCGACTTCTTCCAAAGTTCTAGCCTGACCGTCGTACAGCCCGAATCGGAGGCAGATTACCTGCTGTTCTCTGCTGGTGAGTGTGTCCAGCACTTCTTCCAACTGTTCCTTTAACATGGAATTGGTAGCTGCTTCCATAGGGATGGTTACGCTGTCATCCGCCAGAAAATCACCCAGATGGCTGTCTTCTTCCTCTCCCACCGGTGATTCCAGTGAAACCGGATCCTGGGCATTTTTTAAAATATCCGCCACCCTGACAGGAGACAGTTTCAACCGCTCTGCCAGTTCCTCCACAGAAGGTTCCCGTCCCAGTTCCTGCACCATCTGGCGGGAAGTCCGGATGATCCGGTTGATGGTTTCCACCATATGCACGGGAATTCGTATGGTTCTGGACTGATCCGCAATGGCCCGGGTAATGGACTGGCGAATCCACCAGGTGGCGTAGGTACTGAATTTATACCCTCTGGTGTAATCAAATTTATCTACAGCCTTGATAAGCCCCAGATTTCCCTCCTGGATCAGATCCAGAAGCTGCATTCCGCGCCCTGTATAGTGCTTTGCAATACTCACCACCAGACGCAGATTGCTTTCTGCCAGCTTTTTCTTGGCCTGCATATTACCCGCTTTTGCCTCTTTGGCCAGACGGATTTCATCCTCCGCGGAAAGAAGCGGCACTTTGCCGATTTCTTTCAGATACATCCGGACCGGATCCTGAGTCGGCAGACTTTCAGATGCGGAAATTTCCCAATCACCGCTGTCCCATTCATTCTTATCCTCCCCGGTAAATTCCGTTTCCAGACATTCCAGCTCTTTGGCCGGATTTTCCACTGTTATTTTATGAGCATCCAGACAATCCAGGATTGCATCAAACTCCTCTCCATCCAATTCCTCATCTGCAAAAAAATCAATCACTTCATCATAATTGATGGTATTATTTTTTTCCGCAGAATATTGCAGCAGTTCCTGCAGTCTGTTTCTGAACCGTTCACTCTTTCCGCTCATAATATCCTCCTTACAGGGCCGCGCTGACTATAGTTTAACCCATTACGAAATGATTTATTCGACTTCTACAGTTTGATCTGAAGTCTGCGCAGTTTTTCCTGCGTTTTTACGATCTCCTGAAAAGCTGCCAGATCGGAGACATCTCTGCCAGCCAGCCTGAGGCTGTCCGATTTGACTTTTCGAACCAGATCAGAAAAAATCTTTTCTTTTTCCTCTTTCGCAACAGATTCCCCCAGCCCTGTGTGGAAGACTTCTGATATCATTTTATATTCCTGTTCAGCCCCTTCATCGGCCACTCCATCGGGATATTGCACGATAAAATGACTGGTTAATTCCGAAGGATTGATTTCCTTTCCTTCTTCCAGATTTTCATAAATCATCTGTGCCAGTTTCTGATAACCCGGCACGGTAAAATCAGAGGGCGTTACCAGCTCCTTAATCTGCTCATACGCAGATGGATAGGCCGCCATCCATGCCAGCAGCATACGCTGTGCTTTTTTATCGGAGGTATCTTTCTGACGCTTTTTCTCCTCCCGCCGTTTGTTTTCATTTTCCTGAACGGGAGTGCTCCATGTTTCGCCCGGAAGCAGACCTGCTCCCATCTGATTGACCTTTCGCCTCAATTCTGCCGCATTGATATCATATGCAAGCGCCACCGCTTCGATATAATTGCTGCGCTCCATCTCATCTTCAAATTCCAGCAGCTTTTTGGCAGTTTCCACCTGAAACGCGGTTTTCCGATCCGGATCACGAAAATCGTAGCGGCTTCGCAGAACACCAATTTCAAACAGAAAACCATTCTGTGCCTGACGGATGCGTTCTTCATAAGCTTCGGCGCCCTCCGCTTTGATAAATTCATCCGGGTCTTTATGGGGTTTCATATTCAGAACCTTCACGGAAAGTCCTGCATTTTTCAAAATAGGAATGGCACGAAGTGCTGCATTGATTCCGGCATTATCGCTGTCAAATGTCAGAATCACCTGCTGTACATACCGTTTCATGAGAATGGCATGCTGCGGTGTAAATGCAGTTCCCAGAGATGCCACGGCGTTGGTAAATCCCGCCTGATGCAGTGCAATGACATCCATATAGCCTTCACACAAAAGGAAATAATCTTTTCTGGCTTTTTTTGCAGCATGAAGTCCATACAGATTCCGGCTTTTATCAAAAAGCTTTGTCTCTGGTGAATTCAAATACTTGGGAAGTCCATCTCCCATGACACGGCCGCCGAAACCGATTACCCGGTTATTCACATCCATAATTGGAAACATGACCCGATTCCAGAAACGATCATGAGCGCCTTTGGCATCCACCTTGATCAATCCACAGTCCGCCAGAAGCTGATCTTCAAATCCCTTTGATTTCAGATAGCGGTACAGATCATCCGGTGAAATATTGGAATAACCAAGTCCAAATTTCAAAATCGTTTCATCGGAAAGTCCACGTTTTCGCAGATACTCATAAGCTCTGCTTCCCTGTTTATTTTTCAGCTGATAATAAAAATATCTGGCCGCCATTTTATTGGCCTCCAGCATTCGTTTGCGCCTGTTATCCTCCGCCCGGTCCTGCCTTCCGTCATCTTTGGGAAGGGTAATCCCGGCCCGGTCCGCAAGATACTCTATCGCTTCCTGAAACGTATAACTCTCGTATTCCATTACAAAAGTAAATACATTTCCTCCTACACCGCACCCAAAACAATGATACAGCTGCATATCCCCGGAAACGGAAAAAGAAGGCGTCTTCTCATTATGAAAAGGACAGAGCCCCGTATACCGGCTGCCCTGCCTCTTTAGCTTTACATACTGACCAATGACATCCACAATATCATTGGCTCTGCCCACCTCATCAACAATCTCTTCTGGATAATACAAATCTACCTGCTCCTCCAACCTTTCGGTACAAATAATTCTTCAAACCGCGCAATGGCATAGTGATCTGTCATGCCCGCAATATAATCACACACCGCCTGTGCCCTGGAAATTTCTTCTGTAAATCCTCTTAAACTTTCCAGTTTCTTCTGAGCATTCTCCTGATCCTCATTGTAAAGGGACCGCTGGAACTCCTCCGGCAAGTTTTCCGGATGTTCCATATACCAGAAAAACAGAGAATTCAGCATGGTCTGTGCCTTTGCTTCTTCCTGTTTGACCATGGGATGATAATATACATGATCAAACATAAACTGGCGAAGACCTTTCATCGCCTCTGCTACTTCCGGTGACTGTTCAATCTGCGGTTTTCCCTGACTGTGATAAATCGTGTCAGATATGAGTGTATTCAGCCTTTCCCTCACAGTATGCCCAAGAGCATCCGTATATATAGCTGGTAAATCTGACTCATAAAGTACACCTGCGCGGATCGCATCATCAATATCGTGATTAATATAAGCTATTTTATCACATAAACGCACGATTTGTCCCTCTAAAGTTATGGGACGTCCGGCGGTTCCATGATTTTGGATTCCATTCCGGACTGCTTTCGTCAGATTCAGGCCATTGCCATTTTTTTCCAGACATTCCACCACCCGCACACTATGTAAATAATGCCGAAAGGATAATTCCGGATGAACCTGTTTCAATGCCTCGTTCAAGGCTGCTTCCCCTGTATGGCCAAACGGCGTATGCCCCAGATCATGGCCCAAGCCAATGGCCTCGGTTAATTCTTCATTTAATGAAAGGGCTTTGGCAATGGTCCGGGCCGCCTGAGAAACTTCCAGTGTATGAGTCAGGCGGTTTCGATAATGATCTCCGGTGGCAGCCAGAAATACCTGTGTCTTATCCTTCATGCGCCGAAACGCCTTACTGTGCAGAATCCGATCCCGGTCCCGCTGATAAGCCGTGCGAATCTCACAGGGTTCCTCCCATACGTCCCGCACCGCATCTGCACTGAATGCCGCATACTGCTGAAGAAACTGCTGTTCCCTAATCTCCATCATCTGACGGATATTCATAGAATCTCCATCCCCCATTTTGTATCATTCCTGGTAATTATTCAGTACCCTCATAATTACGATGCAAAAATCCAATAAAAATTGCTTCCACCTATTCTGAATAGTTACCATTCCTGCATTATAAAGTTAAACGTGCAATGGAAC
The DNA here is from genome assembly GCA_045121095.1 of Lachnospiraceae bacterium. GTDB lineage: Bacteria > Bacillota > Clostridia > Lachnospirales > Lachnospiraceae > TWA4. Next base: position 7,413 of record JBGVFN010000038.1, on the reverse strand, counting down.
TGCCTTTTTTCACATCTTTGCCTGTTTTAAACACCGCATGACGATATTCGCCCATCTCTGTAACCACCATGGAACTGATCAACGGATGACCGGCTGCCTTAATTTTTTCTGCTGAAAATTTAATCAGTGGATCACCGGCTTTTACCTCCTGACCATTCTCTACCAGCATTTCAAATCCATCACCATTCATCTCCACGGTATTAACACCGATGTGCAGAAGGATTTCCAGCCCCTTATCACCGCGAATACAACAGGAATGACGTGTTCTTCCCATAACAGCCACAACTTTTCCATCGATGGGTGAGAGAAGTTCTTCGGTGGTGGGATCAATCGCAACTCCCTTTCCCAGAATCTTCTTGGAAAATACCTGATCCGGTACTTCTTTTAAAGAAACGGTTTCGCCTTCCATAAATGCCTGAAGTTCCAGCTCAGCACCTTTATTTTCTGATTTACCGAATAAATCCTGAATCGCTTTTAACATAATTATTCCCCCTGATCCAAATAGGTTTTTATACGGTATATTATACAAAGCATTTTCATATTCGTAAATACACATCCTGCACGAAATTCGGTTTTATTACAGTATATGCACATTTCCTAATTTCATCAAAAAGTCGGAAAATTTGTAAATACTTACAGTATTTTCCAGAAATTTTACAAATGCGAATAGATTGGATGCAAATGGACAGATATTCCGATGTGTTTAAAATTACTCAGGAATTTTTCTAAAGATTTCAGAACGTGTTTTTAAGACGTGTTTCAGAACGTGTACACCCATGGCGAAAACAAAAAAACAGTGACCATATTCTGATCACTGTCTTTCATGAGACACCGGGGACTCGAACCCCGGACAACTTGATTAAAAGTCAAGTGCTCTACCACCTGAGCTAGTATCCCATCTTTCAATATAAAGTTTTTTGAACTTTGACTGGGCTAGCCGGATTCGAACCGTCGAATGCAGGAGTCAAAGTCCTGTGCCTTACCGCTTGGCGATAGCCCATTGCATGCCACCAAGTTAATGGCAGGGTGGGTACAGGGATTCGAACCCTGGACCTTCAGAGCCACAATCTGACGCGCTAACCAACTGCGCTATACCCACCATATCCCCATCAGTTTCCTGATGAAGCGGGTGATGGGAATCGAACCCACGTATCTAGCTTGGAAGGCTAGTGTTCTACCATTGAACTACACCCGCATTTCTTATCTGTTCGCTTTTGTTTTCCTGTGTTCCTCAGCGAACAAACAGAATTATACTTGAATGAATTCATTTTGTCAACAGTTTTTTTCAACTTTTTTTAAAAAGTTTTTTCGCAGGGCATAATTGACCATTTTATGCGTCTCACACCCCCACTCGGAGGTATTTCAGATACTTTTTACCTCACTGCACCCCCAAACTTCTTTTTTGGAGGTGTAAACTGATCGTTTATGCATCCCATACCCCCATACCGAGGTATTTTAAACATTTTTCCACTTCTGACACCCCAAAATTATTTTCCCAGTAAATGTTCCAAACATTTTTCGGCTTTTTCTGAATTTTCGTTGTTTTGTTTCTACCAAGATTCCAAGATTTTCAAGAAAATTAATCTTTCTTAAAACGGAATTCTTGATAGAATAGCTAAATATCAAGAAAGAATCTGATATGTGGGAGGAGTAATGATAGTTGAATGATATGCATAAAAAAACAGCTCAGGAAACTGAACTGTTTTTTATTTAATATAGTTTAATATGATTTAGTTTACATTTATGAAGAGAGATTCTATGATATCACCAGAAACGGCCGGCGCCGGGGGCGTTGAGGTATTCCTGGTGAAATTCGATTTCATCGGTTTCTTCGTCCAGTTCCATAATCATGTAGGAAGGGGCTCTGGATGCCTGGCGGGGACTTCCGAGACTGCCGGGGTTGAGGATGATGAATCCATCTTCTTTTTGTTCGAAATAGGGACGGTGGGTGTGTCCATACATGGCGATGTTTGCTCCGCATCCTCTGGCCATGTCTTCCAGTTCATATAGATCATAGTCTACGCTGTATCGATGTCCGTGGGTCATGAAGATCATATGTCCCCCTAATTCTATCATGGAGTCATAGGGATAACTTGTGCTGTAATCACAGTTTCCCCGAACCGCTTCCAGCGGACAGCCTGTTACCTGCTCAATATACTCTCCGTGTCCTTCCAGATCGCCTAAATGAAGAACCAGGTCAATCTGCGGTTCTCGTTTCAGAACTTCTTCTATTTTGTGCACGTTGCGATGGGTATCGCTGATTACCAGAATTTTTTTCTTGCTCATGTTGCTTATGTCCTTTTATATCACTGTAACGTTGCTGAACTGTTACGTTTTTTTGCCTTTTCAAACATGTTCCAATACTGCAGCAATGGAATTTTCGTGAAGTATTTAAACCTGTGCAAGGATATCGCGGAGTGCTCTCAGTGCGCGTCCTCTGTGGCTGATGGCATTTTTTTCGTCGGGGGTTAATTCTGCCATGGTTTTGCTGTACTCAGGCACCAGGAAAATGGGATCGTAGCCGAATCCTCCGTTTCCTGCGGGTTCCTGGGAAATCAGGCCTTCAATTGTACCCAGCGCTGTGTATTCTCTTCCATCCGGCAGTACGGCTGCCATGGCACATACGTAGCGTGTACTGCGGGCCGGACCTTCTGCTTCTTTTAACCGATCCAGGATGATCTGATTTTTAATATCATAAGGGGTGTCGTGTCCTAAATAACGGGCAGAATATACTCCCGGTTCTTTATTCAGATAATCAATTTCCAGACCGGAATCGTCTGCCAGCACCATAGCCCCTGTCATTTCATGGATGGCACGGCATTTGATCAGTGCATTTTCCTCAAATGTAGTTCCATTTTCTTCAATATCTGTATGAATACCTGCTTCTTCCAAAGACAGGATTTCTTTGCCGAAATCCTGCATAATCTCTTTTACTTCCCGGATTTTTCCGGCATTATTGGATGCAAAAATTACTTTATCTTTCATTATTTCTTCCTTTCAGACTGCTCTATTTTACTCATTCACGATTCCATTGTCCTGAGGACGTTTTCTTCTGGGCGGCTTCGGCCCCATGAACTGATAAAATGTGGTTTTCATCATACCATTATAGATTTTCCGCACTTTATCTGCTTTCCGGCCCATCTGTTTTTCCAGTCCATCATAATTGGTGATGACATAAGCAGACCAGTCTTCCAGCTGCTTAAACTGACGGCAGAAGTCCCCATAAATAGGCGGCAGATCCTTTTTCTCCTCCAGACGTTCGCCATAAGGAGGATTGGTGATGATAAATCCATATTTCTTAGGATGGCTCAATTCACTGACAGGACGTTTCTGGAAATGGATCAAATGATCCACACCAGCCAGTTTGGCATTTTCCCGGGCGCATTTTACCACCTCTCCATCCAGATCGTAGCCCTGAATGTCTGTCTGTACATTGCGTTCTTCCAGATCCAGAGCTTCTTCTCTGGCATCTTTCCACAAACGTTTGTCAATCAGGTTGTCCCAGCTCATGGCAAGGAAATTGCGGTTGACACCGGGAGCGATATTGGCTGCCATTAATGCTGCTTCAATGGGAAATGTACCGCTGCCGCAGAAAGGGTCCACCAGAATCCGGTCCTTATTCCAGGGAGTCAGCATCAGCAACGCAGATGCCAGCGTCTCTGTGATGGGTGCTTTTGCAGAATAGATACGGTATCCTCTCTTATGAAGAGAATCTCCGGAAGTATCAATTGTTACGGTTACTTCATCTTTCATTAAAAAAATACGCACAGGATAGGAATTTCCTGTTTCTTCAAACCAGCGGGAATGATAAACGGTTTTCAGCCGCTCCACCATGGCTTTTTTTGCAATGGACTGGATATCTGAGGTACTGAACAGCTTACTTTTAATAGAAGTAGCTTTTGTTACCCAGAATTTTCCATCCAAAGGGATATAGTCTTCCCAGGGAAGATTTTTAATTCCCTGGAACAATTCCTCAAAAGTCTCCGCATGGAAAGTTCCTACATTTAATAAAATACGTTCTGTGGTGCGCAGGAAAACGTTGCTGCGGCAGATTGCTTCTGCATCCCCCTGAAAGGTTACACGGCCGTCTTCTACTTTTACAATATCATAACCCAGATCATAAATTTCTTTTTTTAACACAGCCTCTGTCCCAAAATGACAGGGCGCACTTAATTCATATAACTGCATCGTTCCTCCAGATTTGTTCTGTACTTAATCTTTGTTCTGTACTTAATTATAGTAATCATTGCTTTCTTTTCTTCTATCTTATCATAGTTGAAAACCCTCTGGAACACAAGTAAAAATACACGGTCAGAAAAATAAAAACAAAAAAGCGGACAAACAGAAAAACGAGAAGTGTCTTAGATATGTATCTACATATATTTAAGACACTTCCCGTCTTCTATAATTATGATGCAATGGACAAACATCCATCTTCATTATCGGGAAAATCAGCTGACACTGGAAATCCAGCATCACCATTTCTTTGATCTGATATAATCTTATCTTTGATTTCACCTGATCTTATGGCTGATTTGGTATCATCCTATCTCTGATTCAACATAATCTTACTTTTAATCCGCAGTGCCACTTCCGCCAGTTTATCAATCCGCTCATCTGTCATGCGGGTAACCGGTGCTGAAATGGAAAATGCATATTTCGGCGTTCCTTTATAATCCGGGATTCCCACCGCGATACAACGAACTCCCAGTTCATTCTCCTCATCATCCAGAGCATAGCCCCTGCTTTTCACTTCATCCACTGCTCTGAGAAATGTATCACAATCTATAATTGTATGAGGCGTAAGCTTTTTGATATTACTGCGCTGCCAGATATCCCGGATCTGCTCCTCTGTCATGTCTGCCGCCATGGCTTTTCCCACGCCGGAACAATAAATCGGAATCCGGCTGCCGACCTTAGACGCCATGCGAATCGAATTCTGATAAGACTCTTCTTTATAAATATAAACTGCATCTGCTCCATCCAGCTGAACAAAATGAACTGTCTCTCCGGTTTCTTCTGAAAGTTCCTTCAAAAGTGACCGAACCGTATCTAAAATATCCATCTGGCCTAATAATTTATTGGCAAGTGTTAATAATTTAAAAGAAAGAGAATACTTCCCTGTGTCCGCATCCTGTTTCACATACCCCACATAAATTAATGAGCAAAGCAATCGGTGAACCGTACTTTTGTTCAGATCCAGACGCTGACATAGATCTGCAAGTGCTACAGGTCCTGTCTCCGCCAGCGTTTCTAATACAAGAAATAAACGATCCGTCACCTGAATCGGATTTTTGGTTTCCATAAAAATAAGACCTCCGTATTGCTCAATCATCCATGGCGCTATTGTAACACTTTCATAAAATTGAATCAATGGATTTTTTCCTTAAAATTTTCATAAAATGCCTAACTATTTTCCCTTGACTTTTCTTTTGCGTTGTATATAATAGAGATAGTTGTTCCACAATGCAGAATAACATTCCATATTGTGGAACGCAAGACCATGACGAAAAAACTTTAAAAGGAGATTTTAATTATGAACACTGTAGCTGACAAAATTGCAGAAATTGGTATTGTTCCGGTTGTCGTTCTGGAAGATGTGAAAGATGCTGCCCCCCTGGCAAAAGCACTGATCGAAGGCGGACTGCCCTGTGCAGAAGTTACTTTCCGTACTGAAGCTGCTGAAGAATCCATCCGCATCATGACTACAGAATACCCCGAAATGTTCGTAGGTGCTGGTACTGTTTTAACAATTGAACAGGTTGACCGTGCAGTAAACGCAGGCGCTAAATTCATCGTAAGCCCTGGTTTCGATCCTGAAATCGTAGATTACTGCTTAGAAAAAGATATCCCCGTATTCCCCGGATGCATTACCCCCTCTGAAGTAGCTCAGGCAGCTAAGAGAGGCATGAAGGTTGTTAAATTCTTCCCTGCTGAACAGTTCGGCGGTGTTGATACAATCAAAGCTCTGGCAGCTCCTTACACAAATATGAAATTCATGCCCACTGGCGGTGTTAGCCCCAAAAACATTGCCAACTACCTGAACTTCAAGAAGATCATCGCTTGCGGCGGCAGCTGGATGGTAAAAGGCGATCTGGTTAAAGCTGGTGACTTCGAAAAGATCAAAGAACTGACAAAAGAAGCGGTAGCATTAGTAAAAGAAATCCGCGGTTAATCAATAAGCTGAATCTGTAAGCTTTTATTAAAGCATTTGGATATTCTAAATCATTTAGATAATTCATTTTCATTTAGATAATTTTCGAGTACTCTTTTAAGATATTTTTGCAATCTTTTAAGTTGCTCTTTTATTAAGAAATCAAAGGATATTTATTTTTAATTTTAGGAGGATATACAACAATGGATTTAAATTTAAGACCAGCTAATGAATGTAAATTTGATGCTGTTTCCCTGGGTGAAGTTATGCTTCGTCTGGATCCCGGCGAAGGAAGAATTCGTACTGCAAGATCTTTCCGTGCATGGGAAGGCGGCGGCGAATACAACGTTATCCGTGGTCTGAGAAAATGCTTCGGTCTGAATACAGCTGTTATCACAGCTTTCGCTGAAAACGAAGTTGGCCTTCTGCTGGAAGACTTCATCAACCAGGGTGCTGTTGATACTTCCCTGATCAAATGGATGAAGACAGACGGTATCGGCCGTATCTGCCGTAATGGTCTGAACTTCACAGAACGCGGATTTGGTATCCGTGGTGCAGTTGGATGCTCTGACCGTGCAAATACTGCAATCGCTAAAGCTACTCCCGAAGATTTCGATTTCGATTACATCTTTGGTGAACTGGGTGTTCGCTGGCTGCATACCGGCGGTATCTACGCTGCTTTATCTGAACAGTCCTGCGAAACTGTTCTGGCTGCAATCAAAACTGCTAAGAAATACGGCACAATCGTATCTTATGACCTGAACTACCGTCCTTCCATGTGGAGTGCAATCGGCGGACAGGCTAAAGCTCAGGAAGTTAACAAAGAAATCGCAAAATATGTAGACGTTATGATCGGTAACGAAGAAGACTTCACCGCTTGCCTTGGTTTTGCAATCGAAGGTAACGATGAAAACCTGAAGACTCTGAACCTGGACGGCTACAAGAAGATGATCAACGAAGCTGCTCAGACATACCCTAACTTCAAAGCTGTTGCTACTACCCTGCGTGAAGTTAAGACTGCTACCGTTAATGACTGGAGCGCAATCTGCTGGGCAGACGGTGAAGTTTACAAAGCAAAAGATTACAAAGGTCTTGAAATCATGGACCGTGTAGGCGGCGGTGACTCCTTCGCTTCAGGTCTTATCTATGGTCTTATGACAACAGGTAATGCAGAACTGGCTGTTAACTACGGTGCAGCTCACGGTGCATTAGCTATGACAACACCTGGTGATACAACAATGGCTTCTAAGAAAGAAGTT
>JBGVFN010000037.1:0-3390 GCA_045121095.1 Lachnospiraceae bacterium | reverse complement strand
TAAAAATCAGGTTTCAGCTCAAACACAGAATATACTTCATAAATAAATGAAATCTTCTGTTATGACATTTTTCACTTTATGTTAAACTATGTTTAGAAACTTTTTAACTGTATATACTATCCTAATAGAAATGGAGTGAGTTTTATGAAAATGACCGCAGAAAATGACATCAAATATGACGAAAAAAACTTCTTTCATCTTTTGAACCAAATCGTCACCCTGTGACGATGGCTTGATTTACTTTTTTCTCTTATATTAAGGCTATCTCTTGCCGAGGTAGTCTTTTTTGTATACTCTATTCTTGTAACTGAAAATTAAAAATCCCAAAGATGACGTTCAGTTTGCCGACCAACTCATCTCTGGGATTTCCAGTGTTAAAGATAGAACTTTAACCTATGATGAGTATACTTGATTTTTTGCCATTCGGCAAGTATGCTCGTGGCCCACCTTTGTAAAACTATGTTTTTTCTCTCTGAATACATATGTTTTATGAAAGGATTGAACCATGAAGTATACGAATTCCACACTTTTTAAAACCGAACTTCAAAACATCTCGGATGTTCTTGAACTGATCAATTACCGTCCCCGTACCATCGACAGTTATCTCCAGTGCATCTTTGAGTGCTGTTCCTGGCTCCAGGATACTTATAACATCCCGATTGCAGATGCTGATATCCTGCAGTTACGGGCATTTCTTCTGCATCTCAAACGCAGGAAAGAAGAAGGAGGTCTCGGATATGCACCCCGTTCTGTGAACCTCTATAACTGTGCCTTAAAAAAATATTTCCGCTTTGTCCTTAAGAAACCTCTTTCCAATGATGATCTTCCGCTCTGCAGGGTAGATCATCCGCTTCCTAAAGTGCCTTCCCAGAAAGAGATGTTCAGGCTCATCCTTGAGATGGATAACCTGAAACACATGACAGAACTGGCTGTTGCCTATGGCGCAGGGCTCAGGATCAGTGAAGTAACAGCCTTGCGTTTCCGTGATATCTCATTTTCTGATGGCACGATCACAATCTCAGAAGAATCAAGTAAAAGCCGTTATGCGGGGACCATTGAATTATCAACCAGACTGAAAGGTATCCTTTACACGTACTGGAAACAGTGTTATCCGGACGCCAGGCCGGATGACTGGCTTTTCCCGGGACAGAAACCAGGCTCACATATCACAAAAGGATCTCTTGACCGTGTTTTCAAGAAAAGGATCCGGGAACTGGGATGGGAATCCCGCGGCTACTCTTTCCACTCCCTCCGCCATGCCCAGGCCCTTCATTACTATCAGTCCGGTGCGGATCTGTTCCAGGTACAGCAGCGTCTCCGCCACCGCACGATCACAAGTACCCTCATCTATGTCCAGCTCGATGCAAAGCTGAAGGAGAGGAGACATATTGAAAATCCTTTCGATGCAGAAAACTTCTCTTGAGAATCCTGTTGCCTGGTGGACGGAAGAAGACCTGGCAGAAAAGGAGACGGATTCCATGGCGGAACCGTTTCTTTCTGATGATACCGCCCATAATTATGCCATCCGTGATCTGTTGAAACTGAACTTCAGTGATTACTGTCTTTCCCATCCGGTCCCGGAGTTTAAACTGAAAACGCTGAACGCAATGATCAACTGTAAAACCGGAAAACTCGGGTACAGTCTCATCCACTGCAGCCAATGCGGTAAGATTGAAATGCGCCCATGTTCCTGTGGAAACCGCAACTGTCCCAGCTGCGGATACCTGGAAGAAAAACGCTGGACAGCAATGCGCCAGGCTGAGGTCATTCCCGGAATACCATACTTCCATCTGGTCTTTACCCTTCCGCATACACTGGTGGATATCATGTATCAGAATCAGAAGGATACCCTGAATCTTCTGTTTTCAGCGGCAAAGGAAACAGTCCTGGAACTTTCTATGAAAAAGCTGAAGATGACACCAGGTATCCTGATGATACTGCATTCGTTTGGTTCTGACCTTTCGCTCCATTATCATCTCCATGTCCTGGTTTCCGGCGGAGGTCTCACCAAAGATAAAACATGTTTCAAACGCTGTCTTTCCAATCAGTTCTTTTTGCCGCTGAAAGCCGTAACAAAGGTCTACAGAGGAAAGTTTATGGCAGGATTGAAAAAACTGCACGATGATGAAAAACTGCAGTATTTCCACGCTGCACAGAAGTATCGGAACAGTTATGAATGGAAAGACCTTCTGAACACATGCTACAACACTACATGGAATGTTGAGATCAAGCCGCTTGCTCCTGTAAAAAAGTCAGGAGTTAAAACGAATGAGAAAGAAACCACTGATAATGCAGTAAGCTACTTCGCGCGTTATACAAACCGTACTGCGATATCAAACAGCCGGATCCTGTTTTATGATAAAGAAAGAGTTACATTCCGTTACAAAGATTATCATGGGTCCTCTTACACTATGAAAGAGATGACCATTTCCACAGAAGAATTCATCCGGAGATTCCTGATGCATCTGCTTCCACCTGGATTCTGCCGTGTCCGCAGTGCCGGTTTTCTTGCAGGCTGTGTCAGGAAAAAATCCCTTGAACTGATCTATACACTTCTGGACAAGATATATGAACCTTCAGAAGTGAAGAGTATGTCAGAAGCAGAACTGATTCTTCATTTTTTCGGAAAGGATGTAAGGATCTGCACAGACTGTGGTTCAAAGGTTGAGATACTGCCACGAATGAGCAGGCGGTCAGCAGCTCAATATATCCGCGGAATGCCAGTGCAGGAATAACCGAATATAGCCAGATATGGAATTACTCTTGCTGTTTACGGTAAGGGCTTGTTTGCCATACCCAAAAATCCGGTATTTTATCCATATCTGCGAGAAAGTGTGCTTTTTGAAAGGAAACACTCCACCCAAATGAGCCCGTTGAGAATCCGGCCAAAAAACTTTCTCTATAAGGAAGTTCATCGAGTGCGGACGGGTGCCGACTCGGTTCAAAAGAAATATTTTCCAGACTGTCCCGTAAAAACGGGACTTTTTCTATGCCGTGTCTGAAAAACATTTCTTGTTAATTATGCATCGCGGAAATGAAGTACTCAGTGCAGTCCCTGTGCCATCAGAATTGAAAACAAAAGCAATTTCTGTGTCTCTTAAGACAAACTATCCATTTGAAAATACGCTTTTCTATCAGGTTAAAGCACAAAAAGACTCTGTATTCACCGTTCGCATTCCTTCTTTTGCCAAAAACCTTACGGTGAATGGGAAAAATGTTGAGAAAACAGACTTCTTAAATTTTAGATTGATGGTGGAACATCCCATGACATTACGATTTCCTTTGAAGCAACACCGGTACTTCAAGATCGCCCTAACCAATTGAAAACAGTCCATTACGGTTCCCTGGTATTTTCTCTGCCTATAAAATACGAAAAGAAAATGTATGAAT
>JBGVFN010000036.1:0-32571 GCA_045121095.1 Lachnospiraceae bacterium | reverse complement strand
TGTTTGAAAAATCATTCACGCAGTCTGCACACCCCTGTTTTGGCTAAATTTTTCTCAGATTCAGTCAGCGTAGCCCGCTACGCCTCCTTCATTTGAGAGAAATTTATCTCAAAATGGGATGCACATCCTGCATAAAGCCTTATTTTATGCAGGTTTCGAGCATTTTGAAATAGAGGGTACAGCAAAAGAAAACGAAAAACAAATAATTTGTATCTATTTGGGACACTTTTCTAAGAGAAATCTTGGAAGAGTGTCCTTTTTTGTTGGTGAATTCGATGCAAAGCAATTAGAAAAATCCTTCAGACAAGGCGGACAATATGACAGAGGAAAAAGTAAGTGACGGTGGCACACACAACAGAGATAATTTGATTGCGTTGTGTAAGTCGTGTCACTCAAAGATTTACGCACAGCAAGGAGAACGCTATTCCTATTAGGGTAGGGAGTATCCAGCTTTATTGAATCTTTTGGAACGGGTATTGGTGAGGCAAAAAGATCTTTAGATGAAAATGGTTCCCTATCATTGTACTATAAAATCTTTGATATTATGGATAATCTTACTTTTGTAGTAATTCCGGTAAATGAGGAGTACGCGGAAATAAAAAACAGTATAAACCCTAAGAAAAATATAGGGATTGAGAGTGAAACCCTAGAAATTAAGAAAATAATTATGGATTCGAAGTATTCTAATAAATAGTGCTCTAGATAAGGCCAAATTATCCACAATAATCCCCCATTTCTCCAAATTCAGAAGTGGCTTCTGGATTTTATAATGCAGTAGAAGATGCTGGGTGGGAAGTTGTTGTAAAGGCATTGCAGCAGGCTGATCAGTTGTTAAGAGATACCTGGAATAAAAATACAGAAGCAGTGGCGAAGGGAATCTGATGCTGGTAGGTGTGAATTACTCAAAAGATAGCAAGGTGCATCAGTGTATTATTGAAGAAGTTTCAGAATGGTAAATGGGGATTTGGAACTTTTGCTGGAATCTGGTCTGGATTGGGGACACAATGCTGCGGTAAGAGTTCTGAAAGTCAATGACGAATGGATACGTATTGAATATACCAGAACAAAAGAAAATCATCCGTTATAATCCGGTAAAATCATGAAAACTGGCTGCAGGAAATAATCAAAGCCAATTAGATTATTCGATAACTATAATTGGTAAAAGATTAAAAGTATTTACTCAATTCAAGTCCAGAGGGAAATTTTTTTATGGAGGTTTACATTGTGTGAGTGAGAGCATAAAATATAGACACAGGGAAAAAGAAACAAGAAAGTTATAAGTAAATAAAACATAGACTGGAATAGGGAAGGAGCGTGTTAATGAATGGGTATTTACTTAAATCCCAGAAAACGAGCTTTTCAAAAAGCATTGAATTCTTAGATTTATGTAGATAAAAGTGAGCTGATTGCATATACCAATAAAGTACTTGATTCAGAGCAGCAGTATGTTTGTGTCAGTCGTCCAAGAAGGTTTGGAAAGTCAATGGCAGCCAATATGCTGGCTGCTTATTATGGAAGAGGCGCCGATTCAAAGACAGAATTTGCTAAACTGAAAATTGGGAAAGATGCTTCGTTTCTGACCCATTTGAATCAGTATAACGTAATTTTTCTAAATATGCAGGATTTTTTGAGCGATAACCATGATGTTGGAGCGATGAAAAATGCTATAGAGAAGAATATTTTATGGGATTTGTTGGAAGTGTATCCGGATATTCGATATTATGATTCAGAGAATCTGATACGAACCTTATCGGATATATATAATGCTGAGGATATTCCCTTTGTATTCATCATTGATGAATGGGATTGCATTTTCAGGGAAAAGAAAGCAGATAAAGAGGCACAGAAAGTATATCTGGATTTTCTGCGAAATCTTCTGAAGGATAAGCCATATGTGGCTTTGGCTTACATGACTGGAATACTGCCTATCAAGAAATATGGAACGCACTCAGCCCTGAACATGTTTGATGAATTCTCCATGACCAATCCGAAACAGCTTGCGGAGTTTGTAGGTTTTACAGAAACAGAAGTGAGAGAATTATGTACCCGGTATGAAATGGATTTTGAAGAAACCAGACGCTGGTATGATGGATATCGCTTTGAAAATGTGGAGCATGTGTACAGTCCCCGGTCTGTGGTAAGTGCAATGCTCAGCAGGAGTTTTGATAATTATTGGAACCAGACGGAGACATTTGAAGCGTTAAGAGATTATATCGCGCTGAATTATGCTGGATTAAAGGATACGATTATAGAGTTGTTGGCTGGTAAAAGCAAAAAAATTAATACCAGTAAATTTACGAATGATATGACGACATTTAAAACTGCCGATGATGTATTGACTTTATTAATTCATCTGGGGTATCTGGGATATGATTTTGCTAAACAGGAAGTATTCATTCCAAATTCAGAAGTGGCTTCTGAATTTTATAATGCAGTAGAAGATGCTGGGTGGGAAGTTGTTGTAAAGGCATTGCAGCAGTCTGATCAGTTGTTAAAAGATACCTGGAATAAAAATGCAGAAGCCCAATTAAATATTGTATCTTAAGGACATTTTCCCAGAGGTTATCAAACATCTAGAAGAAAATATTCTTTTTTATTGCAGGAGTTACATCTTCTGAGGTAGAGGATGCAAAATTTGTGGCTATAAAGTAGATATTTATTGGAGAAGGATATGAATACACAATTTATTCAAAAACTGTTTATTGATTGGGATAAAATTGAAAGCAACAGTTATCTTCGCAGAATTGATGCGATTCGAGGGCTGGAAGAACTGGAATTTGAAAAGCCGATCACCTGTTTCGTTGGAGAAAATGGAAGCGGAAAATCAACTATACTGGAAGCCCTTGCTGTAGCATATGGCTTTAACCCGGAAGGTGGAACAAAGAACTATACTTTTTCTACGTATGATTCTCATTCCAAGTTGCATGAAGCAGTGCGAATTTCGAAAGGATACCGAAAACCTAAGTGGGGATATTTTCTTAGAGCAGAAAGTTTTTATAATGTTGCAACACAGGAAGAACGTTATGCAGATATCGCACATCCATCAGAGAAATATCATGAAAAATCACATGGAGAAAGTTTTCTTGAACTTGCACAAAATCAGTTGAAGGCAAATGGATTATATTTGTTTGATGAACCAGAAGCAGCATTGTCACCGCAACGGCAGTTAACTCTACTTATGGAAATATATGCATGTGCAAAGCAGGGAGCACAATTTATTATTGTTACCCATTCGCCAATCTTGTTGGGAATACCTGGTGCACAGATTATTTCCTTTGATGACGGAGAAATCCACAAGTGTGAATACGAGGAAACAGAAAGCTATAAAGTGACGGAAATGTTTATCAATAACAGAGAACGATTATTGAGCAGGTTGTTGGCATAGTAATTTACTGTTCTAAATATTGTATTTTATATGATAGCGACACTCATAATCCGTACGTTTTCCTATATTATTTCAAAACCTGCAGATAAAGTTGCTAATGAATAATAGTAGTTAAGGAACACTGATAAGAAATCCAGCTTCACAGCTGCCAAGGATGCGTTTAATCAACTCGGCGTCAAGAAGCCGCCATCACGAAAAGGCTATGGAGGTTATTTTGGGCAAGAATCGCCAGCGGGAAGAAGAAAAAGAAAATTTGAATTTTTGTGAAAGCTTTATTGGAGGTTAAAGAGTGAAAAAAGTTGCAATAATTGATGATGATATTCATATTGGAGATATGCTGACAGAAGTGTTGTCACAGGAGGGCTATGCCGTCCTCCGTGCCTATTCTGGTACCGAAGCATTATATCTTCTTTCACAGAATAAACCGGATTTGGTTTTGCTGGATTTGATGTTGCCTGGATTATCAGGTGAGGAAGTTCTACCGCATATTGAGAACATTCCCGTTATTGTTCTCAGTGCAAAGGTAGATGTGCAGGACAAAGTAAATCTTTTACTTAGTGGTGCAGCCGATTATATGACGAAACCCTTTGACACAAAAGAACTTCTTGCCCGCATCACCGTTCAGCTTCGCAAGGCAGAGCAGCATGGTGACAGCAAATCCCTTTCCGTGGGCGATTTGGTTTTGGATACGGTGTCCCTTTCTTTGACCGTACAAGGGCAGGTTGTGAAATTGACCCGAACAGAATATGCTATTTTGAAACTGCTGATGGAAAATCCAAAACAAGTCATTGCCAAAAGTGTTCTGCTGGACAGAATTAGTCTGGATACTCCCGACTGCACTGAGCGATCTTTGAAGCAGCACATCAGCAACCTGCGTAAAAAGCTGCAGGATGTCAGCGGTGTAGATTATATCGAAACGGTATGGGGTATCGGCTTCAAACTTGCAGAGCAAAAATCTTGACCAAATCTTGACGTTTTTCTTGACCACTTTCTTGACTTTTGTTTTGTAAACTTGGGTCATCAAAGGAGGTAACAAACTATGAATTATATTTTGCAAACAAACAACTTGACGAAAAGGTATAAAAACTTTTATGCGCTCAATAGTCTTACCATGAACGTTCCCAAGGGATCCATCTATGGTTTTGTGGGAAAGAACGGTGCTGGTAAGACCACGCTGATCCGTCTGATCTGCGGGTTGCAGGAGCCGACTTCCGGTGACTTTACTCTGTACGGCATCCGCAATGACAGCAAGGACATTATCAAATCCCGCCGCCGTATGGGTGCTGTGGTGGAAACACCGTCCATCTACATGGATATGACTGCGGAAGAAAATCTGAAACAGCAGTATCTCATTCTCGGCCTGCCGTCCTATGACGGAATTCCCGAACTGCTGAAGCTGGTGGGCTTGGAGAACACCGGAAAGAAAAAGGCAAAGAACTTTTCCCTTGGCATGAAGCAGCGTCTTGGCATCGCCATCGCATTAGCCGGTGATCCTGACTTCCTTGTTCTTGACGAGCCTGTAAATGGTCTTGATCCGCAAGGTATTGTGGAAATGCGTGAGCTGATTCTGAAGCTGAACCGTGAAAGACAGATTACCGTTTTGATTTCCAGTCATATCTTGGACGAGCTTTCCCGTTTGGCGACCCACTACGGTATCATTGACAACGGGCGCATGGTGAAAGAGCTGAGTGCAGAAGAACTGGATGCGGCCTGCCGAAAGTGCGTCCGCATGGAAGTCAGTGATACCGCTGTGCTGGCTCGTGTTTTGGATTCTATGAATCTGGAATACAAGATCATTTCTGCAACCACGGCTGATGTGTTCGCAAAAGTCCATGTGACCCAGTTGACTGTTGCTCTGGCAAAGGAAAACTGTGAAGTGCTGTCTATGCAGGAGAAGGACGAAAGTTTGGAGAGCTACTATATCTCCCTTGTGGGAGGTGGCAACAATGCGTAAGTTGTTAACTGCGAGTTTCTCACGACTCTGGAAAGAAAAAATGTTCTGGATCGCCTTTGCGTTCATGAGCATTGGCGCTGCTTCCTTCAGTTGGATGAGTTATAATACTGCGATGAAAAATACCGGCATTGAGTTTTATGTGGAAGATATGATGTTCAATATGCTTCCCATGATTGGTTTTGTATTCGTATTCTTTATCAGTATGCGTTTGGGCACAGAATTTGACGAGCATACAATTCGAAACAAACTTGTGGTGGGTTACAATCGTACACAGGTATATTTTGCGGAGTATATCACCTGTATGACAGCGTCGCTGATCCTGCTGGCAGTGATGTTGCTGTGCTCCACTCTTTCCGGCTGGTTTCTTTTCCGCAAATTCCAGTCCGGATGGATGGAAGTTGCGTTTCTGCTTTTGTGTTGTGTGTTGATGGCTTCGGTCTTTTCGGCTATGAGCGTAGGTATTTGTATGAATGTACGCAATAAAGCTGCTTCTCTTGTAGCTTCGCTTGTTTTTCTGTTTGCGATTTTGCTTTTGGCATCCTTCTGCATCAATGCATTGGCAGAAGAACCGATGACTTACTCCTATGTCAGCATTACGATGGATGGTCTCCAGTACGGAGATTTGATTGATAACCCTGCCTACATTGATGGATTCCAACGCACCATATACGAATTGATTGCTGATATTTTGCCTACTGGACAAACGATTCAGTTAAATAATCTGGATTACGAAAGAGCAGTTCGCTGGCCGTTGCTATCTGTCATTATGTTGGTTGTTTCTACTGTGTTGGGGTATTATTCGTTCAGGAAAAAAGATATAAAATAAGAGGTCTGTTATGGAACATCTGCTGTTAATCATCATCGGAATATTGCTTTTGATTATCTTTGTACTGCTTGCAAAGGTTTACTTTCTGCGCAGGTCAGCACAGGAAATTGCGGAAGCGTTCCGAGACCGATTGACGGCGGATACCAACACCCTCATTGATGTTTCCACCCGTGATTCCTATATGCGAAAACTGGCGGCAGACATCAATGTGCAACTTCGTTTGCTTCGCAAGGAACGCCACCGTTATCAGCAGGGCGATCTGGAACTGAAAGAAGCTGTCACCAATATATCCCATGACCTGAGAACACCGCTTACGGCAATCAATGGTTATCTTGAACTGTTGGAGCAAGAGGAAAAGAGCGAGAATGTTCAGCGTTACTTCGCACAAATTCAAAACCGAACGGAAGTTTTGAAGAATCTGACCGAAGAACTGTTCCGATACAGCGTGGTTACATCGCCCCAGGATCTGAAATTGGAGCGCATGGACATTGTCCGGGCACTGGAAGAAAGCCTGCTGTCCTTCTATGCGGTCATGCAGGAAAAAGGCATCCAACCGGAAATTGAATTGCCAGAAGAACCGGTCTTCCGTGAACTGGATGCAGGTGCGGTCAACCGTATCTTTTCCAACATCATCAGCAATGCGTTGAAATACTCTGACGGCGATTTGTCCGTAGTCATGGCTAAGAACGGATGTGTTACATTCAGTAATACGGCGCACAATCTGAACGCTGTCACAGTCGGCAGACTGTTTGACCGATTTTATACCGTAGAAGCCAGCCGAAACTCAACAGGTTTAGGATTATCTATTGCTAAGCTGCTGGTCGAACGCATGGGTGGTAATATATCTGCTTATTATCAGAATGAGAGACTGTATGTGACAATTGATTTTTGTTCCTGTTATAGCTGTTGCATGTGTGGAAACGATACTATTACAAATAGGGGCGCAGTTGAAAAATATTCCGGCAGATAATTTGTATTTATTTGCATGGATTGGAATACTGTGTGGCTGCTATTTCTGGATCTTTGCAAAAGAAAAGATGCCAGTATATTATGAAAGAACGAACGGCAAGTGGAGAGAAAGAAGAGAAAAAATTATCCTATCAAAAAGTTCTTCCGGAATATTTGAATAAAATGTGTGAAATCACTTTAAAAGAACCGCTGGCAGCACTTGATATTATGTTTTCAGCAAAAGGGATTCTGGTAGATCTGGACGAAGATTGGGTAATGCTGGAAGTTGATGTTAAGAAGAAAAAAGTTGTAAAGATGTTTCGCATTGATAATATCAGTAGTATTAAGGAAATAATATAATCGTAATAATTGGTCTTGTTTGTACAAGCTGTCAATTAGTCTGATCGTTTGTTATAAAGCAGCCAAAGCCACCCCCAAATATAGTGACTTCGGCTGTTTTTGTATTTATATTCGGCAAAAGTTTAATAATCGATAAAAGAAAAATTACTGGTTGGAAAGATTTTATTTATCCCATTATTACAGTTACATCATAATGTGTTTTGCCTTCTTGGAAGGGAATCAAACAACCGGAAATTTCTATTCCGTCTACAAGAAGTTTGGAGTATGCCCCTGGAATTTGAACATGACATGAACTGCTCTTATCTGGATAAACAGTATATGATGGGCGATAAACTGTTGGCAGCTCCCATTTTCAATGACGAAGGAACTGCTTTATACTATCTGCCCGAAGGAACCTGGACCAACTATCTGACCGGCGAAACCGCAGAAGGCGGTCACTGGAGAAAGGAACATCATGATTACTGCTCCATTCCGCTGTGGGTACGTGAAAACAGCATTGTTCCAGTACAGAAAAATCCTCAGAGGGCAGTAGCACCCTATGCAGAAAATCTGGAATTAAAGGTATATGCACTGAAAGATCAGGCAGAAACCACCGTATATCAGGATAATAAAGAAATTTTACATGCAGTATTTAACTGGGAAGAATGTGATCAGGCAGAAACAAGTCAGATGAGGGGAATTCAGACCGATGCAGGTCAGATGAATGTAAGTCAGACAAGGGAAAATCAAGCAAAGATGAACCAGGCGGAAACAATCCATGTGAATCTGACTGGTACTCAGGGATGCAGTATCCGTTTTGTAAACTGCATTTTAAAATCTGTAGAAGGCGGCAGCATGGAATTGGATGGACAGGATACCATTGTGAAGGTATCTGATATGAAAGAAAATGGTGTGAAATTAATCTGTACCAGTATGTCTCAGACATGTTCTAGAATGTAAAGAAAAACTGGGCCATATGAAGAAAAAATAGCTGTGTGGCCCAGAAAGCAGAGAAAAAAGGAAGTTCTGGGGTATGGGAAGTAAAAAATAAGCAGAAAAACCCCGGAGCGGGGGTATAAAGAGAAGAAAACAGTCGGTGATACCCCCGAAAAGGAAGTTCTGGGGTATGGGAAGTAAAAAAATAAGCAGAATCCCCCGGAGTAGGTGGAAAGGAAAGATGAAAAAGAGATAGATCTATGAATATTTACAGTAATAAAGTGAAAAAAATCGTATATGGCGGAGATTACAATCCGGAGCAGTGGCCGGAGGAAGTCTGGGAAGAGGATATGCGTTTGTTAAAACAGGCGCATGTGGATATTGTCACCTTAAATGTTTTCAGCTGGGCGCTGATTCAGCCGGATGAAGATACTTATAATTTTGAGAAGCTGGACCGGATCATGGAGCTGGTGCGGGAAAATGGGCTGAAGGTGTGTCTGGCAACGGCCACAGGTGCACATCCTGCCTGGATGGCGAGAAAATATCCGGATATCCTGCGGACAGAGTTTAATGGAATGCGGAGAAAATTCGGCGGAAGACATAATTCCTGTCCCAACAGCCCCACCTATCATAAATATGCTTCCAGGCTGGTAAAACAAATCGCAGAACGCTATAAAGACTGGGATAATCTGGTGCTTTGGCATGTTTCCAATGAATTTGGGGGAGAATGTTACTGCGAAAATTGCGAGAAAGCTTTTCGTATATGGCTCTGGAAAAAATATAAAACCCTGGAGAACCTGAATCGGGCGTGGAATACAACTTTCTGGGGACACACGTTTTACAATTGGGAAGATATTGTACTTCCCAATCTGCTTAGTGAACACTTTGAATATGAAAAAACTCAGTTTCAGGGGATCACATTGGATTACCGCCGGTTCAATGCAGACAGTATTCTTGCCTGTTACAAGATGGAACATGATATTTTAAAAGAAATCACACCGGATATTCCTGTGACAACCAACCTGATGGGATTTTATCCTCTGCTGGATTACTATAAATGGGGAAAGGTTATGGATGTGATATCCTGGGATAATTATCCTTCCAACGAAGATGAACCGGCTGCCATTGCTCTGACGCACGATCTGATGCGGGGGGTAGGCGGCGGAAAACCGTTTCTTTTGCTGGAGCAGACTCCCAGTGTGACCAACTGGCTTCCTTATAACGCCCTGAAACGTCCGGGTGAAATGCGTCTTCTTAGCTATCAGGCAGTAGCTCATGGTGCGGACAGTGTCATGTTTTTCCAGATGCGTCGTTCTGTGGGAGCCTGTGAAAAGCTGCATGGAGCAGTGATCGACCATGTGGGAAACGGCAGCACAAGAGTTTATCGGGAAATAAAACAGCTGGGCGGTGAACTGGAAAAGATTGAAGATCAGACTCTGGGAGCCACTGTACCAGCCCGGGCAGCCATTTACTTTGACTGGGACAACTGGTGGGGAATCCGTTATTCAGCTGGCCCCAGCCAGGATCTGGATTACCGGCAGGAAGTTTTAAACTATTATGAAGCGCTGTTTTCACAGAATATTCCCGTAGATATCATTGGCGTGGAAGATGATCTGTCCCAATATAAGCTGGTAATCGCACCGGTTCTGTACATGACAAAAACCGGATATGATGACAAGATCCGCCGTTTTGTGCAGGCGGGCGGTACCTTTGTCACCACCTTCTTCAGCGGAATTGTGGAGGAGCATGATCTGGTGATTACAGGCGGTTATCCTGGAAAATTAAGGGATATTCTGGGAATCTGGGTGGAAGAATCCGATGCGCTGCCTTTGGGACATGAAAATCATTTTAATTATAAAGGGACCGTATATCCGGCAAAAATTATCTGTGATCTGCTGCATCCGGAAGGAGCAGAAGTATGTGGTACGTATGAGGATGATTTTTATGCAGGAATGCCCGCGGTAACCGTACATTCCTTCGGACAGGGAAATGCCTGGTACGTGGCGGTCAGCTCCAGCCGGGAGTTCTACAGACAATTTCTGAAAGATATCTGCAAACAATGTGAAATCCATCCGCTGCTTGCACCCAGGGAAAATGTAGAAGTCACCTTGCGGGAAAATGAAAATGGAAGTTTTCTGTTCGTATTGAATCATGGTAAAAATGCAGTGGAAATTCCCATGGAGCAGACTTGTCAGATTATTTTGGATGGAAAAATCCTTAATGCAAAGGATTTATTATATTTGCAGGGAAGGGATGGAACGATTCTGAAAATGTTGTAATAGGAGAAAGTAGGATAATCGGGTGAATATTTCTAAGACTGTTAAGGATGTCGATCTTTGATTCGGCATCCTTTGTGTTTAGCCTTCGATTTAGTGTAACACGATTGTAATGAACAAAAAAATATATATATAAAGGGTTAGAATATGAAAATTAGTTGGAATAAGATACATTCATATGTAGCACTTTTTATTTGGCAAGGATAGATGAATTTTTTTTTCCTTGAAAAGAAAATGGATAACGTTTACAATAATGTCATCTACAAATCGTAATAAAAGTGGGCAGTATTTTAAGAGGAATTAGTTAGAGACATTATGAAAAATGAAAAGGAAGTAAAAAGTGTTTTAATTGCAGATGATGATCCCATTACCCGGCTTGATATACGGATGATGCTGGAGGAATATGGATTTTCTATTGCAGGTGAGGCTTCAGATGGATTTGATGCAGTTGAGCTTTGCAGAGCATCCAGGCCGGATATTGTGTTGATGGATATCGAGATGCCGGTTTTTGATGGTCTGGGAGCAGCCGAACAGATTTTGAAAGAAGAACTTTCAGGATGTATTGTTATTATCAGTGCTTTTTTTGAAGATGATTTTGTAAAGCGGGCTATACAGATGGGGGTTACAGGATACGTGACAAAGCCTGTGGAGTCTCGTCGGCTTTTACCAGCCATTGAAGTGGCTTTTGCTCAGAGTCAGAGACTGAAAAAGGTACAGCAGCAGATGGAAGATAATGAAAAGCAGATTGCACGGATGCGTCTTATAGAACAGGCGAAAATGATTCTGGCAGATGAAAAACATATCAGTGGCAAAGAAGCTTACCGTGAAATCCAGAAACTGGCCATGGATAAACGTTGTTCCATGGAAGTCATTGCGCGTATGCTGGTAAGTAAAAGTAATGGACGTAATGTAGTGAATGAGGCAAAAGAACTGCTTATGAAAAAGTATGGTTTTTCCGAACAAACCGCTTATCGAAAGCTTCGAAAAATTGCAGAACAACAGTCTGTGGATATGGAAAAAGTAGCACGAGCTTTGCTGGCAAAAGAAAAGGGTATATATTAAGTGTGCATTATGTGTATGAAAAGGTGAAAACATGCTTGATTTTTGTCAGAAATTATGGTAGTATGATGTTGTCAGAAAATTACATACATCAGTTTACAATAGAGTAGCTGTTCAGACATGAGAGTCCCATTATTTATATTTGTTGGGGCTTTTTTTGTTTTTCTGACGAAGATTGTATTTGGAGTATTATTATTATGGGAATTTTGCGTGAACTTTGCGTCAAATATACGGTTTTAACGGATTCAGAGATTATGTTGCTGGAATCAGTAGAGAAATCACTTCCATTTATTGCAGATTTAACGGGCAGTGATGTTTTTATTGATATATTTGATGAAGATACAAAGCATGCAGTCGTGGCAGCTCAGGCACGTCCACAGTTTGGAACATCGCGTTATGACCGGCTGGTTGTTGGTATGCCTGCAAAACAGCAGGATGAACCAGCTGTATACCGGGCGGCAGAAAGCGGGACACCGGTTCATGATTTACGGGCGGTAACACAGGAAGGCTGTATTGTAAGGCAGGACGTGACTCCAATCTGTCAGAAAAATCGACTGGTGGGAGTTCTGATTTGCGAAAAGGATATCAGCCGTTCTGTACAAAAGGAGCGTAAATATGACGCTATGGCACGCAGATTAAATGAATATAATGATAGAGTGCTGGGAATTATGGATGAGACTTCCTTTGAACTGGCTGAAAAAGAAAGCAGGCATCGTATTAAAAACAGCCTTCAGATGGTAGCAAGTATGCTGAGTCTGGAAGCAAGATGTGCATCGGATATGGATATCCGGTATACATTTGAAAAGAATGCCAACCGGGTCAGATCGGTGGCTATGGTGCATGACCTGCTGACCAAGCCTGGAAAAAAAGAAGCGGTCTCATTAAAAGAGTTTTTTAGGCAGCTGATCAGTCATATGGAGGAGATACTGCCTTCTGATAAAGAGATTGAGATTCAGCTTACAGGCGATGATATGGATGCAGACTTTGCTACTGCCTCCTCCGCTGCATTGGTGGT
The DNA here is from genome assembly GCA_045121095.1 of Lachnospiraceae bacterium. GTDB lineage: Bacteria > Bacillota > Clostridia > Lachnospirales > Lachnospiraceae > TWA4. The sequence continues at coordinate 19,833 of JBGVFN010000036.1, read as the reverse complement.
CAATGAACTGATCACCAATGCAATCCAACATGCATTTAATAACTGTAGTCAGGGGTGTATTCAGATTGCGCTTCAAAAAGGCGGACTTGACTATACAATAACCGTAGAAGATAATGGCAGCGGCTGTGATGGGGAGGATGCAGGTCAATCTCGAAATCATCTGGGGATTGATCTGATGAGGCGGATTGCAGAAGATAAACTAAAAGGGGATTTGTATATCAATATGAGTCCTCAGGGAACCAAGGCAGTTTTACAATTTAAACTGCCGGGGTAAAATAGAATATTAGCCATACAATAGAGTATGTGTATAGGTAATAGAGCCTGAACAGAAGAAACTTTGCTGAAGTTTGGAAAGTTTCTTCTGGACAGGCTCTTTTTTGTATTTTCAGGAGACAGATTATGGAACATACAGTGATTACGAGTGTTGGTATTGATGTGGGAACAACTACAACACAGGTGATATTTGCCAGACTGCATCTGGAAAATACTGCTGGGTATTTTTCGGCTCCCCATGTAGCTATTGTGGAAAAAGAAATCATATATCGCAGTCAGATATTTTTTACTCCATTATTCTCCCAAACGCAGATTAATGTGGCAGAAATCAAACAGCTGGTTGAGGATGAATATCTTCGTGCTGGTTTTTTACCCGGGGATGTGGATACTGGAGCAGTAATTATTACAGGAGAATCAGCGAGAAAAGAAAATGCAGCGTTGATTTTACAGGAATTATCCAATCTGGCAGGTGAATTTGTGGTTTCTACGGCAGGACCAGATCTGGAGTCCATTCTGGCAGGAAAAGGAAGCGGGGCGCAGCAGTATTCGGAAAAAGAAGAAGTTGCTGTGGTAAATCTGGACATTGGAGGAGGAACTACTAATTTAGCGTGTTTTGATTGTGGAGAAAGTATATCCAAAGGATGTCTGGATCTTGGTGGAAGACTGATTCGTATCAGCCCGGAGGGGATGATTACATTTGTATCACCGGCAGCAGAACAGATTGCCCGGTCTTTTGGCTTTGTCCTGAAAAGTGGGGATGCAGCGAATTTGCATGTTTTAAAGGTTATATGCAGACGAATGGCAGAGCTTTTGGAGGAAATATTGAAAATACGGCCTCAGTCAGAGCTTTTAAAACAGATTCAAACAGGCCAGAGCAGTGAATTCAGGACTCCGGCTCATGTACATGCAGTGTGTTTTTCTGGTGGAGTGGCAGATTGCATCTGTCCTATGGAGGGAGATCCCTTTCGTTATGGCGATATTGGCCCGCTGCTTGGAGAAGCCATCTATAACAGTCGGATTGGAGCAAAATTTCAGATCATAAATGCCAGTGAAACCATTCGGGCAACGGTGATTGGTGCAGGGAGCTATTCCACTACTGTGTCAGGAAGCACCATTACACAGACAGAAAAAGCACTGCCATTAAAAAATATTCCTGTTTTAAAATTAAATGATAAGGAACAGGGACGCTGTTATCAGGGAGAAAGCTTGTGGCTAGCTGACAAAATAAAATGGTTTCTGGAACAGAATGATGAAGCGATATTTTTACTGGCCATGAAAGGAATACGCAGTCCGTCCTGGCAGCAACTTGAAATATTAGCGCAGACAATTGCGCAGGCTATGGATTATAGCCTTCTTCCGGGAATACCGGTGCTGGTTGCATTGGAATACGATACAGCAAAGGTTCTTGGTCAGTCGCTGAAACGACGGATGAAGAACCGGGATATTGTTTGTATTGACGGAATCAGGGGAGAGTCGGGTGATTATATCGATCTGGGACGTCCGCTTATGGGTGGAATGGTAGTACCGGTTGTTATAAAAACACTGGCACTTGGATGAAATGATCTTTCGTGTACAAGACCGTGTATCCCTTTGTACACGGAGGGGAATATCAATGAATATATCAGGAGGGATGAGATGAGATATCAAACCATGTTGTTTGGCCATACCTATGTTTTTGATTCTGTAAAAGAGGTATTGGCGAAAGCAAATGAACTTAAATCCGGGGATGTACTGGCTGGACTTGCCGCAGGTTCTGATCTGGAACGAATTGCTGCAAAAGAAGTATTAGCCGAAATGACACTGGAAACATTAAGAGAAAATCCGGCGGTTCCTTATGAAGAGGATGAAGTGACCCGAATCAATCAGGATACACTGGATATGGAAGTGTATAACGAAATCAAGGGATGGACGGTATCCAGATTAAGAGAATGGCTGCTGGATATTTCTACCACACAGGAAATGATTACACGCATAGGACGGGGATTGACAGCTGAAATGATTGCAGCAGTTGCAAAATTGATGGGAAATCTGGATCTGGTTTATGCATCTTCCAAAATGGAGGTGACTGCCTGCTGTAATACAACCGTTGGAAAAAGAGGAACTTTCTCCACCAGATTGCAGCCAAATCATACAACGGATAATGTGGAAGGAATTACCGCTTCTTTGTTTGAAGGTCTCAGTTACGGCAGCGGAGATGTATTATTGGGATTGAATCCGGTAAATGATACTTCATCCAGTCTGGGAGAGGTACTGCGGCGTTTGGATGAGATTAAAAATCGTTTTGAAATTCCTACACAGACCTGTGTTCTGGGACATGTGACCACACAGATGGAAGCAGTCAGAAATGGAGCTCCAACGGATATGATTTTTCAATCGATTGCAGGCAGCGAACTGGGGAATCAGGCATTTGGCTTCTCAGCGGATACCATTAGAGAGGCGCAGGAACTGTTAAGGGAACGTGGAACTGCAAAAGGCAAAAATGTACTTTATTTTGAGACAGGACAGGGTTCCGAACTTTCCAGCAATGCGCATTTTGGCAGTGATCAGGTGACGATGGAAGCACGCTGCTATGCATTTGCAAGAGCGTTCGATCCCTTTATGGTTAATACCGTAGTAGGATTTATCGGGCCAGAGTATCTGTATGACAATCGTCAGGTAATCAGGGCAGGTCTGGAGGATCATTTTATGGGGAAACTTTCCGGAATTCCCATGGGATGCGACTGCTGTTACACCAATCATATGATGGCAGATCAAAATGATGTGGAAAACCTCACCCTTCTTTTAGCATGTGCGCATGTTAATTATGTCATCGGCGTTCCTACCAGTGATGATATTATGTTGAACTACCAGACCAATGCTTATCATGATGCTGCAGCAATCCGCGAAATTCTTAATCTGCGTCCCATTCATGAATTTGATATGTGGTTGGAGAAAATGGGAATTACAGAAAATGGAAAATTGACTGAGCGTGCGGGAGATCCGACCATATTTCTGAAAAGGGGGATGTAATGGAACTGAAAAATATAGACAGTACCCAATTTGAAAAGCTTCTTCTGGAGACATTGATTGAATTGGGGTACATAAAAGAAAGCGGAAAAAGGCAGATTGATACAGAGGTAATGGATACCTGCGATATCACAAGCGCGGAAATTCGAATGCAGAATCTGCTGGATCATCCGATGGATTCTCAGGGGTTGGACCGGATGCGCCAAAGGACGACGGCAAGAATTGGTGTAGGTCGGGTTGGTGCCAGACTGAAAACCCGTACCATGTTGACATTACGTGCAGATCATGCGGCTGCAAGGGATGCAGTCTTTACAGATGTGGACCCTGGGCTGCTGGAACGGCTGAAGCTTTTTTCAGTTCAGAGCCGCTGCAAAGATAAAAATGAATATTTGACCCGTCCTGATCAGGGGAGACTGCTGTGTGATGAAGCAGTTGAAGAAATTCGCAAAAAGTGTATCTCCAATCCGGATATTCAGATCGTGGTAAGTGAAGGTTTGTCTTCAACCGCCATCAATGCCAATTTAGAGAATATCCTTCCTGCCATTCAAAATGGACTTGCTGGCAGGGAGGTATCTGTGGGAACGCCCTTTTACATCCGAATGGGACGTGTAAGAGTGATGGACCATGTGGCAGAAATACTTGGGAGTAAGGTTGTTTGTATTTTGATCGGAGAACGTCCGGGGCTGGCAACTGCAGAAAGTATGAGTGCCTATATTGCTTATAATGCTCGGGTGGGTATGTCCGAATCCCGCAGAACGGTGGTTTCCAATATTCATAAAGACGGAATTCCTGCTGTGGAGGCGGGGGCCTATATAGCTGATTTGCTGGTAACAATTCTAAATGAAAAGGCAAGCGGCGTGGAACTGAAGAGGGGGGATTGATTATTAAAGGAAGTCCAATGAAAACCCGGATTCTCAGTGTAAAAATGATTCCCAATGCAGATCCGGCACTTCTAAAAGCTCTTAATGCTCCGGATGGATGCAGAAGCCTTGGAATTTTCACCAGTGACTGTGACGATGTTTCTTATACGGCACTGGATGAGGCAACTAAGAAAGCACCGGTAACGGTAGTATATGCCCGCAGTATGTATGCAGGAGCAGGAAACGCTTCTACTGCGCTGGCAGGAGAATTTATCGGGATTCTGGCTGGCGGTACTCCATCGGATGTTTCCAGTGGTCTGGCAGCAGCAGTACAGTATGCAGAAGAACAGGCATGTTTTTACAGTGCAAATGAAGATGACAGCGTTGTTTATTTTGCACATTGTATTTCACGTACGGGAAGTTATTTATCTGCACAAGCGAATGTACCGGAAGGAACTGCCATGGCGTATCTGATTGCTCCGCCGCTGGAAGCAATACTTGGGTTGGATGCAGCTTTAAAAGCGGCAGATGTGACATTGCAGGTTTTTTACAATCCACCCAGCGAGACCAACTTTGCAGGTGGACTTTTAACAGGAGATCAATCGGCCTGTGCAGCAGCCTGTCAGGCATTTGCTCAGACAGTTTGTGCGGTGGCGGAGAGTCCGATTCAATTTTAGAAACAGGAGGGGAAAAACGTGATTTTTGATCGTGATCTGACTTCCATACAGGAAGTGAGAAATCTGGTGGCAAAAGCAAAGGAAGCACAGAAAGCTTTTGCTGAATTTGACCAGAAACAGGTAGATACAATTGCAGAAGCGATTGCGGTAGCCGGAGCAGCTCATGCGGAAGAACTGGCTGGGATGGCAGTAGAAGAGACCGGATTTGGTAATGCCAGAGATAAGGTGCTGAAGAATCTGCTGGGAAGTACCATGACATGGGACTATTGTAAAGACATGAAAACAGTGGGAATTATAAAAGAAGATTCGAAAAAAGGAATTATGGAAGTTGGTGTAGGAGTTGGTGTGATTGCAGCATTGATTCCATCTACCAATCCCACATCCACCACGCTTTATAAATCCATCATTTCCGTCAAAGCAGGTAATTCCATCGTAATCAGTCCGCATCCCAATGCAAAAAGATCTGTTCTCAGAACAGCACAGATCATCAAGGAAGCGGCAGAAAGTGCAGGAGCTCCGGAAGGGCTGATTCAGTGTATTTCAACACCTACTATGGCGGCTACGGATGCTTTACTGAAACATCGTGATATTGGACTTATACTGGCAACCGGTGGCGAAGCAATGGTGCGCGCTGCCTATTCATCTGGAAATCCAGCACTTGGTGTTGGTCCGGGAAATGGCCCTGCCTATATTGAAAAAAGTGCAGATATTCCCAATGCTATACGGCACATTATCGAAAGCAAAACATTTGACAACGGTACCATTTGTGCCAGTGAACAGTCCATTGTCACAGAGCGATGTATTGAGGAGCGAGTCATTCAAGAATTCAAGAGACAGGGCGGATATATGATGACGCCAGAAGAAGCAGATAAAGTTGGTAAATTCCTTATGCGTGCAAATGGCACCATGAATCCGAAAATCGTAGGAAGAACTGCTCAGGACATTGCAAAAATGGCAGGAATTCAGATTCCAGAAGGAACGAAGGTGCTGGCAGCAAGACAGACAACCGTTTCAAAAGATAACCCGTATTCCCGGGAAAAATTGTGTCCGGTTATGGGCTTTTATGTGGAAGATTTCTGGGAAAAAGCATGTGAACGATGCATTGAAATTCTGGAAAATGAGGGTGTAGGACATACGATGAGCATTCATTCAGAGGATAAATCCGTAATTCGTGCATTTGCTCTGAAAAAGCCCGTATCCAGACTCATGGTAAATGTAGCACCTTCTATTGGCGGTGTAGGTGCAGTGACCGGGCTTCCACCTGCATTGACACTGGGATGCGGTGCAATAGGCGGCAGTGCCACATCGGATAATGTATCTCCCTTAAATTTGATCAATATCCGTCGTGTGGCGTATGGTATTAGGGAACTGGAAGATTTAAGAAAAATGGCAGGTCAGGCTTGCAGCAGCAGTCATTGTTCCTGTGAAAGTACAGTATCGGTAAGGGAAGAAGCAGCGCAGCTTTCCAGAGAAGATCTGGAAGCAATTACCCAGGCTCTTCTGGCAAGAATTGCAAAACAGGGACTGTAAAATAAAACTAAAAAACAGTTAAGCAAATTAATAAAAATGTAAATATATTTATATTCAGGAGGAAAAGAATATGGCAACAACATTACAGGCATTAGGAATGATTGAAACAAAGGGGCTGATTGGATCTGTAGAAGCAGCAGATGCAATGGTTAAGGCAGCAGATGTGGAATTAATCGGTAAAGTACATGTAGGCGGCGGTCTTGTAACCGTTATGGTTCGTGGTGATGTAGGTGCAGTGAAAGCAGCTACTGATGCAGGTGCAGCAGCAGCTTCCAAAGTTGGAGAACTCATGTCTGTACATGTAATTCCCCGCCCCCATAGTGAAGTAGAATCTATTCTGCCTACACTGAATACTTCTGATAGATAATTCTGAGTAATAAAGACAGGAGGGTGAGCCCGTGGAAGTTCTGACAGAAGCAGATCTGCGTTCGGCCCGCCTTGATGAAAGCGTCCGTCAGTATGTCGTAAAACCGGGAACCTTTGTCACACCGTTGGCCAGGGAATTTATGAGAGACCGGAAAATTGAACTGGTTTTCAGGGATGATACAATTACTGATAAGATAGTTCATACAACAAAAACAGTTCATACAGCATCGGATAAAGTAATGCCGCAGGTGGTTATTAAAAATCAGGGAAAAAAGACCTTTATCAATGAGGAAACCGGGGAATATTATTCTGAAAAACCGGAGCGAATGACTCATTTGTATGGAAATCACCTGGTTCCAAAGACCCACCCGCGCATTACTTTCAGAGGCAAGCTGGATCGACTTGGTTCAGAGATTGTTTTGCTGCAGACGGAAGTAGAAAATCCGGTTCTGCTTGCAGATCTGGAGGAACTTTTGCAATTTGTAAGACAGCTGCTGGGCGCAGAAGTAACAGGTAAGCTGATTGCACCAATTGAATTATTCGGATTGAATGAACAGGAAATTCACCAGATGTCTCATCATGTAAAAGAAACATTTGGAATGGAACATCCAATACCGGATTATAGGCAGGGGAAGCTGGTTGCCCAGCTGAATCTGCTTCGCGCAAAATGCCGGGAAACAGAGCTGGCGGGGGAATTTGCATTTCCACCGGAAGCAGGAAGAGATGACCTGCTGATGGCTTTGAACAGACTCAGCAGCGCGGTTTATATTTTAGAATGCCGGATGTTATCCGGTTATTATTGGAGGGGAAAGTAAGTGAATCTTTCGAATGAAGCACTGGATGCGATTCTGGCACGGCTGTTGGAAAAATGCGCAAGTCCCCGCAGGGAATATCTTGAAATTCCGATAGAAGCATCAGCACGTCATGTTCATCTTACCAGAGAAGCTATGGATGCGCTTTTTGGTAAGGGCTCAGAGCTACAGTGCAAAAGAGCTTTGTCACAGACAGGCGAATTTCTCAGTGACCGCAGGGTTAGAATTGTTACTTCTTCCGGAGAAATTTCCAACGTTGCGGTTTTGGGACCGCTTCGCCCCAGTGTTCAGGTAGAATTGTCTAAAACGGACTGCCGAACTTTGGGGGTTACCGCGCCTATCCGTTTATCAGGTAATCTGGAAGGAGCAGCAGATGTTTATATCATTGGAGATAATGGCATTTACAGTGCACCGGGCAGTGTAATTGTTGCGAAAGCGCATGTTCATCTGCGGCCTCAGGACGCGGTTCGATATGGTGTCACAGATGGACAGCGGGTTAGCGTAAAGATTCAAAGTGGACGAAGTCTTACCTTTGATGATGTGGTAATACGTGTGAAAGATAGTTTTATGCCCGCTTTTCACGTGGATTTTGATGAAGCAAATGCCTGTCAGCTGGATAAAAATTCCAAAGCTTTTATTATAAAAGAAGCTGGTTCTGCTGATACTGTGGTTTCGGCAGCGGCATCCTTGACCAAACCGGTTTTTGATCCCGTTAATATTGCCGAAAAAGAGGGTGCCAAAGAGCAGTTGACAGGAATCAATACAGCAAGAATTTATGCCACAGAAGTTAACACGGCAGAAATTAGCACAACAAACATTAATACAATAGAAAAAAATACAATAGGACAACCTGTAGAATGTAATATCGGAATTACGCGCAAAACAGTGGAAGAAGACCAGATTTATACAGAAAAACTGGTGACAGAAGAAAAAGCAATTCGTCTTTTAAACAATATGAATGGAGATAGGATCAGATTTAAAAAAGGAACTTTACTGACGCCTTCTGCAAAAGACATTTTTGCAAGAGCCAGAAAGGAAGTTATTCTGATCGGTTAGGAGAATTTTATGCTGATTGGTAAGGTTGTAGGCCATGTTTGGGCTACGAAGAAAGAAGAATCCCTTACTGGCATGAAGCTCATGGTTGTGCAGGAAACAGAAACGACCATGATGGAAGGAAACCTTTTTGTTGCGGCAGATATGGTTGGCGCAGGAATCGGTGAAATGGTACTGGTAGTTACAGGAAGTACTGCCAGACTGGCTGCCGGTTCCCAGCCCCGGGCCGTAGACTGTACGATTGTAGGGATTATTGATGCACTGGATATCAAACGCAATCAGAAAGGTGGCAGATTATGAGTATAGTGGATCAGATTTTTGAAGCCGGAGTAATTGGCTGTGGCGGTGCTGGCTTCCCCACCCATGTAAAATATGGTGGGAAAATTGAACATTTGATTATTAACGGAGCAGAGTGCGAACCTTTGCTGCGTACAGACAGATATATTATGAGAACTTTTGCAGACCGTCTGGTTCAGACATTAGTTCTGCTTAAAAAAGAATTAAAGATTAAACATGTAACTTTTGCATTAAAAGAAGGGTATACCCGTGAGATTACAGCATTAAATGCAGCAATCAAATCTTCCAGATCCTCTATTAATGTGCATTTGATGAAAAGTTTTTATCCGGCTGGTGATGAACAGACCATGGTATACGAAGTAACCGGTAAAGTGGTACCTCCGGCGGGAATACCAATGGATGTAGGATGCGTCATTACCAATGTTGCTACACTTTTGGCAATAAGCGATGCGGCTCATGGGATTCCATTTACCAGAAAGTATCTTACGGTTACGGGAGAAGTGGCAAATCCTTCAGTTTTATGCGTTCCAGTGGGTACTCCGTTAAAAGTATGCATTGAACAGGCGGGCGGCGCTCTCATAAAGGAATGGTCTGTTCTTCTTGGCGGCCCCATGATGGGAAAAATCGTATCGGCGAAGGAAGCGGAAACTCTTTTTGTGACAAAAACTACCTCTGGTATTGTATTACTTCCCAAAGAGCATCTGCTGGAGAGAAAGCAGACAACAGCAGTGGAGCGGATGGCAAATCGAGCCCGTATGTCATGTATACGGTGCAGTCAGTGTACGGAGCTTTGTCCAAGACATTTACTGGGACACCCTATTGAGCCCCATAAAATCATGAGAAGTCTTGCTCTCACCGGTTCTCTGGAAAAACTGTCAGTGGACGATCCGGTTATAAAAATGTCTTTGATATGTTGTCAATGTGGTGTATGTGAATTGGTGGCGTGTCCCATGGAGCTACAACCCAGAAGTCTTTTCAGGGAAGCGAAAAAAATAGCTGGAGCAGCAGGAATTCGTTATACAAAAGGTGAAGGTCAGAGAGAAGTTCATCCAGTCCGTTCCTGGAGACAGCCTTCTACTAAACGAGTTGCAGCAAGGGCCGGAGTGGAAAAATATCAAAATTATCGAATTGAAAATTTTGTAGAACTACAGGCTGGACAGGTGAAACTGGCTTTGAATATGCAAATTGGAGCACCTTGTATACCGGTGGTACAAACTGGAGACATTGTTGAAGCGGGACAGTTGATTGCCCGCTGTCCGGAAGGAAAATTGGGAGCAAATCTGCATGCAAGTATCGGAGGTACTGTGACCTGTGTGGATGGAGCCATATTCATTACAGAATATTCAAAACAGGGCAGCAGCGATGGATCGAATGTGATTTCAGTAGATGATGGGAGGGAAGCATAATGCAGACAATTGGTTTTCTGGAGTTGTCCAGCATTGCCAAAGGAATTCAGGCAGCGGATATCCTTTTAAAAGCAGCTGATGTGGAGCTGGTTTTTTCAAAGCCTGTCTGCCCGGGAAAATACAGTATTTTGTTTACGGGTGAAGTGTCAGCGGTAAAAGCATCGCTGGAAGCTGGTATGGAAATTGGGGGAAATCAGGTAGTTGATTCCATTGTAATTGCTAGAGTCCACCCTCAGGTTATTCAGGCTATCGGACTGGGGGCGGAACCTGATGGAATTCACGCAGTAGGCGTCATGGAGTTCTTCAGTATTACAGCAGCAGTTTATGCAGCCGATGCAGCTGTAAAAGCAGCCGATGTGGATCTGATTGATTTAAGATTGGGAAGCGGCATTGGAGGAAAATCTTTTGCAGTTGTTACCGGTGAAGTGGCTGCAGTTCAGGAAGCAATCAACTGCGGTATCGCAGCAGGAGAGGATAAAGGTTTATTAGTGTCGAGTGTTGTAATTCCTCATCCTCATCCGGATTTGTTTTCTGCTTTGTTATAAGGTATAAGAATAAGTTCTTATAAGAACTATTTATTGCAAAACTGATATGGGAAGGGAAAATGGTTAGAATGTTTGGTGATTCGAATGAAAAACAGAGAATTGTTCAGGAATATGTTCCTGGTAAGCAGGTTACTCTGGCACATCTGATTGCTCACCCAGATGAATCCTTATATCAGAAACTGGGAGTAATCAGCGAGAGAAAGGGAGCGCTTGGTATTTTGACCATTACTCCCAGCGAAGGTGCCATTATTGCTGCAGATGTGTCTACGAAAGCAGCTGAAGTAGATTTAATTTTTGTGGATCGGTTTTCTGGGACTGTAGTTATATCCGGCGATGTGTCAAGTGTAGACGCAGCATTGCGGGCTGTTTTGAATACGTTGGAACAGATTCTGCATTTTACCCCCACAGAAGTAACACGTACTTAAATATGACTGGAATATAAGAAATGAAGAAATTTATGCCGATTGGTCCGGTCAGTGCCGGTAAAACTACTCTCTCCAGACGTCTTGCGGGGGAACCATTGGATTATAAGAAAACACAGACTGCAGAAGTGGTAGGAAATTCTCTGGACACACCAGGGGAATATCTGGAATATAAAAATTATTACAGTGCTCTGACTGTTATGGCAGTGGATGTAGATGTGGTATTAATGGTGCAGTCATGCACAGATATGAGAAATCATTATCCACCGGGAATCTGTTCCATGTTTTCTGTTCCTGTATGGGGAGTTGTAACCAAGATTGACCAGGCAGACTCAGAAGAGCAAATACAATTTTCACAGAATATTTTGAAACAGGCAGGAGCCAGTAAAATATTCTGCGTAAGCAGTATAACTGAAAAAGGAATTGAAGAATTGAAAAATGCACTTGAATTTGAGAACGATATTTGAATTTGAAGATAGCATTTGAATTTAAAAAGGGTACTTGAATAAACGTGTAGTTTCTGGAAAGAACCAGAGGGGGTGTCGTAAAATATAGTTTTACGGTGCCTCCTTTTGATGCAATTAGTTGTTTTTTTGTTTCAAAATCATGATCAGGATATGGTTGAATATGGAAAAAAATGTAAATTTTGCTCATTTGGCAAGATTGAATTGACAGAAAAAATAAAAAAAGTAAAATAATTGATAGATAAAAATTATTTATTGTGTTGGAAACAGATATCCATAGGCGGTGAAAAGATGAGAATAGAATCCATATTAAGCGAAGAATTTTGTAACAGACTGGTTATCTCTACCAGTGCGATTATTGGACATCAGATACTGATAACCGATGCAGAAGGACTCGTATTGGCCAGCAGTGATAGTACGAGACTTGGTACTCTGCATGAAGCTTCTTTGGATGTAATACATACGGGGAAGATTATGTACCACGGAGACAGGGAAGCAGAGGAAATGGAGGGGACAAAGCCAGGCATGACGCTTCCAATCTGTATGGATGATGTACCAATTGGAACAATTGGTATTACCGGTTCTCCCGAAGAAACGTCTCAGTATGCAGCTTTGATACAGCAACTGTCAAAGCTTTTCCTGGATTTTCAGAGTCAGCAGTTAACAACAATTCAAAGAGATAATGAAAAAAAGAATCTGATTCAGGAAATTACCACATTTGACAGGCATACAAGAGATATTGCAGTAATTAAGGACAGTGCCTGGAAACTGGGATTTAATCTCGGTGAGAGAAGGAAAGTCCTTATTATAAGAGTTGCACACAATGATGAAAGAAATCTATCTCAGGCTGAAAAAATTCAGAGGCAGAATCATATTATGGAATATTTGTCATCTGTTTTTTCGAATCGTCAGGATATCGTGGCCGCTTATGATACCGAAGAATATGTTATTATGGCAAAAGTGCGTAATGAACTGGAAGAGGAAACAATTATAGAACTTGCTGGAAAATGCATGAAACTTCAGGAGAGAGCTGCACCGGGAAGGTTCTATATATGGATTGGAATGGGAAAAGAAGCTGATTCTGTTGAAACACTGAAAGCCTCTTACGAGGACGCACTTTTTGCCTTGCGGGTTCAGGCGGCATGGGATATTTCCTTGAGAAAAATTCTGGATGTAGAGGATTTGATGTTGGAACAAATGGCTGTGAACCTTTCGGATGAACTATGCGACAAATTGTGGGCCGAAAGGTTTGAAAAAATGATGAACGCAAAAAACAGCGATGAAATTGCAGAGTTGGTAATCTGCTGGTGTCGTTCTAAATTTAATTTTTCACAGACTGCTAAAGATATGCACATTCATAAAAGTACTCTGCTATATCGATTTGACAGGATCAAAGAACTTTATGGACTGGATTTGCATGATTTTAGTAAAGTAATTGCATTGTATTTGTTGATTATACGAAGAAAGCTAATCTGAAATTCTTAGTTAAAAGAATGGGTGGTAATAGTGCTCTGATAACATACTGTTTTTGAGAAAACATATGTATGAAATAACGTATATATGTATCTAAAGAAAAACAAATATTGGTAATTATTTAACAAAAAAGACGATTTTCCTATAAAAAATAGGAAAAAATGCAAAAAAATACTATTGGAATTCCACCTGTGTGTACGTAGAAGATTTCACTCCAAATAAGGTATATTTATATCAACAACAAAGCAGTTGAAAATAAATAAAAGGAGTGGACTTAATTATGACACCTAAGAAAATTGCAGTTCTGGGCGGCGGTAATGGCGCTCATACAATGGCAGCTGAATTCACCCTTAAGGGACACACTGTAAATCTGTACGAAATGCCTCAGTTCAAAGACAATATGAAAAAAGTTTTTGAAACTGGTAAAATTGAATGTGCTGGCGTTTTTAACGGTATTGCAGAACTGAACATGGTTACGGACGATATTGCAAAAGCAGTAGAAGGATGCCGTTATGTTTGTATCGTAGCGCCTGCATTTGCTCATTCAGGTTATGCAAAACTTCTTAAAGGGCATCTTCACAAAGATCAGATCGTAGTAACTTTCCCTGGTGCTTTTTCTGCACTGGTTCTGAAAAAAGAATTTGGTGATGATCCGGATTGCCCTGTATTTGCTGATGCAAACAATCTTCCTTATGATGCACGTTTGACAGCTCCCGGTTCCGGTAAGGTAAATGTATTTGGACGTAATCCCATCAATATCGCTTTTCTGCCTGCTTCCAAAGGACCAGAGCTGATCGATGAAATGCGTGAAGATCTGTTCCCCTTTGAAAAGATTTACACAGACGTTCTGGAATGTGGCCTTGCAATTGTAAACCCTGACTGGCATGCTGGTCCGGTTCTGTTTAATATCAGCCGCATCGAAAGTCCCTGGGTTAATTTCTTCCTGTATGAAGATGGCTGGACCCCTTCTGCCTGCAAATTAAATATTGCAATGGATAAAGAAAGAAAAGCAATTGGTGAAGTCTTAGGATATAACCTTCGTCCCATGGAAGATTTCAGCGGAAAAGATGAAGATTATGAATGGAAATGGGAAGATTTGTATGCAGCAGGTCATGGCAGCATTGGTCTGACACCAATTTGTGGCCCGAATGACATTAACAGCCGTTATCTGACAGAAGATATTCCTTTTGGTCTGGTACCGTGGGCTGCAATTGCAGAACTGGTTGGAGTATCCATGCCTCTGACAAATGGTTTTATTGATATTATCAATGTAGTTCATGGAAAAGACTGGCGTAAAGAAGGTCGTGATGCAGAAGGCCTTGGTATCGCAGGTATGAGTAAAGAAGAACTGCTGAGATATGTAAATACTGGTATTAAATAGTAAATGGAAATGTCTGCTAACGCAGACATCACCATAAATGAAATCCGATTCCTGACGGTATAGTTTCCGATATTGTTGGAGTTGAAAACTCTCCCCTCTAAATGAAAGGAAGGTAAATATGAAAAAAATAATGGCTGTGATGCTTGCAGTTCTTATGCTTGTGTCTGTAACTGCCTGCGGATCTGGTTCCAATGGTTCCAGCAAGTCTGGAGAAACAGTTGTATTACGAGTAAATGGACAGCAAAATGATGATCATCAGACTACCAAAGCTCTGTATCGTATTGCAGAGAAAATTGAAGAAGAAACCAATGGCGGCCTGAAACTGGACATTTATACAGATAGTGTTTTAGGTGATTACACGACCATGTTTGAAGAATGTTCCATGGGAACTGTAGATATCACATTACAGGTTTTACCAGGAAACTACGATCAGCGTCTGGAAATGGTTTACATTCCTTATTTGTTTACCAATTATGAAGAAGCTCGTCAGGTATTCAGTGAAGGATCTAATACATACAGTATTTACGAAAAAGTCATTGAAGAAAAGAATATGAAACCAATGGGTATTTTCGTAGAAGGCTTTGTACAGATCGCTACTGTTAAAGAAGAACCTAATATGCTGGATCCCAAGGCGTCCAAGAGTCTGCTGCTTCGTGTTCCGGCTATTGAAACAAACCGCCTGATTGTAGACTGCCAGGGATTCCCTACCGTTACGATCAGCTACAGTGACCTTTATACAGCAATGCAGACTGGTGTATGTGATGGCTGGCTGGGCGGAACAGCAGAATTAAATTATGTAGGATTCAGAGATGTAATTAAATATCTGTATCCTGTTAATTGTCTGATGGAAAATAACGTAGCTTTGATTAATCAGGATACATGGAACAGCCTGTCTGAAGAATATCAGGAAGTCCTTTATAATGCATTTACCGAAGAAGCTTTGCTTAGCTTTGATCGTGCTGAAGCGAATGATGAAGAAAATATGCAGAAATTGAAAGAACATGGTGTAGAAATCGTAGATATCAGTGATGAACAGTTATCTGTTATCGTAGATCATGTTCGTGACAATACATGGGACACTGTATTCGAAACATTAGGGGAAGATATCAAGAAAGCTGTTTATGCTGACATGGGCTGGTAAGTCACTGGAATTGAAACAGTAAAAAGTTTGCGGCATTTTTGATCTGATCTTAAAGATCCAAAGATGCCGTAATACATTTTATGATCAAGATTTTGTTACAAATGAAATTTTGTCATATAAATAAGGTTTTGTCGCAAATAGGATTTTATCAGGAGGTACTTATGGTTGATAAATTTCTGGGCTTTCGTGAGAATACTCTGTGGAAGCTTCTGTTAAGAATACAGGAAATTATACTGGTTATTTGCTGTATAGTCTGCTGTATGATTTTTGTGGTAGAAGTATTAATGCGTTATGTATTAGTAAAAGATTTCCTTGGTTATGATGAAATTGTAATTTTATTTGCCATGTGGATGTATTTCATTGGCGGCTCTTACTGCATGTATCAAAAGGAACATATCAGTGCAGACATGATAGGACTGATCCTGAAAGGCCGTAAATTAGAATGTTCACGCGTGATCGTTTCCTGGATTACACTGGCTATTGCAGTTATTTTAGCTTTCTGGGGCGTAGATTATTTTATTTATGCAAGTCAGAGAGAAGCTGTTGGTACTGTATGGCGAATGCCTCTTCTCTGGGGACAATCTGCATTAACAATCGGATATGTATTAATGGCATTTTATTCTTTGATGTATGCTGTTGAAGATACCATTCTTCTATTCCGTGGCAGGAAAGAAGGAAAAGAGAGAGAGGAGGATGTTAAATAATGAGTGCAGAAGCGGTTGTAATTATTTCTCTTATTGTGTTAACAGCACTTTTAGTGGCGGGTGTTCCAGTTCCTTTTGCATTTTCCGGTATCACTATTGTTCTGGTAATACTCCTCGATTATTCTCCAGATTTTTTAATTCCTGCAGGTTACAGTAAGATCGGAAGTCTTGTATTATTATGTATCCCGTTGTTTATGATTGCTGGTGGTATTATCCGTGAAGGAAAAATTGGTGATGCACTGGTTGGATTTATAGAACAGTTTATTGGACGGTTTAAAACTGGTCTTGGTGCTGTAACGGTTGTAGTATGTGCTGTTTTTGGTGCTATTTCCGGTAGCTCCGCAGCTACATTGTCTGCTGTCGGTTCCATTATGGCTCCTAAGTTAAAAGATAGGGGATATCCTGATGGTATCATTGCAGCACTGCTCGCAAGCTCCAGCGTATTAGGTCTGCTGATTCCCCCTTCAGCAGCACAGATTTTATATGCATGGTCTTCCGGTACTTCTGTACTGGCCTGCTTCCTGGCTACTATTGTTCCTGGTATTATGGTGGCAACACTGTTCTGTATTGTACAGTACTTCCAGGTTCGCAAAGTAAAAAGTATTCAGGAAGCTCCATGTCAGAAATATGATATGAGTTTTAAGCCGGTAATGAAACGTACTGGTTATGCAGTTCCTGCATTATTTATGCCTGTGATTATCCTTGGCGGTATCTACGGTGGTTTTATGACAACTATGGAAGCTGCTGCTGTAGCTGCAGTATATTGTGTTCCTGTAGCAATTTGTTTCTACAAGGGTATGAAATTTAAGAATATGGGTAAAACACTGGTAGATGCAGCAGCATCTGCAGGTGCAGTTATGATGATGCTTATGAGCTGTCAGTTATTTGCCAGAATCCTCACCACCGAACGTGTGCCGGATATGCTGCTGAACCGGGTTATGAGTTTGACCGATAACAGAGTTATTATTATCCTGATGCTGAATTTGGTTATGATCGTGCTTGGCATGCTGATGGATGACGGAAGTGCGATTCTGTTAAGTACACCTCTTCTTCTCCCTATCGCAACAAGCATTGGTATTGACCCTGTACACTATGCAGCGATTATGGGTGTTAACCTGGGAATGGGCCTTGTAACTCCCCCTACAGCCCCGATGCTCTATTTCGGCGCACAGGTAGCAAAAGCTCCGGTTGGTGAAGCAATAAAACCTACTATGCAGTACATATTATTTGCATGGATTCCTGTACTCCTGATTACTACTTTTGTTCCTGAAATATCCCTCTGGCTGCCCAGAATGATTCTGGGAATTTAAAAATCACAATTCATCTGTTATTCACAAAAAGCTGTCTTTTTAATCGAGTTTGATTAGAACGGCAGCTTTTTGGGGTATATGGTATCATATAGAGGTATTTTTTCAGCCGGATAAAGATGAAGCCAAGCAATTTTAGTAGAAAAATAGATGTGTGTGTGGGAATCGATCATCGTACTGGAGAAGATGAGAAACAGGGAGAGGATATGCGGATATTGTCTATCTTCCGAGGAAAAATTGTCCGGATAAACCGGCTATGATTATTGAATTGAAATGGAATAAATCCGCAGAAAGTGCTATTGCTCAGATTAAAGAACGCAAGTATGTGAAGGGACTGGAGGAGTATTCCGGGAATATTTTATTGGTTGGGATTAATTATGATGAGAAAAGTAAAAAACATCAATGTGTGATTGAAGAGTTTTCTGGTGTTTAATATAGGATTTTTGATTCCTGCAACAGATTTGCAACGAAATCATCCGTTATAATCCGGTAAAATCATGAAAACTGATTGCAGGAAACCGTGTCAAAAAATATCCCAATACTGACCCACTATATCCAGATGGATGATGCCGTAAAAGGATAAAGGGGACGAAAAAATTTGAAGCTGTTATACCTCAATCAAAACCAACAAAAAAACATGGGTTTATATTGACAAATAAACATAACCACCATATAATAAAACTATCAAAAAAATGTAGGTTATGTGAGGCGTATATGAAAACAAATGATATAATTCTTAAAATTAATGAAAAATTTGCAGAAACATATAAGAATGCTTCTCCTTTTGTAAATTCCGGAGAACTTTGGGATTTTTGTATGGAGACAATTAAAAATCCCATAACAATGAGCAATATTGCGTTTGCTAATGATATGGGAGTTCCTCCTGTTAAATCCCTTGTTACTATTTATACAAGAAAGAAAAAACCAAATAAAGACTTTCAATTTACTGGAGTGCAAAGTCAGTACATGGGTGCTTTAATGGGATTTGTATTCAAATTTGTATTGGGTTATCGGGAACAAAAGGAACGATGTAAAGTAGATCGACTGGGAGTCAAGACAGCAACTCGATTTTTAGCAGGTCCAGTTATAGAATTTGAAGAATAATTCGGTGTGAATAAATGGGCTGACTATGACAGGAATTCTTCCAATCAAAAAGTATGGGTCGCATTCTGCCCTGAATATGTTTGATGAATTTTCCATGACAAATCCGAAGCAGCTTGCAGAGTTTGTAGGATTTACGGAATCTGAGGTTCGGGATTTGTGTGTTCAGTACAATGTGGATTTTGAAGAAACAAGACGCTGGTATGATGGCTACAAATTTGAAAGTGTGGAGCATGTATACAGTCCCAGATCGGGTGTCAGTGCTATGCTTAGTAAGAGTTTTGACAGTTACTGGAACCAGACGGAAACTTTTGAAGCATTACGTAATTATATTGTCATGAATTTCAATGGGCTCAAGGACAAAGTAATCGAACTGCTGGCCGGCAGCCATATAAAAATTAATACTGGAAAATTTAGTAATGATATGACAACGTTTGGCACAGCGGATGATGTACTAACCTTGCTGATTCATCTTGGTTATCTGGGGTATGATTATAGTGCGCAGGAAGTTTTTATTCCAAATTCGGAGGTAGCCCTGGAGTTTTGCAATGCAGTGGAAGGTGCAGGGTGGGACAAAATTGTACAAGCTGTCAATCAGTCGGATCGTTTGTTGAAAGCTACATGGAGTAAGGATGAAGCTCTCATGGACAAATATTGGAATGTAATATGTATTGATTGTTGTTTGGCTCATTGGATTATTTGCGCCGATGCATGTTGTGGCAAAAAAATATGAATGAAATCAGTGGAACACGTCGGGAAACCGGCGTGTTTTTGCTATGTTAAAGAAATTTGCGAAAGTTCCAAAGCGATTTGCTAGCCATATTTATAGCTGGTAAGTATAATAAAACCATCAAAAGCAGATGAGGTGAGACAAAATGTAAGTGCTTCAAAAGAAGGCGTATCGGAAACACCGTAGAAATGTGATATACTTTCTGAAACTATCCAGGGAGGTATATTACCATGACAAATATTGATAAATGGCGTCAGCTGATTGCTGACAGGGAAACCAGCGGCC
>JBGVFN010000035.1:0-7985 GCA_045121095.1 Lachnospiraceae bacterium | reverse complement strand
GGTCTGATGGATAAATCCATCCTGAATGGATTTGACGCAGACCACAAATTCTACACCGCCGGCAGCACCCAGCAGATGTCCGATCATGGACTTGGTGGAGTTTACTACCACATCAGCTGCGGCATCACCCAGTGCAAATTTAATAGCTTTTGTTTCGAAAAGGTCATTGTGATGGGTACTGGTTCCATGAGCATTGATGTAATCAATCTGCTCCGGCTGTACGCCTGCTTCTTCCATGGCCAGCTTCATAGCCATACCAGCGCCTTCTCCATCTTCTGCAGGAGAAGTGATATGGTACGCATCTCCGGTGGCACCATAGCCTGCTAATTCTGCATAAATATGTGCACCTCTTGCTTTTGCATGTTCCAGTTCTTCCAGTACCACAATACCAGCACCTTCACCCAGTACAAAACCATTTCGTTTCTCATCAAAAGGAATGGATGCACACATAGGGTCTTCTGTGGTGGAAAGAGCGGTCAGCGCAGTAAAGCCTGCCACACCACTGGGGCAGATACAACTTTCTGCACCGCCAGCCACCATAATATCTGCATCACCGTACTGAATGGCGCGGAACGCATCACCAATACAATGGGTGCCGGAGGCACATGCAGTTACTACGTTGGTACATTTTCCTTTCAAACCCAGCTGAATGGAAATATTACCGGCTGCCATATTGGAGATCATTAAAGGAACCATCAAAGGATTTACTTTGGAAGGGCCTTTTTCCACGATTTTGGTGTAATTGGTCTCCACAGTCTGCAGACTTCCGATTCCGGAGCCTACAATAACGCCGGCGCGATAGGGATTTTCCTGTTCCATATCAATTCCTGCATCCTGAAATGCTTCTTTCGCCGCTGCCACTGCATACTGAGAAAAGGGTTCCATTCGCTTTGCTGCTTTAAAATCCATATGCTCTTTTGCAACAAATCCTTTTACTTCTGCAGCAATTTTTACTTTATATTCAGAGGTATCAAATCGGGTAATAGGACCGATTCCTACTTTTCCTGCTCGAATACCATCCCAGAATTCGTCCACGGTGTTACCGATGGGTGTTACCGCACCAAGTCCGGTTACTACAACTCTTCTTTTCATGTTCTACTCCTTACATGGCCATGCCGCCATCTACGCACAGAACCTGTCCGGTAATGTAACGCGCCTTGTCTGAGGCAAGAAATACGACTGCATTTGCAATATCTTCCACTTCACCAAAGGTTCCCAGAGGAATCTGTGCCACTGCGCCTTCTTTTACTTTTTCAGATAAAACAGCGGTCATTTCTGTATGAATAAAACCGGGGGCAATGGCATTTACGGTAATATTTCTGGCTGCCAGTTCTCTGGCTGCGGATTTGGTCAGACCGATCACACCTGCTTTGGATGCAGAATAATTGGCCTGTCCTGCATTTCCAAGAACACCGGAAACAGATGCCATGTTGATAATCCGGCCGCTTCGCTGTTTCATCATCTGTCTGGATGCAAAACGGATGCAGTTAAAGGTTCCTTTTAAATTGGTATTTAAAACCGCATCATAATCTGCTTCTGACATTTTCATCAGCAGACCATCTTTGGTGATTCCGGCGTTGTTGACCAGAATATCAATTCTTCCAAATTTCTGAATTACTTCTTTTATAAATGCTTCACAGGCAGAAAAATCAGATACATCACACTGAAGTACCTCCGCAGTTCCTCCTGCGGCTTCAATTTCCTGCTTAACCTCCTGAGCCCGATCTGCTGAACCGTTATAATTAATCACCACTGTGGCACCTTCTGCTGCCAGCGCACAGGCAATGGCCCGTCCGATTCCTCTGGAAGCACCGGTTACTACTGCAATTTTCTGATCTAACATAATTCACTTACCACCTTATCCACATCTTCCAGGACAGAAACATTATATGCTTTGGCATTTCGGTCAATTTTACGAAGAAATCCTGTCAGAGTCTTTCCAGGACCGATTTCCACAAAAGTATCTACGCCCTGTTCCAGCATAGCGCGGATGCTCTGCTCCCATCTTACGGAGGAAGATACCTGTTTTGCCAGCAAATCTTTGATTTTGCTGCTGTCTGTAACAAATTCTGCTGTTACATTGGTCACATAGGGAATTTTCAGTTCATTTACAGAAACAGATTCCAGCACTTCACCGAGAGCCATTCCTGCTTCTTCCATCATGGGTGAGTGGAAAGGACCGCTTACATTCAGAGGAAGTACCCGTCTTGCACCGGCTTCCTTTAAAGCTGCTGCTGCCTGTTCCACACTTTCTTTCCAGCCGGTAATCACAATCTGTCCAGGACAGTTATAGTTGGCAATGCTGGCACCTTCCACAGGCTGAATTGCTGCTTCGATTGCTTCTCCTGACATACCAAGAACAGCTGCCATACTGCCTTTTCCGTCCGGAACAGCATTCTGCATCAAAATACCACGTTTGCGAACGGTGGTAATGGCATCTTCCACAGACATTCCGCCGGCGCAGGCAATGGCACAATATTCACCCAGACTCAGCCCCGCGGTCACATCCGGCTTCAGTCCCCGTTCTTCCAGCACCTGTTCCATGGCCAGACAGACGGTTACCATAGCTGCCTGTGTGTACTCTGTCTGATCCAGCAGGTCATTTTTCTCAAAACAAAGGGCCTTCATATCCAGATCCAGTAATTCAGAAGCCTGATCGATGATGGTTCTGGCTGTTTCATTCTGTTCATAGAAATCTTTTCCCATGCCAGCCACCTGAGCACCCTGACCCGGGAAAAGAAAAGCGATTTTACTCATAAAAACCTTTGCCTCCGATTAACGCATCTGTTTCTTTTACCAGTTTCTGAATTAATTCCTGGCAGGTCATGGATTCCTTTACCAAACCGGCAATCTGACCGGACATCATACTTCCGTTTACCACATCACCTTCCACAACTGCTTTTCGCAGACTGCCCAGAGTCAGCAGCTCCAGTTCCTCAAAAGAAGCTCCTTCTTTTTCTTTCTGAAGGTATACATTGGTCATACGGTTTCTCAATGCACGTACGGGATGGCCTGTTGAACGACCTGTTACGCGGGTATCAATATCCTTTGCTTTTAAAATGCAGTTTTTATAATTTTCATGCACCTGTGCTTCTTTGGTTACTACAAAATGTGTTCCCATCTGCACAGCGGAAGCACCCAGCATAAATGCGGCTGCAATTCCGCGGCCATCTGCAATACCACCGGCAGCAATGACAGGGATATTTACCGCATCAACAACCTGGGGAACCAGCGTCATGGTAGTACTTTCACCAATGTGTCCACCGGATTCACAGCCTTCCGCCACTACTGCATCTGCACCGCAGCGTTCCATACGTTTTGCTACTGCCACAGAAGCCACCACAGGAATTACCTTTACCCCTGCTTCTTTCCACATTTTCATATATTTTTCCGGAGAACCGGCACCAGTCGTAACGACTTTCACGCCTTCTTCCACGATTACCTTTGCCACCTCATCTGCATGAGGATTCAGCAGCATAATATTCACACCAAAGGGTTTATCAGTCAATTTTGCTGCTTCTCTGATCTGCTCGCGTACCCAGTCAGCAGGCGCACTTGCCGCACCGATCAGCCCCAGTCCGCCAGCCTCAGAAACAGCCGCTGCCAGATGATAATCTGCCACCCAGGCCATTCCGCCCTGAATAATCGGGTACTCAATGCCCAGAATTTCGGTTATTTTTGTTTTCATGGAGTCAAACCTCTTGCTTCTCTAGTCTTACTGTAACAATTCTCACTGTAACAATTCTTACTGTAACAGCTCTTCCTTCAATATCTTATTTATGTTCTTCCAGATATTTTACAACATCACCAACAGTTACCATCTGTTCCAGATCTTCTGCGGGAATTTCTACGCCAAATTCTTCTTCAAAAGTCATAACCATTTCAAACAGATCCAGAGAATCTGCACCCAGATCTTCCTTAAAAGATGTTTCTGCTGTTAATGTATCTGCGTCTGCGTTTAATGCTTCTACTACGATTTCTTTAATTCTTTCTAACATAATTTTATTTCCTTTCTTCGGTTCATTTCGTTTTTACTTATTTTTTCTTCTACTTTTTAATGTTTGTAACTGTTCCATATATTTACAGTTACCATTCCACAAGGCTTGCGCCCCAGGAAAGTCCGGCACCAAATCCGGCCAGTATCAATTTCTGCCCCTTCTGCAGTTTTCCCTGCCGATTCATTTCATCCAGCAAAATGGGAATACTGGCAGAGGAAGTATTTCCATACTCCTGCAGATTCATGGGAAATTTGCCAATATCCGTTTTCAGACGTTTGGCAACGGCTTCCACAATGCGCCGATTGGCCTGATGCAGGATTAAATAATCCACATCTTCCATGGTCATCTGTGCCTTTTCCAGTACCTCATCTACGGCTTCCGGAACTTTTTTTACTGCAAACCGGAACACACCCTGTCCATCCATCTGAATAAAAGAAGGATTTTCCAGTTCCTGCTGCTGCTCCTGTTCTGCTGTCCAGCCCTTTCGATGGCGGCTGAGGCAGGTCAGGGCCTTTCCTTTTGCTCCATCGGAATGGGTTACAAATGGAAGATTCTCTCCTTCTTCTGCCCGAAGAACAACTGCGCCTGCTCCATCACCAAATAAGATGCAGGTACCGCGGTCTTTCCAGTTTACAAAATTGGAAAGACTTTCCGCACCGATGATCAAAACGCACCGATACAGACCGGATGCCATATAAGCCTGGGCAGTATTCCATGCAAAGACAAAGCCAGTGCAGGCCGCATTCAGATCAAAACAGGTGGCATGAACTGCCCCCAATTCTCTCTGTACTTCGCAGGCTGCGCAGGGAAGCAGGACTTCAGAAGTGAAGGTCGTAACCAAAATCAGGTCAATCTCCTCCGCACTCACCATTCCATCTTCCAGTGCCCGGCGTGCTGCCTCTGCTGCCATGGATACGGTGGTATCCTCCTGGATAATATGCCGTCTGATGACACCGGTTCGTTCCTGTATCCACGCATCATTGGTTTCCACCATTCTGGACAGATCATCATTATCCAGATAATGTGCCGGAACATAAGAACCGGTTCCACAAACTTTTCCTACCATAGTATTTTCTCCTGATCAGCCTGACAGCCAGATCTGCCGATTGGCCCGACTGATACTGCAAAGAATCCTTTGCAGTCTTATGTTTCTTTTTGTTTTTATGTCAAATTTTTTGTATTTTTAATTATTTGAAATTTTAATGTTTGTATTTTCAAATATTAATTATTTCAAATCATTTGACAATCAAACTATATCACATATTTTTTATTTGTCAAGGGAAAAGAAATAAAAACGGTGGATTTTGAAAGTATATATTGTCATATTTATAAACTTTTAAACAGCTTTTTTCAGAAAATTACAATTTTATATTACTATTAGTTATTATTTAAAATTACTTCAAGTAAATTGTTTTAACTTCTGGTAATACTTAAAATGAACTACAAGTTTTGTGTTCATTTAAAAGTACATGGGACAAATCTCTTCGGATATTTATTGAGAGGCAGATTATAAAAAGGCTGACCATGCCCTCGTGTATACGAAAGGGCATATGATCTTAAACTCTTTTTCAAAAATCCATGAGCCAATACACGGAATATATATGAGCGGGAGGTGGATCCGATTAAAAAGGATATTAATATACAAATTGGACAACGAGTAAAAGAAGTTCGTTATTCTAAAAAACTAACCAGAGAACAGCTGGCAGAAAAACTGGATATTTCAACTTTACACATGGGATATATTGAAGCCGGACATCGTGGAATGTCCATCGCCACCCTTTTAAAACTCTGTCTTACTCTGGGTGTTTCCGCAGACTATATTCTTCTGGGCATTGACAATGCCAACACGCCGGAATCTTCCGCACAGATGATTTTAAATACATTAGATAAAGAATATCTTCCCCTGGCAGAGGAAAGTCTGAAAAATCTGGTTTCCCTGATCGAAATAACAAAGGAAAAAGTCCAGGCACAAGAAGCACAATCTGAGAAAATACCGCTGCAGAAAACAGACCAGAAATAATCTTTCGTATTTTTTTATCGTTTATTCGTATTTTCGCTTTTTAAATACGCAAATAAATATAAAATATTACGCTTTTCCGGACTATAATAGATACATTCATAAGCATATGGTGGTGACACATTTGGACGTATTAAACAGAATCGTAGAACTTAGACAGGAACGAAACTGGACCGAGTGCCATCTGGCTGAAAAATCCGGCCTGACACAATCCACGATTTCTTCCTGGTATCGAAAAAATACACTGCCGACCATTCCCTCTCTGGAGAAAATCTGCAGTGCATTTGGCATTACATTATCACAACTATTTCTGGAAGACTCTTCCGACGATATTTCTTTAACAGAAGAACAGGTGGAACTCATTAAAAATGCTTCTAAACTGAATGAAGAACAGTTTGCAGCACTTTTAAATTTCCTTCAGAAACTGTAAACTTTATGTAAGTATTGCGAAAACGGTTCAGCAGAGGCTGAACCGTTTTTTTTGCCGTGCGCATTCCAAAAAATCCCCCAATGTACAACCATATATTGCTTTGTACACTGGGGGATTCTCATCCTATAAAACCATAAGCAATGTTCCTGCAACGATCAGAATACATCCAATCAAAGATTTAGATGTGAATTTTTCATGCAGAAATACAAATGCCAGAATTAAAGTAATTACTACGCTTAATTTATCAATGGGAACAACTTTGGAAGCTTCTCCCATTTGCAGCGCTTTGTAATAACACAACCAGGACGCACCGGTTGCCAGACCAGATAAGATCAAAAACAGCCAGCTCTTTTTACTGATTTCCAAAACACCTGCCTGTGTATTGGTCAGGAAAACCATTCCCCAGGCCATAATCACCACAACCACTGTTCGGATAGCCGTTGCTAAATTTGAATTGACTCCATCAATACCGACTTTTGCCAGAATGGAAGTAAGCGCCGCAAAAATTGCGGACAATAATGCAAATACGAACCACATACAAAATCGCTCCTTTGTGTAATTTTCTTTCTTCATCTTTCGTGGATAGAACGTTTCCTTCCTCACCTTTTGTGAATAGAAAGAAATACTTGCCTATTTTCCGCATTTATCTTAATCTTATTTTGGAGCCTCGTCAATCTTTCTTGTGAAACAATCAACTTTTTCTGATAGACTCCAATAGGCGAGATCTGCATCAGCAGGCATCTCCGCTTAGGTAAAGCAATTAAAACTTGTGAACAATGATTTTCGGAAGATACAAAATGAGTCATAGTGGATCAAATCTGATATGGACCATATGTAAAAGATGTATAAAAGGCCATGGTGCTTCGTGAATCGGAACATGATGTGGAATATGGCTGCCTGACCCATTCACGTTGGTAGCTGGCGGTATATTTTGCTATTTAACAAATTTTATTGACTTTCACCAATTTAAATTCCATTTCCTCTGATAGCTGTTCTTAAATGACAGCTATTCCCAAATAAAAAAGACCATTAAAAGAGTCTTCGGAGCAATCAATCGGCTCCCTGACTTTCTTAATGGTCTTTTTACATTTTTACAAAGAAAGGAAGTGACAATATGTCAAAACGGATTTTGTATCAATGCCCTTACGGGCTAAACTTCATTTCTACGAGAAAAAAGCATGAGTAAGAAAAATCAGCGAGAATTGTGTCAATGCCCTTACGGGCTAAAACTTCATTTCTACTCTACCCCTTCAAAAAAACTTTATTTATGCGGTCTACTTTCCTTATTTTTGCACATATTTTTCAGAATATTCTGAAAACAAGCTTTTTCAAGGGCATTTTTATGTCTTGCTGTTTTTTCATCTAGTTCAACAGAATCTCATCCACTCTGTAACAACATTCTCGCCTTTTTTTCTATCTTAATCTAATTCCCATCCTCTGTCAATACCAGCTCTGTAAAGTAAAATCTTATTCGCACAAAAGTATATAAAGTTACTGCTGTTTTTGCAAAATTATGGTATCTTTGAAAGAAAAAATTATT
>JBGVFN010000034.1:0-8641 GCA_045121095.1 Lachnospiraceae bacterium | reverse complement strand
GTGAAGGCTCCATTACAGAGCCACATTACACGGAGACGCGCTCTCGCTCTGCCCAAACGTAACGGACACTAAACTCTCGTCTTTCTTTGCAGAAAGCCGCTCGTTAAGTGCCGACGTTTGACCAAAGGTCTCCTTAGCAATGTGGCTCTGTAATTCCGCCATTTACGTTTTTTATAAAAATTCAAATAATACTTAAAAAGTTCGCTGTAGTACCAGAGTGTATCTGAAAAGTAAAAAAGAAGTGTTTTCGCTGCATGAAAACACTCCTTTTTTGTTTTAGAAGGTAAACTTTATATTTATTTAATGGTAATCAACAGTTCTCCGGCTTTTACGTTGCTTCCTTCTTTCACCAGAATCTCGTCCACTACGCCTGCCATTCGTGCCACTACGCTGGTTTCCATCTTCATGGCCTCGATAACTGCCAGTACCTGATTTTCTTCCACTTTCTCACCGGGTTTAACTGTGATTTTGGATACCATACCAGGGATGGATGCACCTACCTGACTCTTGTCTTCGGGGTCTGCTAAAGTAACATGGTGCGCGGTAGCCTGTGCGGTTTTATCGGGTACGGCTACTTCGCGGCGCATGCCGTTCAGCTCAAAATGCACATTGCGGGTTCCGTCTTCGTTCAGATCGCCCAGTCCCAGATATTTAATTACCAGGGTCTTACCGTCTTCGATGTTAATCTTATTGGTTTCGCCCATGGCCATACCGTTGAAGAATACGTGGCTGCCCATGCGCATGATATAGCCGTATTCTTTGCGGTGTCTGTAGAAGTCTTCTACTACCTTGGGATACAGACACCAGGAAATCACATTATGATCATCGGCGCTGGGATAGAATTTGCGAACTTCTTCCCGGGCTTTGTCAAAGTCAATGGGATCCAGTAATTCGCCGGGACGGCAGGTGATGGGTTCTTCTCCTTTCAGAACTACTTTCTGCAGGTCTTCGGGGAATCCCCACGCAGGCTGTCCCATCATGCCTTTGAAATAGCTGACTACGGAATCCGGGAAGGTAAGTGCCTCGCCTCTGGAAACGATATTTTCAGGTGTCAGCTCGTTCTGTACCATAAAGATCGCCAGATCGCCTACCATCTTGGAGGAAGGAGTTACTTTCACGATATCACCCAGCATTTCATTAACAGTTTTGTACATTTCTTTAACTGCTTCAAATTTATGTCCCAGTCCCAGACTTTCCACTTGACTCTTAAGGTTGGTATACTGTCCGCCAGGCATTTCGTAACGGTAAATATCGGTGGACGGATTCTTGATTCCTGCTTCGAAGGAGGAATAACGCAGACGAACATCTGCCCAGTAATCGGATAATTTCTGGAGTTTCTGAACATTCAGACCGGTGTCGCGTTCCTGTCCCTGTAAAGCGGAAACTACCGCGTTCATGGAAGGCTGGCTGGTCATGGAGGACATGGAGTCGATGGCACAGTCCACAATGTCCACACCTGCTTCCGCAGCCATAAGATAAGCTGCCACCTGATTGCCGGAAGTATCATGTGTATGCAGGTGAATGGGCAGTCCAATCTCCTGTTTCAGGGTGGATACCAGTTTCTTTGCTGCATAGGGTTTTAACAAACCGGACATATCCTTGATACAAAGCAGGTGCGCACCACGTTTTTCCAGTTCTTTTGCCATATCCACGTAGTATTTCAGGGTGTATTTATCACGGGCAGGATCCATAATATCACCAGTGTAACAAATGGTTCCTTCACACAGTTTGCCCTGATTCAGAACTTCATCCATGGCAACTTCCATGCCCGGCAGCCAGTTCAGGGAGTCAAATACACGGAACACATCGATGCCGCCTTTGGCAGCTTCCCGGATAAATGCCCGGATCAGGTTGTCCGGATAGTTGGCATAACCTACGGCGTTGGCACCGCGCAGCAGCATCTGGAAAGGAATATTAGGAATCTTTTCCCGCAGCAGACGCAGACGTTCCCAGGGAGATTCATGAAGGAAACGATATGCCACATCAAAGGTAGCACCGCCCCACATTTCCAGTGAGAAGCAGTCATTGAGGATTTCAGCAGTACCTGCAGCACCTTTTACCATATCTCTGGTACGCACACGAGTGGATAACAGGGACTGGTGAGCATCTCTCATGGTGGTATCGGTAATCAGCAGTTTCTTCTGATCCAGTACCCAGTTTTTCACAGCCTCCGGTCCCTGACTGTCCAGCATCTGCTTCAGACCCACAGACTTGGGCGGTGTATTTTCATAAGGTGGAAATCTGGGAATATCCAGCTGCTGACGTTCTGCAGTGGGAGAATCCACCTGAATCTGAGCAATATATTTCAGAATCTTTGTGGCACGGTCACGTGCGGTACTGATTTCAAAAAGTTCCGGTGTCTCGTCAATAAACTTGGTATGACAGGCACCCGCCAGGAACGTGGGGTGTGCCAGAATATTGGTAACAAATGGAATATTGGTCTTTACACCGCGGACATGCTCTTCACTGATGGCGCGGGCCGCTTTACGGCATACGCCCTGGAAAGTATTGTCCCAGCAGGTCACTTTTACCAGAAGGCTGTCATAATAAGGTGAAATCACTGCACCGGCATAGGCATTACCGCCGTCCAGACGAACGCCGAAGCCGCCGCCGGAACGGTAAGCAGTTACTTTACCAGTATCAGGAGCAAAATTGTTGGCAGGATCTTCGGTGGTTACACGGCACTGAAGAGCATAACCATTCAAATGCACGGAATCCTGGCTGGTGATACCGATTTCCGGATGTGACAGCGGATGACCTTCCGCAATAAGAATCTGTGCACGCACCAGATCCACACCGGTTACCTGTTCGGTAACGGTATGTTCCACCTGAATACGGGGATTCATTTCGATAAAATAGTGGCCGCCGTTCTTATCTACCAGAAATTCCACCGTACCAGCAGACACATAGCCCACATGCTTTGCAACCTTTACTGCATCTTCGTACAGCTTTTTGCGTGTTTCCTCCGGTACACTCCATGCAGGTGCAAATTCCACAACTTTCTGATAGCGGCGCTGAAGAGAACAGTCTCTTTCATACAGATGAATCACATTACCATGCTTATCACCCAGAATCTGAACTTCAATATGCTTGGGCTCCACCAGATATTTCTCAATGAAAATATCCTCATTGCCAAAAGCTTTTTTCGCCTCGCCTTTTACCAGGTCAAATGCAGGAATTACTTCTTCTTCCCTGTCACAGCGGCGCATACCACGTCCACCGCCGCCGCCGGCTGCTTTCAGAATAACGGGAAAGCCATATTCTTTCGCCTTTGCCAATGCTTCCTCGCCATCCTTTAACGGCACGGTAGAACCGGGAATTGTGGGCACATTGCAGGCATGAGCGATTGCTTTTGCGGTCAGTTTATCACCCATCTGCGCCAGAATTGTAGAAGGCGGTCCGATAAATGTAATCCCGGCTTCTTCACATGCCCGGGCAAAATCAGCATTTTCTGATAAAAAGCCATAGCCAGGATGAATCGCGTCCACATTGCGGCGTTTGGCCAGATTGATAATCGCCGGAATATCCAGATAAGCACCCAGCGGAGATTTATTTTCGCCGATCAGATAAGCTTCGTCCGCCTTTGTACGGAACATGCTGTAAGTGTCCTCGTTGGAGTACATTGCAACGGTGTGCAGTTCCAGGTCGTAGCAGGCACGGAACACACGAATAGCAATTTCACCACGGTTGGCAACGAGAACTTTGTTGAATTTGCATTCTGCCATAATATGAAGTCCTTTCTATATATTCACCACTTTCCATTTAGA
Source organism: Lachnospiraceae bacterium (assembly GCA_045121095.1). GTDB lineage: Bacteria > Bacillota > Clostridia > Lachnospirales > Lachnospiraceae > TWA4. The sequence continues at coordinate 4,874 of JBGVFN010000034.1, read as the reverse complement.
ACCGCTCACTCGCTGAGCGGTTCGTACACGCGCCATGCAGTTTACTGCATGTGTGCATCCGCTTTACAGAACTCTCATGCTGAATTGATTTATAGTGGTGCCGAAATATACACGGCATGAGAGTTTTGTAACTTGATAGTTACCTTCCTTTCTTTAAAAATGAGTCAACTGTTCAGAATTTTGTTTACTCTGAACAGTTATAAAAATAATAAGCCTTAAATTCCCCTAATTTTTAGGTGCTATTATAATGTATTTTTGTATTTTGGGCAATGTTTTTTGGTTATTTTTTATTTTATTTTTACTATTTTTTCGTTTCTTTAATATAATTTACAACATTTTAATCCATAAAATGTCTCTATTTTTCTTACAGAATACACAATTCAAAATATTTTTTATGAGTTTTAAATAAACTTTTAGCTAAAGTTTTCCATATAAATCCAAAAACTGAAACGGTAAGTCCTATTCTTACAGGCAAAAAATAGACAAAAAAATAACAGTTCAGCCGAAGCTGAACTGTCTTGGACCTATTCAGCAGACATTCATCATTCCTGCTGAATCGTTACAAAAATTTATTTACTCCAGTTCCACAATTTCATGATACAAATCTGCATAGCGCCCGTTTACGGCCAGAAGTTCCTCATGGGTTCCCCGCTCGATGATACAGCCTTTTTCCAGCACCATAATGGCGTTGGATTTTCGAACCGTGGAAAGCCGGTGAGCAATCACAAGTGTGGTACGGTTTTCCATAAGTGCATCCATCCCCTCTTCAATATGCCGTTCTGTTCTGGTATCTACCGAGCTTGTTGCCTCATCCAGAATCAAAATCGGTGCTTTGGAAATGGCAGCCCGGGCAATGTTCAGAAGCTGGCGCTGACCCTGAGAAAGATTCGCACCGTCATTTTCAAGAACTGTATCGTAGCCTTTCTCCAGATGCTCAATAAAGGAATGGGCGGAGGCGATTTTTGCCGCTTCGATGACCTCCTCATCGGTGGCGTCCAATCTTCCGTAGCGGATATTTTCCCGCACAGTGCCGGTGAAAAGGTGCGTATCCTGCAGAACCATGGCAATGTTGGAACGCAGGAAGGAACGGTCAATTTTTTCAATGGGCACGCCGTCAATGGTGATGGTTCCATCCTGAATATCATAAAAACGGGATAACAGGTTGGTTACTGTGGTTTTGCCTGCACCGGTAGAACCCACAAAGGCAATTTTCTGTCCCGGCTTTGCATAAAGGGAGATGTCGCGTAATACAGTCACATCCGGAGTATATCCAAAATTCACATGCTCCAGCACCACATGACCTTTAATCTCCTTCAGCTGCATAATGTCTGTATCCGGCTCTTCTGGTTCAGAATCCAACACTTCAAAGACACGCTCCGCACCGGCAAGCGCAGCAAAAACAGTATTCATCTGCATGGAAACTTCGTTAATGGGACGATTAAACTGCCTTGTATAATTCAAAGACACCGTCAGCCCGCCCAGATCAAAGTTCCCTGTGGCAACCAGCACACCACCCACACAGGCAGACAGCGCATAAACCATATTGCAGAGCTGGTGTGTCACAGGCCCTAATATACCCGAGCGAAACTGTGCTTCCTCCTGAGAACAGCGCAGTTTCTCATTAAGATACGCAAATTCGTCACAGGCAATCTCTTCATGATTAAAAACCTTAACCACCTTCTGCCCGGAAATGGTTTCTTCCGTAAAACCATTGATCATACCCAGGTTCTTCTGCTGCTGCGTATAAGCCTTGCGCCCCTTCTTCATAATGGTTTTGCTAAGGAAGGTAAACAGCGGCGTAGCAATAATGGTAATCCCGCCAAGAATGGGATTGGTATACAGCATCAGCACAATGGTTCCTACAATGGTAATCGCACCTGAAATAATCTGAATCAACGTCGTATTGAGCATTTCCCCAATCGTATCCACATCATTGGTAAAACGGGACATAATATCTCCCGCCGCATGGGTATCGAAATACCGCACCGGCAGACTCTGAAGTTTTGCAAAAAGCTCGGAACGCATCCGCACAAGGGTGCGCTGAGAAGCCTGAAGCATCAGCCGCTGCTGCAGCCATTGAGTAAACACGGAAACCGCGTAAATAACCGCCAGAAAAATCAGCCAGGACGTAAGCCCGGAAATTCTTGCTGTCAGATCAGACAGATTGGATTCGGCTGCATCATAATAGATAAATTTATTAATGATGGGGCGAAGCAGATACGAAGCAATCAACGTAGAAATCGTATAGATAACCGAGCAGAAAATCGCTGCCGCAATCAGTACTTTTTCATGGGAAAGATACTTTATCAGACGAATAATGGATATTTTCAGATTTTTCGGTTTGCCGGAAACTTTCAAAGCCCGGTCACGGCCGGAATTTCGGCCCACATCCATCTGACTCTTCTGTCCACCGGATTTCACTCCGCTGTATTTCGCTTCAATACGCGCGGCACGCGTTTCATTCATGGTCCAATCCCTCCCCGTTTTTATTTTGCTGGCTGTTTCTATCTTTGTCTGCCCCTATATCGTTTCGTTGTTTTCTGCCATTCTCGTTTTCTCGACTTATCTGACTATTTCCGTTGTTCTCTTTAGCTTGACTCTCCTGCTCTTCTTTACCTGCTTTTTCTTTATCTGCTTCTTCTTCTCGATCTTTCTGAGAATAATAAATTTCCTGATAAGTCGTGCAGCTGTGGATCAGTTCATCATGGGTTCCATATGCCACAATGGCACCTTTATCCATTACGATAATCTTATCTGCGTCCATAACCGAGGAAATACGCTGAGCAATGATCAGCTTTGTAATATCCGGCAGCTGCTCCCGAAATGCCTTGCGGATGCAGGCATCCGTTGCAGTATCCACCGCACTGGTGGAATCATCCAAAATCATAATTTGGGGCTTTTTCAAAAGGGCACGGGCAATACAGATTCGCTGTTTCTGACCACCGGACAGATTACCGCCGCCCTGACCAATCTCTGTCTCATAACCATCCGGGAAGGAACGGATAAAACCATCCGCCTGTGCAATTTTGCAGGCAGCTACAAGTTCCTCTTCTGTGGCATGTTCATTACCCCAGCGCAGATTCTCTGCCACCGTACCGGAAAACAGTGTATTTTTCTGCAAAACAACCGAAACGCTCTCACGCAGGTCATAAAGAGACAGTTCCCGTACATTTACACCATCCACAAAAACTTCTCCTTCATCAGGATCATACAGACGGGGAATCAGGGAAACCAGCGTAGTCTTGCCAGAACCGGTAGAACCAATAATACCAATAAAATCACCGGAATGAATCTTCACATTTACATGGTCCAGCACAGGAATTGCGGTATCTTTGAAATAACGGAACGACACATCACGAAACTCGATGGAACCAGAGTTGATCTTATTATTCATCTCTTTCATCATTTTCATCTCTTCCGTCCCTTCCGTCTCTGCATCACGAATATCCGGCACCGTATTCATAATCTCCGTAATACGGCGGTCAGAGGCAGCCGCACGGGTTCCCTGTAAAAAGATATTTGCCAGGAAATTCAGAGCAGTCAATACCTGAGAAAGATACGTAATAAACGCCGTCAGCGTTCCGATTTCCATATTTCCAACCATAATCTGCCGTCCTGCAATCCATACAACAACCAAAGTTGTCACATTAATTGCAAGAGCAGAAACCGGCTGCATCAAGATCATCATTTTTAATGCATGAATGGTCTTATCCATCAGCTTTTCGTTAATAACCCTAAATTTCCCCTTTTCATGTTCCTCACGAACAAAGGATTTGATGACCTTTTCATTGGTAATCGCCTCACCAATCCCCGTATTCAGTGTATCGATCTGCTCCTGCATCCGAGTATAGCGGGGAGAAGCCGTTTTTATAATCAGAAATGTGGCCAGTGCAAGAAAAGGAAGAACGATCAAAATCACCCACGCAATGTCAGGGTTCAGTTTGAAAGACATGATCAGCGCACCGATCAGCATAATGGGACTGCGGAAGAAGCCGCGAAGAAGTGTCTGGGTAAATGCCTGAATCTGCGTAATGTCATTTGTCACACGGGTAATCAGGGAACCTGTGGAAAACCGGTCAATATCCGAAAAAGAAAACGTCTGGATCTTGCGAAACGTATCCATCCGGACACCCGCGGCCATTCTCGCCGCTCCCCTGACAGCAAAAAAAGCACCAAGAACGCCTGTAACCAGCATTCCCGCCGCAATCAGCAACATGTAAAATCCATTTTTCAAAATAAACGGGATGTCCCCGTTGGCAGCACCGATATCAATGATATTGGCATTGATAAACGGTAAAATGAACTCGCCGCTGGCCTCCAGAGTCATAAAAAGCGGCCCCAGAAGAAAACAGTACCAGTTCTCTTTCACATACCTTTTATATTTGTTCATATCCAGCTCCTCTTGTAAAGATGGGACTCGCAGGCGGACAGTTATGCAGTTATGCAGCTATACAATCATGCAGCTATACAGTTATGCAGGCTGCATCCTATTGAACGCCCTGTCGAATCCGATAATACAATTATATTAACTTTTGAGGAATTTGTTGTCAATTGAAGAGGATTTAAAAATACAGTTTAGAATGGAATTGTTTCAAAATTCAGCAGACATTCATAATTTCCTGCGGAATAGCCTAAAGCGGACATTGATCGTGTATTTTATCAAGGTAGTGAAGGCTCCATTACAGAGCTATATTACACGGAGACGCGCTCTCGCTCTACAAACAAGGCTTCACTGGAGCTTTGTTTGCATGTTAACGATGCCCAAACGTAGCGGACACTAAACTCTCGTCTTTCTTTACAGAAAGCCGCTCGTTAAGTGCCGACGTTTGACCAAAGGTCTCCTTAGCAATGTAGCTCTGTAATTCCGCCATTTA
>JBGVFN010000033.1:0-27609 GCA_045121095.1 Lachnospiraceae bacterium | reverse complement strand
CCTTTTAGGTTTTGTTCTTTAAAATGTTTTTCAAAGAATTTTCAGGAATTCATCTTTAAAGATGATTAAAGGTTTATTTCTTACGTTGTTCAGTTATCAAGGTTCCTGTCGCTGCTGTTTTTGTCAGCAACTTTTGTAGTTTAGCACACCTTTCAGTGTTTGTCAACCACTTTTTTTCAATTCTTTTTGACTTTTTTCAGTCTCAAGAATCGACTGTTTCTTTTCAGAAACAACGCAGAAGGAGGGATTTGAACCCTCGCGGCGCTATTAACGACCTACTCCCTTTCCAGGGGAGCCCCTTCAACCTCTTGGGTACTTCTGCACGCAAAGTTTGATTAAAACTTCCTATTATATTATAGGCGACTGCATATTGCAATCGGAGCGGAGAGGATGGGATTCGAACCCATGTGCCCTTTCGGACAAACGGTTTTCAAGACCGCCTCGTTATGACCGCTTCGATACCTCTCCATCGCTTGTCCTCTGCGTTTTTCTCTCTCGCAGCGACGTCCTTAATATTAGCACCAATTTCTTTTTCTGTCAACACCTTTTTTCAATTTTTTTTATTTTTTTTCAACAGTTTCTTCTGTTGCCTTTTTCGCTTCTTTTTCTATTGTATCCTTAATTCTTTTTTACACCACATATGCTTACGTTGCTTCAAAACTCTCCGCATACCAGAGAATACACTTCCTTTGTATGCGGAGAGAATATAAAGGCCTGCTTTATGCTACTTCTCCGCTTCAAGTATTGCCTTTCCCATTACAAGATCTTCTGGTGTTGTGACTTTAATATTATAATATGAGCCCATTACCATATGTGCTCGTACATCCATATAGTGTTCCGCAACCATGGTATCATCTGTTACCGCCGGTGCATTTCCACTTGCCTGTTCTGCCGCCAGCTTTTGATAAGCAGTATAGATCAGTTTCTGCTCAAAAACCTGTGGTGTCTGAATGGTCCATAAACTGCTGCGATCCGGTGTTTCTACACCCAACAGATCTGCGTCCACCTTTTTCATGGTATCTTTTACGGGAACGGCTGCAACACATGCTTTACTGGTCTGTACATCCTCCATACAGCGTTTAATGGTGTCCTGATCGATAAATGCTCTGGCGCCATCATGAATTAATATATAATCACAGGTTCCTGCTGCCTGAAGCCCCCTCCAAACAGAATCGTAGCGCTCTTTTCCGCCTGCAGTTATTTTTATAACCTTTTGAAATCCGTATTTTTCTACAATTTCTTTTTTACAATATTCAATGTCCTGCTCTCCGGTTACAAGAATCACCTGATCCACGGGGCTTTTTTCAAATGCTGCCAGTGAATAATACAATACAGGCCTTCCATTTAATTCCAGAAATTGTTTTGATACGTCCGATTTCATTCGCTTGCCTTTTCCGGCAGCGAGCACAATTGCAGTGTACAGCATAAAACTTCCTCCTTTTGAAAAAATTTTCGAAAAAAGCAGGAACACTTCCGTATTCCTGCTCACTTTACATTCCCAGCGCGTTCTTAGCGCATTGTCAGCCCATTCTAGAGCGTGTTTGAAAATCATCCATGTAGTCTCTAGCGCTCGCCCAGCTTCAGATTGGGAACGGCATTTAAGTCCCATCCGCTTCTTACGCCATTCAGATATTCATAATATCCGGCTGCACCGATCATGGCTGCATTGTCGGTACAATAAATGGGGGACGGATAGCAGAATTTCAGTCCTTCTTTTTCACAGGCTGCTGCCAGTCCTGCACGCAGAGCGCTGTTGGAGGCCACACCTCCGGCCAGTACGATCCGGTCGTATCCAAATTCTTTTGCTGCGCGAATTGCGTGATCGGTCAGGATATCGACTACGGTTTTCTGGAAGGATGCCGCAAGATCTGCGTGATTTATTTCTTTTCCCTGCATTCTGGCCTGATTGATGTAATTTAATACGGCCGATTTCAGCCCGCTGAAGCTAAAATCATAAGGAGAACCTTCCACCTTTGCGTGAGGAAATGCAATGGCATCTGGATTACCTTCTTTGGCACAACGGTCAATTTTGGGACCGCCGGGATATCCAAGGCCAATGGCTCTGGCTACTTTGTCAAATGCTTCCCCTGCTGCATCGTCTCTGGTTCTTCCTAAAATACGGAATTTGCCGTAATCTTCCATTACTACCAGGTGAGTGTGCCCTCCTGATACGATCAGGCACAAAAACGGCGGCTCCAAATCCTTGTGCTCAATAAAATTAGCGCAGACATGCCCCTCAATATGATGTACACCCACCAGGGGTTTATTTTTCGCAAATGCAATGGCTTTGGCTTCTGCTACACCTACCAGCAGGGCACCTACCAGACCGGGGCCATATGTGACCGCAATGGCATCCACATCATCTAAAGACATTTCTGCATCGGTTAATGCCTGTTCTACTACCTGATTTACTTTCTCTATATGTTTTCTGGATGCAATTTCCGGTACTACCCCTCCAAACAGAGTATGAATATCAATCTGTGATGAAATCACATTGGATAATACCTCGCGCCCGTTCCGTACTACCGCAGCGGCAGTTTCGTCACAGGAGCTTTCGATTGCCAGTATTGTAATATCCTTTTTCTCATCCATTGTTTGTATCCTCTTCATCTTCAAAACGCAGTTCGATGCTTTCTCCGTCTTTTGCTGCCCAGGCTCTGGGGAAAATTTTTCGTACACTGCCCATATAATTTTCCGGATAGATCAAAGAAGGGCTGTAATGTGTCAGCCACATACGGGCAGGTTCTGCTTCCTTTGCCAGGTTTGCAGCTTCATAAAAGGTCATATGTTTGTATTCTTTGGCCTTTTCAATCTTTTCCCGTTCCCCGTACATGCCTTCGCAGATAAATAAGTCTGCGCCTTTTGCTTCCTGCGCAATGACAGGAACTGGTCTGGTATCTGTACAGTAAGTAACTTTCAGACCTTTACGGGGTGCTCCCATTACCTGATCCGGTGTGTAGATTACCCCTTCATATTCCACGTTATTGCCCTTCTGAAGAGGATTCCAGTACTGCACGGGTAAACCGAGGGCTTTTGCCTTATCCACCTGGAATTTGCCCCTTCTGCTTAATTTTACGCTATATCCATAACAGATCACATTGTGCTGTACACGGAAAGCTCTGATTTCATAAGAGCCTACTGTAATATCTTCTTCTTTTTCCGTCAGTTCATGAAAAACAATGGGAAAAGGCAGCTCCGGCGCGATCATGCGCAGGGCATTGACTACCCGTTCCAGTCCTTTGGGTCCAATCAGCAGGAGCGGCTCTTTGCGCTCCGCATTGCCCATGGTTAATAAAAGTCCAGGCAGACCACTGATATGATCTGCGTGGTAATGTGTAAAACATATTACATCGATGGGCTTGAAACTCCATCCCTTTTCTTTCACTGCAATTTGTGTACCTTCGCCGCAGTCAATCATAAGACTGCTGCCGTCACAGCGCAGCATCAGGGAAGTCAGCCATCTTCCGGGAAGGGGCATCATACCGCCGGTTCCCAGCAAACAAACATCCAGCATATCATTTCTCCCGTATAATTCTCCTGCTGACAGTTTCTGCTGAACTGCTGCAATATTTCTATACCTAAAATACTTTCATCTAAATATTTCAGTATCCATATTTTATGTCAGTCTTTCCGCATAAAACTGCCGCCGGATCCCGATTACAGAAGTTCTCTGGTATCTTCAACAGAAACCGGAATCTGGAACGATTCTGTAATCCGGTCATAACATTGCTCACACAAATCAAACTGATGTGTGATTCCATCTTTATCTGAAAAATATCCCCATTCCTTGCGGAATGAAGCAAAATCTTCTTTTAATACACCTTGTTCCTGCAGTACAACTCTGCCGCAGCAGTTGCAGGCTACCCCTGTCAGTGTTCCGTTCTCATTATAGATTTTCATGGATTACTCCTCCTGTCAATCTAAGTTGTGCCGCATGTATTCTATCTTAACAATGTCCTTTGCAATGAGGCTTTTTCATTTCTGAATGATCATTGCCTTCATTCGACACATTTTTTCAACTGCAGTCATACTATAACAGAATTCCACCGCTATTATCAATGGGAATTTCGGGCAGTTCCACTTTGAAAACACTTTACAGTATGTCTGAGAAAAACAGTTTATCAATCATTTTTCAGACATGCCCGATCTTACTGAGCATATGTTTTGCTCATAATTGCCGCATCTTCTTCAGGGTTGTGATAATATTTTTTCCGATATCCCTGTAAAATAAAACCATTTTTCTCATAGAGAGCTCTGGCACCTTCATTGCTGCCGCGCACTTCCAGCCATACCGCATAGATACTGTTTTCCCGGGCGTACTGGTCCATATGGCTGATCAAAGCCTGACCAATTCCTTTTCTCCGGTGTCGGGGGGAAACCCCTATACGCAGAAGCTCACCTTCGTCTGCTGCTGCCATAAAAAACAAATATCCCACGTCTTCTCCATCCAGTTCGGCTACGAAACTGGTATCCGGCCGATAATGAAGTGTATTGACCAGCCCCAGCTCCGTCCATGCATCGCTGAACAGTTCTTTTTCCAGCTGCACGGCAAAAGGAATATCCTCCTGTGTCATGGTTCGTACCACAATATTCATCATGCTTTTCCAATCTCGGCCAGCTGGCGTTCTGCCTGAGAAACCCTGAGGTAGTCAGGAACGTGTTCTGTGGCAGTCTGCACGCGGCCTTCTTTATAATATTCAGCGCCCAACGCTGCTACTGCACCGGCACGGGCGCGGCAGGCAAAGGCAGGCGCACGGCGCAGAGGCACACTGCAATATTTCTCCAGCTGTTTCCAGTAGGCATCTGCTCCATCACCGGTGAAAATCACCGGCTCTCCCAGCTGATTCAGTTCCTCTGCCAGTTCCTGCACAGAAACATGGCAGGAGGGCTTGATAATTTCCAGCTTCTGCTCATTGCGGTAAATACCTGCAAATACATTTTCCTTTCTGGCATCCATCATGGCGCAGATTACGCCAGCGGTTCCAAAAATCTGATAGGCCATGGCATCCAATGTGGGAACATGAATCAGTTTTTTATTTAATGCCAGTCCCAGCCCTTTGGCTGTGGTAGAACCAATCCGCAGACCGGTAAAAGAACCAGGACCACCGGATACAGCAATGGCGTCCAATGTTTCCAGATCCAGCTGAATCATATCCCTGATTTCCGCAATCATGGGAAGCAGCGTCTGCGAATGGGTTTTCTTATAATCAATGGTATATTCTGCAACCAGACGATCGTCCTCCAGCACCGCTGCAGACGCGGTCATGGCTGCGCTTTCAATTCCTAAAATCTTCATGAATCCTGCACCTTTACTTTCGATTCAGCAAAGCATCTTTTCAATCTTTTCAATATAGAATCCAATGTCTGCCGAACTGCTGTCTTTTTCCTTCTACGCTTTCTGCATCTTCTGCATCATGCATGCTCATTTCGTCTGTATTATGCGTTTTCATTATATGTCCATGTAATCTGACGGAAATCAAATCCACGTTCCAGATCTTTTTCGATTAAAACACTCATGGCTTCCTCCGGAATTAATTCTTCGATCAATTCAGACCATTCCACCAGGCAGACGCCTTCTCCGTAGAAATAATCTTCATATCCGATCTCCTCCATTTCTTCCGGATCACCGATACGGTACACATCAAAATGATACAGCGGCAGACGGCCTTCTTCATACACCTGCACAATGGTAAATGTGGGGCTGCTGACCGGCTCTGTAATATCCAGACCCGCCGCAAATCCCTGGGTAAATACCGTTTTTCCTGTTCCCAGATCACCATTTAAGCAGATAATGGTTCCAGGCTTTGCACAGCTGCCCAGTTTCCGGCCCAGTTCAAAGGTTTCCGCAGGACCGAATGATTCATAAATTTCTGTTTTTCTCATAGCCTACAATCCCTTTTTTCTCACATCCTGAGAAACCTGGTTCCTCAGAAAATCTTTCAGTGCTTCTGCCTGATCTCCCAGCTGCTCCAGAGAAATAATCTGCGCATGAACAGGATCCGGACATAAATAAACGGCTTTCTTTGTGCAGACAATCTGAAAGAGGTCCAACCAATTCATGCGGCTGCTCTGTTCGCCCTGAGCGATGCTAAAACCTTTTTTGGTAAACGTATACTGAAAAGGGTTTTTGTAGATTTCTGTTTTCCGCACTCTTTTTACACATTTATAATACAGCATCAACGGATTGATGATCGTAAAAAGACAGCCCATTACCACAAGTGCCACTGTTCCCTGCATGGAAACATCGCCAAATGTCCATACTGAAGCAATCAGGCAGAATATGCTGAAAACAACCCAAAGTTTGCCCATAATACCAGAATACGTATGGTACATGGTAAATCCGTATAAATCTTTTGCTCTGACTTTCACCTCGAATGTCATCTTATTTTCCCCGCTTTATATTTTTTTCGGCCTGTACACTCTCCAGAGTGTCTGAAAAAGTAATACCAGAACATGCTTGAAAACCGCATACATCTGCCGATTTATCGATTATAACACAACTGCCGGAGGCAGTAAACCTCCGGCAAAAATGTTCTCAGATATGCTCTAATGAATCAAAACTCTGACCCGTTTATAGACTAAAGTGGTGATCAGGCTTACCAGGAAACCTTTTACCAGATTAAATGGCACTACCGCAATCAGCACAAAGGTGGGAAAGCTGGTAATCAGACCATTCACTTCCGTCCCCATCTGAATCAAAGCTTCCAGGGGTATTCCGTAAAATTTAGAAAAGAACGGCAGCATCACATAGGCATTCAGCAGACCACCTACGCATGCCATAACCAGTGTGCCTAAAACCATACCGCGGACGGCACCTTTTTTCGTTCTGTGTTTTTTATACATAATACCGGCAGGAAGCAAAAAGCAGCATCCAATTACAAAGTTAGCCACATCCCCCACATAGGCCGTTGATGTTCCCTTTATGACCAGCTTCAGCAGAATTTTGATCAATTCAATGAGAACACCTGCAACAGGTCCCATGCTGAACGTTCCGATCAAAACCGGAATTTCACTTAAATCCAGTTCATAAAACGGCGGTGCAAGAAAAGGCACCGGAAATTCAAACAGCATAAGTACTGCTGCCAGAGCGCCAAACATACCAATCTGCACCAGATGGTGAACAGACATTGTATTGTTTTTCATAGAATAGCTTCTCCCCCAAAATATATTCTTATATACTTGACAGTATATACCCAACAGGTATACTAATTGCTTTTTTATACCTGATAATTATATTAATATACCTGACAGGTGTATTAATATAAACGTGTACGGCTGATCACCTTGCCGGCTTTTGCTTCTGCTTCCATATACTGTGCTTCTGTCATGGGAGCGGTGATGACCGCAAATTCACCCGGTACAATACCCGTAAGAACATTTTCCGGCTGGAACAGTTCTTCGTAAACAGCCTGTTCTGTACCTTCCGGTAATCGAACCATAAAACGTGTTGTATACTGCTTGTAATCATCCGGTACCAGCACATCCTTGTTCCAGGGTGTTGTTTCACAGGTATTTTTCAGTTTCACCGCTTCGATCACATCGGCAACTACTGCTGCTGCAGTGGGCAGTTTCCCTGCGCCGCGTCCGTAAAACATCAGCTGATCTACCACATTGCCGGTTACCATAACCGCATTGAATACGTCGCTGACACTGTACAGAGGGTGATTTCTGTGAATCAGGAAAGGAGCTACCATGCTCTGCATGCTGCTGTGGTCCTCTGCCATTTTGCTGCTGGCAAGGAGTTTGATGGACATATCCATAGCAGCTGCATATTTGAAATCTTCGGTGGTTACTCCGGTAATTCCTTCCATATGGATATCGGTAAATACCACTTTTCTGCCTGTTGCTACAGAGGAAAGGATTGCGATCTTACGGCATGCATCGCCGCCTTCCACATCAGCGGAAGGATCTCTCTCTGCATATCCCAGTGCCTGAGCCTGCTTTAATGCGTCTTCAAAGCTGACACCTTTCTGGTTCATTTCTGTAAGGATATAATTGGTGGTACCGTTGAGAATACCTGTAATTTCGGTTACCACATCCGGCGTCAGACAGGTTGTAAGAGGACGGATAATGGGAATACCGCCGCCTACACTGGCTTCAAAGAGGAAATTGCAGCTGTTGGCTGCTGCGGTTTCCATTAATTCCACACCATATTCAGCAACCAGAGCTTTATTGGATGTAACAACGCTCTTTCCTGCTTTTAACATGGCCATAACAAATGTATTGGCAGGTTCCACGCCTCCCATGGTTTCTACAACCACGGAAATCTCCGGATCCTGTGCAATGACCTGATAATCATGAACAATCAGATTTTCGATGGGAGTGCCCGGAAAATCCCGGATATCCAGCACATATTTTACTGTAATTTCTTCTCCTGTTTTTTTCTGAATGCTTTTCTGGTTCATGGAAATGGCTTCCACAACGCCGCTTCCTATAGTTCCATAACCCATAACTGCAATTTTTGCCATAGTATTTCTCCTCATTATTCTCTGGATAATAATTTTAGTTCACAAATTCCTTCCAATCCTTCAATGGTAGCAACCATATTCGAAATATCGGTGTTGGATGAGAGTACATCCACACTGATGGTCAGAGAAGCTACTCCATTAACCGGAATTGCCTGCAGAATCGTCAGGATATTCGCCTCATGCTCTGCGATTACTTTGAGAACCTCCGACAGTAATCCGGGGATATCTTCCATAATGATCATAAACGTAATGGTCTTTCCCTGAAGATTTTCCCGAAAAGGCATGATGTCGTCCTTATATTTGTAGTAAGAGCTTCTGCTGATGCCTACCCGGTTCATCGCTGCCTGTACTGTCATATTTTTATCTGCTTCCAACAGCCTTTTCGCTTCTACGACCTTTAAAAGAACCTCTGGAAGTGCTTTTTTCTTCACTATAAAATAATTATTATTTTCTGCCATATTCATCCCGCCTTCCGCGTACAAAGCACAAATGTATGCACCATGCAGACACTCATTTACTATATCACATTTACAGACAGGTTTCAACGGAAAATACAGAAGATATTCGGAATAGAAAAAGGAACCAACTCAAAACCTTGTGGGTCGGTTCCTTTCTGGTTTAAACATTTTACTTCAAGTACTTTTTGATTTAAACGCTTTCTGTTCTGAACTTTTCCAGGTTTAAATTTCTTCTGCTGCTTTGCCGCCATTCTGCTTCCATTTCAGGAATGCACTGATAAATGGATCGATTGCACCATCCATTACTGCATCGGTATTACCGCTTTCGCAGGAAGTACGATGATCCTTTACCATGGTATAAGGCTGCATAACGTAAGAACGAATCTGGCTTCCCCAGGCGATATCTTTGATATCACCACGAATATCGGATAATTTTTCTGCATTTTCCTGCTGTTTTAAAATCAACAGCTTGGCCTTCAGCATCTGCATGGCCTTATCTTTATTCTGGAACTGAGACCTTTCGTTCTGACAGGTTACTACAATATTGGTAGGAATATGAGTAATACGGATAGCTGATGAAGTTTTATTGATATGCTGTCCGCCAGCACCGCTGGAACGGTAGGTATCAATACGCAGATCATCCATATTAATCTCAATATCAATATCTTCTTCAATATCCGGCATTACATCACAGGAAACGAAAGAAGTCTGACGTTTACCTGCTGCATTAAAAGGAGAAATGCGGACCAGGCGATGCACACCTTTTTCAGACTGCAGATAACCGTAAGCATTTTCTCCATTTACCTGAATGGTAACGGATTTAATACCTGCTTCATCTCCGTCCAGATAATCCAGTACTTCCACAGAAAATCCATGACGTTCTGCCCAGCGGCAGTACATACGATAAAGCATACTTGCCCAGTCGCAGGATTCGGTACCACCGGCACCTGCATGGAGGGTCAGAATGGCATTATTTCGGTCATATTCACCCGTTAAAAGGGTACTGATGCGCAGTTCTTCCAGTTCTTCCTGGAATTTTTTCAGTGCATCTTCAATCTCAGGAATGACAGAGGCATCATTCTCCTCATATCCCATTTCCAGAAGAATCTGAATCTCCTCATACTGGGTTTCCAGATTCTCAATGGACTCCACACTGTTTTTCAGGTTTTTCATCTCCTGAACAATTCGAGTGGATTTGTCCGGATCCAGCCAAAAATCCGGTTCTTCCATATATTTTTCCAGCTCGACAATTCTGTCTTTTTTCGCTGCTAAGTTAAAGTGAATCCCTCACTTCGATTAATGGTTTGTCAAGGGTTGACAGTATATACTTGAACTGATCCAGCTCAACCATTTTATCACCTCTTTCATTCATTAATATAATTTATTCAAGACAGTTCAGCCCAAACTAAACTGTTACCTACTTTCTGCCGCAGCACTGTTTATATTTCTTACCAGAACCGCAGGGGCAGGGATCATTGGGATACAGCTTCTTGCCGGAGCGTTTGACAATCTTGGGACCGGCAGAGTCATCTTTATTGGTTCCTGTTACTTTTACCACCTGAGTACGTTCTTCCTGGCGTTTGGGTGTTACCGCGTACATCCGGCGAACGGTTTCTTCCTGAATAGATGCAGTAAGTGCTTCAAACATATCAAATGCTGCCATCTTGTATTCTACCAGAGGGTCTTTCTGTCCATAGGACTGCAGACCGATACCCTGACGCAGCTGAACCATATCATCAATATGATCCATCCACTTCATATCAATAGTACGCAGCAGAATAATACGTTCTACTTCACGCATCATTTCAGCGCTGGGATACTCGGATTCTTTTAATTCGTAAAGCTTCACAGCCTGTTCTTTCAGAGTCTGTTTCAGCTGTCCTACATTCATCTTCTTCAGCTCATCCTGTGTAAAAGTAATCTTCAGCGGGATGCACTGTCTGATCAGACCGGAAAGTTCTGTCATATTCCATTCTTCCGGATCCATCTCGTCAGAAATACACATATCTACGGTATGATCAATGATATCCTGAATCATGTTGATGATTACACCGCGCATATTTTCGCCATCCAGCACTTTCCGGCGTTCTGCGTAAATGATCTCGCGCTGTTCGTTGTTAACCTGATCGTATTCAAACAGGTTTCTACGAATACCAAAATGATTGTGTTCAATCTTTTCCTGTGCCTTGCGGATAGCATCGGACAGGGATTTATGTGTAATCTCCTCATCTTCTACTGCGATCTTGGAGAAAATACCCATCATACGTTCTGAGCCAAACAGACGCATCAGATCATCTTCCAGGGAAATGAAGAATCTGGATTCACCCGGATCTCCCTGACGACCGGAACGACCGCGCAGCTGGTTATCAATACGTCTTGCTTCGTGACGTTCTGTACCAAGGATCAGCAGACCGCCTGCTGCTTTTGCTTCCTCATCCAGCTTAATATCCGTACCACGACCAGCCATGTTGGTAGCGATGGTGATGGCACCATGGATACCTGCATTGGCAACGATGCGTGCTTCCTGTTCATGCATCTTGGCATTCAGCACTTCCACGTCGCGGATGCCTTTATCATTGATCATCTTCCGCAGCAGTTCTGTATTCTGAATGGAAGTGGTACCAACCAGTACAGGACGTCCTTTTTCATGAGCTGCAATGACTTCTTTTACCACTGCACGGAATTTTTCCTTCTGTGTGGTATATACAGCATCTTCCCGGTCAAGACGGATAACAGGCTTGTTAGTAGGAACTTCTACCACGTCCATACCGTAAATATCCTGGAATTCTTTTGCTTCTGTCATGGCTGTACCGGTCATGCCGGCTTTTTTCTCAAATTTATTAAAGAAGTTCTGGAAGGTGATGGTTGCAATTGTTTTATTCTCACGTTTGATCTTTACGCCTTCTTTGGCTTCGATTGCCTGATGAAGACCATCTGAATAACGGCGTCCGGGCATAATACGTCCGGTAAATTCATCAATGATCAGAACCTGATCGTCTTTTACAATGTAATCATGACCTTCGTGCATCAGATTATGGGCACGCAGTGCCAGAATGATATTGTGCTGTTTCTCCAGATTCTCCGAATCAGCCAGATTTTCAATGCGGAAATAAGATTCTACTTTCTTAATACCGGCAGCTGTCAGCGTAACGATCTTGTCCTTTTCATTAACTACATAATCGCCATCTTCATCTGCTTCCGGGTCTTCATTTAGCAACAGTTCCATCTTAGACAGTTCAGGACGGAATGTACCCTTTACCAGCTGCCTTGCCAAACGATCACACTGCTCATATAATTCAGAAGACTTGCTGCCCTGTCCGCTGATGATCAGAGGAGTTCTTGCCTCGTCAATCAGGACGGAGTCCACTTCGTCGATGATGGCATAATGCAGATCACGCAGTACCAGGTCTTTTTTAAATAGAACCATGTTATCACGCAGATAATCAAAACCAAGTTCATTATTGGTTACATAGGTAATATCACATGCATAAGCTTCCCGGCGTTCTTCGCTGTTCATGCTGTTGAGAACTACACCAACGCTCAGACCCAGGAATCTGTGAATCTGTCCCATCCACTCAGCATCTCGCTGTGCCAGATAATCGTTAACAGTTACAATATGAACACCTCTTCCTGTCAGTGCATTCAGATAAGCAGGAAGTGTGGATACCAATGTCTTACCTTCACCGGTTTTCATCTCGGCAATACGTCCCTGATGCAGAATAATACCACCAATCAGCTGTACCGGATAATGTTCCATACCCAGCACACGGCGGCCTGCTTCTCTTACTACGGCATATGCCTCCGGCAAAAGTGCATCCAAAGTCTCTCCATCTGCGAAACGTGCCTTAAATTCCTCTGTCTTACCGCGAAGCTCTTCATCAGATAATGCTTCCATCTGCGGTTTTAAAGCTACTATTTTATTAACAATAGGATTGATGAGCTTCAATTCACGCTCACTGTAGGTACCAAAAATCTTTGTAAATAATCCCATTATGAACCTCCATGTTAGTCATCTGTTAGATTGTACCACTTAAACGGGAGCAATTCAACCAGTTTTCCAGTAACGTTTTTATGCAAATGATACCGTACCTGAACCCCTGTGTAAATACACCTACCATTTTTCAAAGAAATCCATCGGATTCCAACTAGCAAAATGCACAACTTTTTCACCGTTTTTTTGAGCCTTCTTCTGTTCAAATTAGTTTATTCACATTTTGTGTATATCCACGTAAAAAGTTATCCACCATTCAAAAACAGCCATTTTCGTGAAAAAACAAGTTATTCACGAAGTTATCCACATTATCCACATTAAAGTTATGGACAACTGTGCGTGGATATTTTTTGTCAATTGCAAACATCCGTTTTGTATATATCCATGAAATGCAATTTGTACTTTCATAAATACCCAAAACCTATTGACAGCTCCTGCGTACGAAACAATATTTTATACCTGATTTTTATAAAACCCGATACATGCCTTTTTAAATAGAAAATATATGAAGCAATATTTACTATTATAAACGAAATTCTACCTTTTTTGCAGAATAATTAATACTTTATAATCAAAACCAAAAAATCTTATAAATTTTCTGCAAATTCATCAATTCTACTTGAATTTCCTATAAAATGTGTTATAATATTATCAGACTTTATGATGATTATTCACCAATTTCAGATAATCATCATATAACACCGCTTTCTTTTTTAGAAATTTTATTTTTTAATCATGAAAACGATTCCTAAAAAGTAGATTTCCTGAAAGCTGTGTTAAATATCATAGTCCGAAGGAGCTGATTTTATGCGTTTTAATATTATTGGGCGCAATATCGACGTAACCGAGGGTCTTAAGGATGCCGTTCAGGACAAGCTGGGGAAACTGGAAAAGTATTTCCGTCCCGACACACTGGTTAATGTTACACTCAGTGTGGAAAAAGACAGCCAGAAGATTGAAGTTACCATCCCCGTCAAAGGCAACATTATCCGCTCAGAGCAGGAAAGTACCGATATGTATGTTTCTATTGATCTGGTCGAGGAGATTATCGAACGTCAGCTGAAGAAGTACAAAACCAAACTGACCTCTTCCAATAAAGGAGCTGTTTCCATCAGTGATTTTACAGATTCCTATATTGAAGAAGATTTCGAAGATCCGGAAGAAATCCGTATCGAACGTACCAAACGTTTTGCTGTAAAACCTATGGATCCTGAAGAAGCCTGCATGCAGATGGAACTGCTTGGACATACATTCTTCGTATTCCGCAATGCATTTACAGAAGAGATCAATGTAGTTTACAAGAGAAAAAATGGTACCTATGGTCTGATCGAACCGGAATGCTAACAGGATGAATAAAATTCCGATACCGATGTGGCGTTGGTTTCAAATAAGATAATTCAAATAAGATAAGCCGGAGAGGCATGGATTTGGTCCATGCCTCTTTTTTCGCGTAATTGTATTTTTGCCTGTCCTGTGCCTTTGCGTAAATAAAAAAGGTAACAACCTAGCTTTTAAACTAAATTGTTACCTTTTATTCGTATTCATAATCATCGTAACTGCTCATTACCTGCACAGTTACAGGAATCCATTACTCTTATCAGCTGAATGTCCGCTTAGTGTAAATATGTAACATACTTAACGGGTGCTCCACAGTATCCGATGGAGTCGATGGCACAGTCACGGCGTGAGTTTGCTTCGTGACAAATCTGGCCGCCGCCAATGTAGATTGCTACATGGTTGATGCCGCCGTTACCGTAGAATACCAGATCACCGGGCTGCAGTTCGCTGCGGCTGATGGAACGTCCGCCGCCTGCCTGTGCAGAAGAACTATGAGGTAAGCTGATACCATAGGATGCATAGATTGCCATGGTAAAACCGGAGCAATCTGCACCGGAGCTCAGACTTGAACCGCCCCATACATAGGGAAGCCATCCTGCATACTGCTGTGCCTTTGCTGCAATTGCTGCACCAGTACCGGATCCTTTATAGCTGCTGCTTGAGCTGCTCTTGCTGGAGGAACTGGATGAAGAGGAACTGGAGCTCTTCTTGCTGGAGGAACTGGATGAGCTGGAGGAACTGGATGAAGAGGAATTAGAGCTGCTGGATGCTGCTGCCTGAGCTGCTGCTGCCGCTTCTGCTTCCTGTCTTCTTAATTCTTCCTGACGTCTCAGTTCTGCCTGTTCTTCTTCAATCGAAATTGCTTCTTCAAATTCTACATAAACTTCTGCATAATCTGCAGAAATATAACCTTTTACATCTTCTTCTTCGTCATCGCCTTCGCTGACCAGAACCTTCAGGAATGTCTCACCTTTTTTGTTGGTTACATCTTCCTTCAATACAGAGTATACAGAATCTTCTGCTAATAATGTAATGGTTGTACTGTCAGTGCTTGCTTTTTCACGAAGTCTTAATGTTGTAGCAGTGGTCTTACAGAGAACATTACCTACTTCTTTGGCAATCTTTTCTGCTTCTTCGCCAGTTACGAAGAACTCAGCCTTCATGTAACCTTTTACACTGCCGGATTTGATGTAATACCACTTACCATCCTCACCGTCAACCGTTTTCAGAATGGTAGCTGCCGCATTATCATAAATCTTACCCAGGATCTCACTGTCTGTGTTGGGTTTCTTTCTGATATTTACGTAATTACTTACCTGAGTAATGGCGATATTCTCGTAAGGAGAAGGTTCTTCTTCCTTTTCTTCTGCTGCGTTTTCATCAGTTGCTTTTTCCGCATCAGTTGTATCTTTCTTTTCTTCGGATGTGGTCTTTGTTTCTTTTTCTTCATCCGCTTTCTCTGCAGTTGCCGCGGACATTACTTTTTTCAGACCATCTTCTGAATTCTCTGCCTTTTCGTTGTACTCGCTGATATTGAGGGCAATACCTGCAACTGCAGTATCAGTGGGCAAAGATGATCCCGCTGCAAGAGCAGGAAATGAATTGGCAGCAGCCAGTACAGCAGTTAAAGCTGCTGCAAGTACTCTGATTCCTTTGTTCATTTGTTACCTCCACGAATTTTATAATAACTTGTCGTCATCTTTTGTCTCGTCGTTGTAAGCAGATGCTGATACTTGTCCGAATCAGAAATCCTGAAGTTTCAATCGGATTCCTGTCCAAAAAAGCTTTGCCTTTTTCGCTCACAGTATATAGATGTTCCAACATCACAGAAAGTTTTCAATTATTTAAAAAAGTTGTAACTTTTTATTTTTTTCCGTAATGTATTTGTCATAAAGACAGAACAACTATAAAATCTGTGTAAGTATAACAAAGGATATTACTGCTGTCAATTTATGGCAGGGATGTTTAACGAAAAAAACACAGAAATCTAAATCAAGTACTTCTCAACGGCGCTGACTGCGTTTGCTCCATCAGCGGCTGCGGTGATGATCTGACGAAGGGGTTTGGTGCGGATGTCTCCGGCGGCAAAAAGACCTTCTGTGGTGGTTGTGCAGTCTTCGCCGGCGATAATGTAGCCTTGTTCGTCGGTTTGGGTGATTTCTGCAAAAGCTTTGCTGTCGGGTGTGATGCCAACTGCAATGAATACGCCGTCTACGGCATAGTCAAATTGCTCTCCAGTCTGAGTATCACTGATATAGAGGGTTTCTACCGTTTTGGTTCCTACAATTTCGTCGGGTACTTTGTTCCAGAGGATTTCCACATTGGGAAGTTCCATGAGTTTTTTCTGGAGGCTTTTGGCTGCCCGCAGCTGGTCTCTGCGGTGGACCAGATATACCTTTTTACACATGCGAGCCAGGAAAATGGCATCTTCTACGGCTACGTCACCGCCGCCGATCACGGCTGTAGTTTTACCGCGGTAAAATGCGCCGTCACAGGTTGCGCAATAACTGACGCCTTTGCCGGCAAATTCTTCTTCTCCGGGGATATTTAATTTTCGATGGTGTGCACCGCAGGCAGCCAGGACTGCTCTGGCCTGGTAAATGCCATTGGTACCGGTTACGGTCCAGAGATTGTTTTCTTCTTTTTTTACTGAAAGAATTTCATCTGTTGTGAATTCTGCACCCAGTTTTACGGCATGTTCATGGAATTTCATGGCCAGATCAAATCCGTTGATTCCTGGAAAACCGGGATAGTTGTCTACTTCGTAGGTATTAATGATCTGTCCGCCGCTCATGTAATTTTTCTCAATTACCAGGGTTTTCAGTTCTGCTCTCATGGCATAGATTGCAGCGGTCAGACCCGCAGGACCGGAGCCGGCTATGATTAAATCGTATATATTTTCACTCATTTTTTCATCCTTTCCTTCTTTGTTTGCAATATATCTGCATATAAATACCCATATGATATTTACATATGATATCTGCATATGCTTTACTGCATAATTAAATAGAATAGAGTATATGGTAAACGTTATTTTACCACAGAACCATCTTTTTTAATACAAGAAAACAGCGTTTTATAAAAAATGCCCCGCGGTCTTTTGACTGCAGGGCATCCAAATTATTTCGATTATAAAGTTCTTTAAATTATCCAGTTATACTTCCGGTTATACTTTCAATGGAAAGAGATAAACAGATCCTTTATTCACCCAGATATGCTTTCTTAATAGAATCGTCATTCAGCAGATCCTGCGCATTTCCTTCCAGGGAAATGGTGCCGGTTTCCAGTACATAAGCACGGTCTGCAATGGAAAGGGCTTTCTTTGCGTTCTGCTCTACCAGCAGTACGGTTACGCCGTCTGCACTTACATCCTGAATGATCTTGAAGATTTCATTTACAAAGATGGGTGACAGACCCATGGAAGGTTCATCCATAAGGATGATCTTGGGTTTTGACATGAGCGCACGGCCCATGGCCAGCATCTGCTGTTCACCACCGGACAAGGTTCCGGCTATCTGGTTTTTACGTTCTTCCAGACGGGGGAAGCGTTTGTATACACCTGCCAGGGATTCTTCAATCTCATTTTTATCATTTCTGGTGTAAGCACCCAGACGCAGATTCTGCAGTACGGTCAGTTCTGAGAATACGCGGCGTCCTTCCGGTACATGGGCCATACCCATGGATACGATTTTGTGGGGTGCGATTCTGGTAATATCTACACCATCGAACAGAATGGAACCGGCTTTCGGTTTTAAAAGTCCGGTAATGGTGTGCAAAGTGGTTGTTTTACCAGCACCGTTGGCACCGATGAGGGCGATAACTTCCCCCTGATTAACATCCAGTGAAATTCCTTTGATGGCCTGGATCATACCATAATAAACCTGTAAATCTCTGATTTCCAACATTGCCATGATATGTTCCTCCTATTCACCCAGATATGCCTTGATAACTTCGGGATTGTTCAGAACCTGAGAGGTTTCACCGCAGGCCAGAGTTGCACCGAAGTTCAGTACAGTCAGTTTTTCACAGATACCGGAAACCAGTTTCATATCGTGTTCGATCAGCAAAATGGTCATATCGAAATTGTCACGTACAAAACGGATGGTTTCCATTAACTCCGCTGTTTCATTGGGGTTCATGCCGGCTGCGGGCTCGTCCAGAAGCAGAAGCTTCGGCTTGGTTGCCAGCGCTCTGGCAATTTCCAGCTTTCTCTGCTTACCATAGGGGAGATTTGCTGCCAGTGTATTGGCTTCGCCGTCCAGGTCAAATACCTTTAACAGTTCAAGGGCACGTTCATTCATCTGCTTTTCCACTTTCCAGTAGGAGGGCAGACGCAGAATGCCGGATAATGTGCTGTATTTGTATTCATTATGCAGGCCGGCTTTTACGTTGTCCAGCACGCTTAATTCTTTAAACAGACGAATGTTCTGGAATGTACGGGCAATCCCTGCATGATTGATTTCAATGGTACTTTTACCGGTAAGATTCTTTCCATCCAGCTCCACAGAACCGCTGTCGGGTTTGTATACACCGGTCAGCAGATTAAATACCGTGGTTTTACCGGCACCATTGGGACCGATCAGGCCGTACAGCTGCCCTTTTTCAATGGAAAGAGAAAAATTATTTACCGCTTTCAGACCGCCAAAGGAAATGGTCAGATTTTTTACATCCAATAAAGCCATGATTTACTGTACCTCCTTTGCTGTCTCTGCTTCTTTTGTTTTTTTTCTGGCAAGAATCTGCTTGGGTGAATACTTTTCACGGAACTGCAGACAAGCCGGTGCCCAGTTAAAGAGCATCATTACGATCAGAACAATGGCATATACCAGCATACGATAATCGCTGAAACCACGCAGCAGCTCCGGCAGAATGGTCAGAAGTGATGCAGCAATAATGGAGCCGCGCATATTACCGATACCGCCCAGTACTACGTATACCAGGATCATAATAGACATATTATAGCCAAAGTTCTTGGGCTGAGCCATCAGAGAGCTCAGGTTATGAGAATAAAGTACACCTGCTACACCTGCCAGCGCTGCAGAAATAACAAATGCCATCATTTTGTATTTTGTAATATTGATACCGATGGATTCCGCTGCAATACGGTTATCGCGAATGGCCATAATTGCACGGCCGGAACGGGAATGAATCAGATTCAATACAATCACCAGGGTAATCAGGATCAGAACGATACCAATGGTAAAAGTCGCATTTTTAGGAGTTCCGGTAATACCCTGTGCTCCTTTAATAATCACTTTACCGCCTTCTGCAAGACCCAGAGACGCTTCGTCCTTCATGGAAAAATGCAGACCATTTTCATCTACACCCATGTAAATAACATTGATTACGTTTTTGATAATTTCACCAAATGCAAGAGTTACGATGGCCAGGTAGTCACCTTTCAGACGAAGTACGGGAATACCGATAATAAAACCGCATACAGCGGCAAATGCTGCACCTACCAGAATTGCCAGAGTAAAACGAAGCAGATCTACCGTAATCGTATCCTGCATGATCCTGGAAAATGCTGCACCGGCAAATGCACCTACACACATGAAGCCTGCATGTCCCAAACTCAATTCGCCCATGATACCTACTGTCAGGTTCAGAGACAGGGCCATAATAGAATAGATACATAAAGGCACCAGCATACCACGGAACAGACTGGAAAGACTGCCTGATACAGACATGTACTGGAAGATTGCATAGAATACAATCACCATAAGGTATGTAAAACCATCACCCTTTAAAAACTTCATAAAACCACTTTGGGAAGCGTCCTTTGCAGGTTTTGCTTTTGTATTTGTTTTTTCCATTTCAGACACCTCCTTATACCTTTTCCTGAATATTTTTGCCCAGAATACCTGTAGGTTTTACCAGCAGCACAATAATCAGTACAGCAAATACGATTGCGTCGGATAACTGCTGTGAAATATAAGCTTTACTTAAAATTTCAATAATACCCAGCAGAATACCGCCGATCATAGCGCCGGGGATTGAGCCGATTCCACCAAATACAGCTGCTACGAACGCTTTAATACCAGGCATGGCACCGGTATAAGGTGTCAGAGAAGGATATGCAGAACACAGCAGTACGCCCGCCAGTGCCGCAAGGCCGGAGCCAATAGCAAATGTTAATGCAATGGTTCCATTTACGTTGATACCCATCAGCTGAGCTGCGCCTTTATCCTCGGATACTGCCAGCATTGCCTGACCAGCTTTGGAATAACGAATAAAAGATGTCAAAGCGATCATAATAATGATACAAACTGCAATGGTTACGATGGTTACACCGGAAATACTGATCTTCCCGCCAGCCAGCTGAATGCCTTTCCAGGGAATAACAGAAGTAAAAGATTTAGTATTTGCACCGAAAATTAATAACGCCAGGTTCTGCAGCAGGTAACTGACACCGATAGCAGTGATCAGTACCGCCAGGGGAGACGCCGCCTGACGCAGGGGTTTATAGGCAACACGCTCAATCAGCATACCAAGCAGAGTACACACTACAACAGAAAGCAGTACACCCAGTACCGGGTTCATCCCCATACTGCTTGCAACTGTATATACGGTAAATGCACCTACCATGATAACATCGCCATGAGCAAAATTCAGCATCTTTGCAATACCATAAACCATGGTATATCCCAGCGCGATAATCGCATATACGCTGCCGAGACTGATGCCGCTGATTAAATAATTAATAAAGCTCATCATATGCTTTTCCTCCATTCCGCATTGGATAAAACACTGCAGGCTTACAGCGCTTTATCCAATGCGAATCCAAAAAGAGAGGGCAATACCCAGTACTGCCCTCCCTGGCCAATTGATTGTCAAATTATTACTGTTTATTACTGTGCAGAAACGTATTTACCTTCCTGAATTACAACAGCCTTGGGAGCTTTGGAAACTTCACCAGTTTCAGCCCATGTCATACCGTCTTCACCACTGGTCAGACCTACTACGTTGATTTCTGTCATAGCAGCTTTTAATGCATCACAGATATCAGAAACGCTGTCTGCAGGTGTAATGTCTGCCTTTTCAATTGCTGCTTTCAGAGTATAGATTGCATCGTATGCATCAGCTGCAAACTGGTTGGGTGTATCTTCATAATTTTCAACATAAGTTGATACAAAATTAGTAGTCAGTTCATCTGTTGCGTCAGCTGCGAAAGGAGTTAACAGCATCAGACCTTCTGCTAAAGAAGTATCGAAGTTTTCTACACCAAGGATACCGTCCATACCATCACAACCGAAGAATTTAGGAGCGTAACCCATAGCATCTGCCTGAGCCAGGATCAGAGCTGCTTCGCTGTAGTAGATGGGCAGGAATACCAGATCTGCATCAGCATCTTTTGCCTGCTGCAGCTGTACAGAGAAGTCTGTTTTATTATCTGCAGTAAAGGAACCTTCTGCTACGATATCAAAGGACTGGTTTGCAGCTTCTTCTTTGAATTTTGCATAGATACCGGATGAATATACATCAGAGCTGTCGTAGATTACAGCAACTTTAGCAGCAACGCTGTTTTCACCGATGTACTGTGCAGATGCGATACCCTGGTTCGGGTCAGTAAAGCAAACCTGGAATACGTTGGTCTTGTCTGCGATACAGTCTGTAGAAGAACCTGAGGGAGTAATCTGGAACATGTTGTCGTTAGCTGTTTCTGCTGCTACTGCTGTACAGCATCCGCTGGTAACACAACCCATCAGGATCTGCATACCCCAGTCTTTTAATGTATTGTAAGCATTAACGGACTTTTCGTTATCTAATTCATCATCTTCGAACTGGTATTCGATCTGGTATCCATTGATACCGCCAGCTTCGTTGATTTCGTCAATCGCGATCTGAGCGCCGTTCTTTACTGCCAGACCATAGATTGCAGCACCACCGGTCACAGGGCCGATACCACCGATCTTAAATGTGTCAGCTGAGCTGTCGCCGCCATTCTCAGAAGAACCGCTGTTGCTGCTTCCACATGCAGCCATGGATAATACCATTGCAGCTACAAGCATCAGGCTTAAAACTTTTTTGAACTTTTTCATTGTCATATCCTCCTTGTTCATTGAGCACTGCTCTGCTGATAGCTTCTCCCTAAGTAAAAATGTCTGCTGACGCAAATATCTTCATCAATAAAAGTCCATCGTTCTGCGGTTTGAGACTTTCATAATAAAAAAACAGAGGCAGATAGTATACAGCCGCAACTGTAACTACAGCAGGGCAATTTAGCACTACTGTGAATCATACTATCTGCCTTTTTTCTTGTCAATACAAAAACGGGAAAAAACTTGTGAAATTGCTTAAATTCTTCCTGTTTTTACCGATGTTCGTTCATCTATTTATCAGTTTACTTTCCATACAACTGCTTCATAAGGACGAAGTGTGGCTGCTGCTGTTTCACCCTGTTCTTCATAGTTGGAAATCAACAGCTGGGCTTTCTGTCCGGCAAAGTCTGCAGGCACTTCCACTGCTGCATTTTCTGCACTGCAGTTGCAGGCTACAAACAGGCGGGTATCACCCAGCGTTCTGGTGTAAGCATATACCTTTTCATCTTCCGGCATGAGCAGTTCATAGGTACCATAGACGATTACTTCTTCTGCATGACGCAGGGAAATCAGTTTTTTATAATAATGGAATACGGAATCCTGGCGGGAAACCTGATCTTTTGCGTTAATTTTGGTATAGTTGGGATTTACCATGATCCAGGGATTACCTGTGGTAAAACCGGCATTTTCTGTGTCATCCCACTGCATGGGAGTGCGGGCATTGTCACGGCTCTTGCAGCAAATGTAACGGAACATGGTTTCTTCATCCAACACACCTGCTTGTGTCAGTTCTTTAAACGCATTGATACTTTCAATATCACGCAGGTCATCCATGCTGTTAAAAGGAACATTGGTCATACCCAGCTCTTCACCCTGATAAACATAAGGAGTACCCTGCATCATGTGAAGCATGGTTGCCAGCATTTTCGCGGAAAGCTCACGATATTCATCACTGTCATTGCCCAGGCGGGACAGCATACGGGGCTGATCATGATTACACCAGTAAAGAGAATTCCATGCACAGCCTTCCAGCTCGGTCTGCCATTTGCTCATAACCTGTTTCAGATCGGTCAGCGGAATCTTCTTATCATTCCATTTAAAAGTCTGGCCACCGTCCAGATCCATGTGCTCAAACTGAAATACCATATTCAGTTCAGTGCCTTCGCTGTTGGCATATTTTTTTGCCTCTTCAATGGTAACACCAGCGCATTCACCAACTGTCAGCAGATCATAATGGGACAGTACTTTTTCATTCATTTCCTGAAGATATTCATGTACATGAGGGCCATTGCATACATAAGGACCAAAATTACCGTATTTTTCCCGATCCTCAGGTGTAATGTCCGGCATTCCTTCTGCTTTGGAGATCATGCTGATTACGTCCATACGGAAACCATCAATGCCTTTATCGCACCACCAGGTCATCATCTTGAAAACATCGTCTCTCATTGCGGGATTTTCCCAGTTCAGATCGGGCTGTTTCTCTGCAAACAGATGCAGGTAATACATGTCCGTGGCTTCATCATATTTCCATGCAGGACCGCTGAAGCAGGAAGTCCAGTTATTGGGCTCATGTCCGTCCTTGCCTTCTCTCCAGATATAATAATCACGTTTGGGATTATCCTTGGATTTGCGGCTTTCCACAAACCACTCATGTTCATCAGAAGTATGATTGACCACCAGGTCCATCACGATCTTAATCCCATGGTCATGAGCACTCTGCAGCATGCGGTCATAATCCTCCATGGTACCAAATTCTTCCATGATTGCCTGATAATCGCTGATATCATAGCCATTATCCTCATTGGGAGACTGATAAACCGGAGACAGCCAGATCACATCAATACCCAGCTCCTGCAGATAATCCATTTTACTGGTAATACCATTTAAATCACCAATGCCATCCCCGTTGCTGTCGCAGAAGCTTCTGGGATAAATCTGATAGACAACGCTCTCTTTCCACCATTTCTTATCCATTTTGTTAATCCTCCAAATGTATGCCTAGAGTGTATCTGAAAATGCTTTTTCAAACATGCTTTTTCAGACACACTCTAACTCTCTTTTTAATTTTCCTTTTCGCTCTGTGGTCCAATTTGAATTATACGACAGCTACAATTGCCTGATAACCTTCCAGTGTCAGTTTTCCAGTGTTTGCATCCCATCCTGCAGGAATTTCCAGCTGATCCTGTGCAGCTTTGGTGTTATCCAGCAGAACCTTCTTAATCTGACAGGGCAGTTCCACAGTCTGTGCTTCCGGCTGATAATTACCGATTACCAGCAGAGTCTGATCTTCTGATTTTCTGTAATATGCCATGAGGTTGTGTGCATCTTCCAGTACAGGAACAGTGGTTCCGTAAACGATTGTTTCTTTATATTCAGGTTTTTTGCGCAGAGCAATCATGGCTTTGTACCAGTACAGTACGCTGTCAGGGTCATTCTGTGCATTTTCCACGTTGATTTCGGTGTAGTTGGGATTTACATACAGCCAGGGTGTTCCTGTGGTAAATCCAGCCTGTTCTTCTGCATTCCACTGCATGGGAGTACGGGCATTGTCGCGGCTGAGACGGTTTACTGCTTTTAATGCTTCTGCATCGGAAAGTCCAGCCTTTCTTGCCACCTGATATTCATCCAGTGTGGAAATATCATCTACCTGGTCGATGCTGGTCAGTACTACATTTTCCATACCGATTTCCTGTCCCTGATAAATGAAAGGCAGGCCCTTCAGCATGAAATTCATGGCACCCAGCATTTTCTTGGAGCGAGTTGTACATTCACCTTCGGGAATGTAACGGCTGACACCACGGGGTTCGTCATGGTTTTCAATGATATTGGAGAAATAACCCATGCCTTCCATGAGCTTCTGGCTTTCAAAACAGCAGCGTTTGTAATCATCGGGAGTGATTACGTCACAGTCATACCAGCCATTGGGGCTGCCGCCGAAAATGGTTTCGTTAAAGTCAAACATGGAGGAGAAGTAGCCGTCATCACCGATAAACTGAGGCAGATCTTCTTCTTTTACGTTAAATACTTCACCTACGGTAAATGCATTGTGGGGTTTGAATGTACGCTGATACATTTCACCCAGGAATTCGCCGATGCCTTCTGCATCTTTTAACATCTGCTGAGGCATAGCCAGACCATCGGGACGGTCTGCAGGATAATTGTGTTCATCAAGGGGCAGTGCTTTTTTGATGTTGATGATGGCATCGATACGGAAACCAGCCAGTCCCTTATCCAGCCACCAGTTGATCATTTTATAAACTTCTTCACGCAGCTTGGGATTTTCCCAGTTCAGATCGGGCTGTTTCTTGTGGAACATATGTAAATAGTACAGGTTTTCCTCTTCGTGGCCGGGAAGTTTGTCCCATACACTGCCGCCAAAATAAGAGCGCCAGTTGTTGGGCAGGCTGCCGTCTTCTTTTGCTTCTTCAATGTAGAAAAACTTACCATATTCACCTTTCGGATCTTCACAAGCCTTTACAAACCATTCGTGTTCATCAGAACAATGATTTACTACCAGGTCCATCAGAATGTACATGTCACGTTTTTTTGCTTCTTCCAGTAAAACGTCAATATCTTCGATGGAACCAAAGCGGGGATCGATATTATAATAATCAGAAATGTCGTAACCCTGGTCTGCCAGCGGAGAGCAGAAGCAAGGGGACAGCCAGATAATGTCCACGCCCAGATCTTTTAAATAATCCAGCTTGCTGATAATGCCAGGAATATCGCCGATACCGTCTCCGTTGCTATCGTAAAAGCTCTTGGGATAAATCTGATATGCTACTTTCTCATGCCACCATTTTCTTTCCATAATAATATGCCTCCTGAATTCAAATATTTTTTCTTGAATGTTTTTTATATTTTTTTCAACTTTTTTCACTGGTTTCAGTATATCATATTCTCCTTTTTTTTCTTGTTATAATATGATTTAAAAATATGATATTTTGACTTTTATTTTATTCTTATGGGCATAATCTCCTTGAAAAAGTTATAAATTATTGCTCTTCTGGATTCAGCTTCTTGTGCGGAAGTGCTTCCTGTACTGCAGCGGTGTGGTCTCTGTCATCCGTTTAAATTCCCGGATAAAACCGCCCATATCATGAAATCCACATTCATACGCCACATCGGTTACTGATAATTCCGTCTGTTCCAGCAGTGCTATGGCCTTGCGCATCCTGTAATTATTCATATATTCCACGGGCGACATGCGGATGACTTTACGAAACAGCCGGCAAAAATATTGCTCATTCAGACCGGCCTGTGCAGCCAGATCACGTATGTAGATTTTTTCCTTATAATGCTCCTGAATATAAGAAAGTGCTGCTTTGATATAAGATACTCTCACATCCTCCCGCGGCTGACGGGTTTGAAGAAGCCCCGCACTTTGAAGCGACGCTAATATTTTCAGAAGAGAGGCTTTGATAATCAGCTGGCTGACAGCGGAATCCGCCTGAAGCTGGTCCTCGATCTG
The DNA here is from genome assembly GCA_045121095.1 of Lachnospiraceae bacterium. Taxonomy (GTDB): domain Bacteria; phylum Bacillota; class Clostridia; order Lachnospirales; family Lachnospiraceae; genus TWA4. Next base: position 838 of record JBGVFN010000033.1, on the reverse strand, counting down.
CCTGGAATCCCGCATGAATGCCTGCTCCATACACAGATATTCATGAAAAACCGTATTCCACACCATATCAGATGGGCGAATAATCCGTGGAAGCTGAAGCCGGTTGTCCAACAGCACATCAATGATCTGCTCCTGCATCTGATCCGGCTCCTGAAATACCAGAAGCCTTGGATGAAAAACAATGGCATTTTCTGCATACTGCTCTGTCAATGTCTGCAGGGAATGCAGTTCACCGCTGTTAATAACGCAGATACAGGGCCCTTCCAGCTCATACTGAACCATATTAATTTCCATACGGAAACGCCCTCTCTGCAGCAGCATAAATTCCACTTCTTCGTGCCAGTGGTATTTCACTTCAAACTTTCCGTCTTTTTTTATATCCGTTTTTGCATTGTAATAGGCACATGGAAACTGGTGAGTCCCATGCTGCCTGTGTTCTCTATAACCGTGTTCCATTTCTCCCTCCTCTTACCATTTCCGAGATATGCTTCGGGGTGTTACAGGCTATCTTCTGCTTTCTACACCCACACTCCGGGGTTTTTCTGATACGTTTTCACTTCCTGCACCCACGGACTGTTTGTTTCGGGGTATTACAGACTATTTTCTGTTTCCTACACCTCCGCTCCGGGGTTTTTCTGATACGTTTTCACTTCCTGCACCCACGGACTGTTTGTTTCGGGGTGTCACAGACTATCTTCTGCTTTCTATACCCCCACTCCGGGGTTTTTCTGATACGTTTTTACTTTCTGTACCCACGGACTGCTTGTTTCGGGGTGTTATAGACAATTTTCTGCTTTCTATACCCAACTCCGGGGTTTTTCTGATACGTTTTCACTTC
>JBGVFN010000032.1:0-65061 GCA_045121095.1 Lachnospiraceae bacterium | reverse complement strand
GAGGTACTTGCCAAGGCTGGTCTCATTAGCTGTCTCGACTACTACAATGAGCGTCATGCTTTGAAGTTATGTTGAACCGCCGTATGCCGAACGGCACGTACTGGTGGTGTGAGAGGGCGGTTTAATCCGCCCTACTCGATTATTATAGTCATGTGTCATTGCATGCAAGCATGCCCTGCCACATGGCTGCTGTCCGGGACTTTCATAGTAAAATATGAAAAATATATAAACTGGTTGAGTCCTTGCCAAAAAGAATATAAAATAATTGAGAACGTATTTAAATGAAAGCAACAGAAATAAACGAAACAGGAGAAATAACATGGCAGGATTTGTGGAACTGAAAAATGTTCGAAAAATTTATAAGATGGGCGAAGTGGAGATACGGGCCGTGGATGGCATTAACTTCTCCATTGAAAAAGGTGAATTTGTAATTATCGTAGGGCCAAGTGGTGCTGGCAAGACCACGGTTCTGAATATTCTGGGAGGGATGGATACGGCTACTTCCGGGCGTGTGCTGGTGGATGGTCAGGATGTGACACAGTATAACAACCGGAATCTAACCCGGTATCGTCGGGATGATATTGGATTTGTATTCCAGTTTTATAATCTGGTGCAGAATCTGACAGCCAGAGAGAATGTGGAACTGGCTTCTCAGATCTGCAGGGAGCCGTTGGATGCGGATAAGGTGCTCAGAGAGGTGGGGCTGGAGCAGCGCATAGGCAATTTCCCAGCCCAGTTGTCGGGCGGAGAGCAGCAGCGAGTGTCCATTGCCCGGGCACTGGCGAAAAATCCCAAGCTGCTTTTGTGCGATGAACCCACTGGTGCACTGGATTATCAGACCGGTAAGCAGATTTTAAAATTACTGCAGGACACCTGCCGGGAGAAAAATATGACCGTAATTGTTATTACCCATAACTCCGCCATTACCCCCATGGCGGACCATGTAATCGAGATTAAAAATGGTCAGGTGGGCCGGGAGTTTTACAATGAGAATCCAGTTCCTGTGGAAACGATTGAATGGTAGGGAGTGACAGGAATGAAAAAAGCACAATGGACGGATTTATTCCGTGAGATAAAAAAGAATAAAGGGCGATATCTTTCCCTGCTTTTTATCGTGGCACTGGGAACGGCATTTTACACAGGGATCCGTTCTGCGGAGCCGGATATGACCTCATCGGCGGATAAATATTATGATGAATCCAGATTTATGGATGTGCGGGTGCTGGGAACGCTGGGAGTGACAGAAGAAGATGTGCAGGCAATCGCGGATACGGAAGGAATTCTTCTGGCAGAGGGCGGCTATTCGGAAGAGGTATTTGCCCTTTGTGAAAATGATCAGCTCATTCTGAGTGTACAGTCTGCCTGTGAAAATATGAATCATATGACCATCGAAGAAGGTCGCATGCCTCAGGCAGCAGATGAATGTTTTATGGACAGCGGTTTTATGATGGATGAGGGTTATGAAATCGGGGATACGGTAACACTGATGGATGAAAGCGGTGAAAAACCAGAAAATCTGAAATATGATACATATACCATCGTGGGCAGCGGAACCTGGTCCTGGTATTTATCCTGGAGCCGTGGCTCTGCTTCCATCGGAGACGGCTCACTGGATGCATTCATGATCGTGCAGCCGGAAGCATTTGATATGGATTGCTACACGGTAATCTATGCACTGGTAGAAGGGGCGCAGGAACTGAATACCTTTTCCGATGAGTATGATGATGCGGTTACTCTGGTAACCGACCGTCTGGAAGAAATTGCTGACGAACGCTGTGAAATTCGTTACGCGCAGGTTTATGAGGAAGCAGAGCAGACACTGGCGGATGCGAAAAAAGAAGTGGAAGACGGTGAGCAGGAACTGGCCGATGCAGAAAAGCAGTTAAAAGACGGTGAAGCGGAGTACGAAGATGGAAAACAGACCTATGAAGATGGTCTGAAGGAATATGAGGATGGAAAAAAAGCCTGGGAGGACGGGAAACAGGCGTTGGCTGATGCACGAAAGGAATTGGATGACGGTCAGGCAGAGTATGAAAAAGGTGTTTCTGCCCTGAAAGATGCGGAAAATCAGTTGGCGGCCGGTCAGAAAGAGCTGGATGCGGGTGCTGTTCAGATTCAGGCTGCAAAAAAAGAGCTTTCCTCCGGACAGCAGGAACTGGATGCGGGAAAAGCAGAGCTGGATGAAAAAGCTTCGCAGGTTTCTGAGGGTTTAAAAGCCTGTGAAGAAGGAATGCAGCAGATTAAGCAGGCAGAAAATCAGCTGGCCGAAAAAGAGAAGGAACTGGCAGCCGGTCAGACCGCTTATGAAGAAGGACTGAAAAACTATGAAGAAGGTGCTGCCCAGCTGGAAGCATCGAAGGCGCAGCTGGACAGTGGCTGGGCGCAGTTAAATGCCGCTCAGGCGCAGCTGGATCAGTTAAAGGAACAGATGGAGCAGATAAAAGCAGCGGATAGTTCAGAGACATCTGGTCAGTCAGCAAGAGCAGGCGAGGATAACACTCAGTACCAGCAATTATATGAGCAGCTGTACGCTCAGTGGTCTGAAGGAAATGCCCAGCTGGAAGCTCAAAGGCAGGAGTTGGAAGCAGCGCAGGCGCAGTATGATGCAGCAGCAGCGGAACTGGCAGCAGCGAAAGCCGCTTTAGATCAAACGGCTGCGCAGCTGGAAGCCGGTCAGACACAGCTGGAGGCTGGAAAACAGGAACTGGCTGTTCAAAAAGAAACGCTCGTCCAGCAGCAGGCTCAGCTGGAAACAGCACAGGAGCAGATTGAAGATGGATATACAGCCATTTCTGCCGGTCAGGAGGAGCTGGATGCAGGCAGACAGACGCTTCAGGCCAAGGAACAGGAACTGAAAGCCGGTCAGGAAGAACTGGATGCAGGCAGTAAAACCATTGCTTCTTCCAAACAGGAGCTGGCTGATGCCAGGAAACAGCTGGATGACGGTGAAAAATCTTATGCAGATGGACTCCAGAAACTGAAGGATTCTGAAAATCAGCTGATAGAGGCAGCACAGGAACTGGAAAAAGGTGAGAAGGAACTGAAGGATGCCAGACAGGAGCTGGATGATGGCTGGAAGGAATATAAAGAAGCTTATGAAGAAGCCATGCCTAAACTGGAAGACGCCCGTCAGGAGATTGCTGACGGTGAGAAAGAACTTGCTGAACTGGAAATGGGCGAGTGGTATGTACTTGACCGGGACAGCGTGCAGACCAGTGTAGAATACGGTATGGATTCGGAAAGAATTGGTGCCATCGGAAATGTATTTCCGGCTATTTTCTTTTTGGTGGCCGCTCTGGTCAGCCTGACAACCATGACCCGTATGATTGAAGAAGAAAGAACTCTCATCGGTACCATGAAGGCCCTGGGATACGGCAAAACTTCCATCGCTGCCAAATACATTTTATATGCATTGAGCGCAACTTTAGCAGGCGGTGTACTGGGTGTACTGGTGGGTTCCAAAATATTCCCGTATATCATTATGCAGGCATATGGCATGCTTTACAGCAATGTCCAATATATGCTTCTGCCGCTCCATGGCAGCCTGTGTGTGTTCTCCATTGCCCTGGCCATGTTATGTACCGTAGGTGCCGCATTTGCAGCCTGCTATAAAGAATTATTATCGACACCGGCTTCCTTAATGAGGCCCCCTGCACCCAAACAGGGCAAGAGAGTATTTCTGGAGCATTTGCCTTTCATCTGGAAACGGCTGAACTTCAGCATGAAGTCTACCATCCGTAATCTGGTCCGTTATAAAAAACGGTTTTTTATGACCGTATTCGGCATCGGCGGCTGTATGGCCCTTCTGCTGGTCAGCTTCGGACTCCATGATTCCATCGCTGAAATTGTAAATAACCAGTACAAAAATATCTGGACGTTCTCTGCTTCCTGCAACATTGAAGAAGATGAATCATTGGAAGCCAAACTGGAACAGATGGAAACCATCATAAAGGAAAGAGCTGAGATCAAAAGTGGAATGCTGGCAAGACAGATTTCTCTGGATATCTCCACCGAAGAAGCTGAAAAAACCGCATATCTTTTCGTGGTAGAAGATTTAGAAGAAATGCCTTCTTATCTGAACCTTCATAACCGGATCTCCAAGGAAAGCTATTCTCTTACGGATGAAGGAATCATTCTCACGGAAAAACTGGCCAGCACGCTGGGCGTATCCGTGGGAGATACGGTCACTTTGAAAATCAGCGACACCAAACGAAAAGAAGCAACGGTAACAGCCATTGCAGAAAATTATCTATATCATTACATTTATGAAACTTCGTCATATTATGAAACTTTGTATGGAGAAGAACCGGAATACAATGAACTGTTCTTAAAATTCGCAGAAGGAACCGATGATGAAACAGAACAGGAACTGGCAGAATATCTGCTCAGCCAGGACATGGTAACCTCCGTCTCTCTGGTAGACGAACTGCAGGAATACGTAGACGACATGATGAATGCCCTGAATCTGGTCGTATGGGTACTGATCATTGCTGCGGCGCTTCTGGTATTTGTAGTATTATTTAACCTGAACAACATCAATATTTCAGAAAGAAGACGGGAACTGGCTTCCCTGAAAGTACTGGGATTCTATGATATGGAAGTCGCCATGTATGTATACCGTGAAAATATATTCCTGACTTTATTTGGTATCATCGCAGGTGTATTCATGGGAATCTGGCTGCATCAGTATCTGATTCTGACGCTGGAAGTGGATATGATCATGTTCGGACGGAATATTGCGCCGGTCAGCTATCTGTATAGTATTTTGATGACAACGGCATTTACGGTGCTGGTAAATATCAGTATGTATTATAAATTAAGACAAATCAATATGGTCGAATCACTCAAAAGTGTGGAGTAGTAGTTTTTGGGAGACGGTCGTTCCAGCAGCAGGGTACCCTTCTGGGGCCCGCTCTCGCTAGTATGACTCACGCTAATTAGTCGGTTGTTTCGCGTAGGATAAATTTTCAGTCTGCAAGGCGGAGAAATGAGTCGTAGCGGTGGCTACGACGATTGACGACAACGCAGTAGATGGAAATTTAGACAAGTGAAACAGCTGGATAATTAGCTTGAGGCATACTTACCACAAACGCAGCGGTACTAAGATTTTTCGGCGCTGTCGCTTGAAAAATCAAGTGCCGGCGTTTGTGATGGCCCCTTCAGGGTACCCTGCTGCTTCCACTGGGTTCTCGCAAAAACATGGGGGAGAAGGTTGCGCATCAGGGATGCGCTCCTTCTTTTTGTTTATGTGGGACTTTCTTCTGCTATATGAATAAGAGATTTATTAAAAAAGAAAATTATGCAACAAAATGCGAATTGACTACATGTATTGAAAATGATATGACTGCATGATCAGAAGTCGAAAATATAGAGGAGAAACACCCCCCAACAAATTAGCCCTCTCCCCCCCGTTTCATTGAAAAATACAATTACATACCGCCAAAAACCAGCAGAGCCGCGTATACAACTCCTGTAGACGACATTTCCCAGTCGTCGGAAGGAGTTCGTATACGCGGCTCTGCGTCCGTTGGACACCACCACCCCATATTTTTCAATAAAACATATTTTTCAATGAAGTTCTTTCACTCGGAACCAGTATGTGTACAGGTCCTGGAATCCTAGTGATTGATACAATTGTTTTGCATAGGTGTTTCCTTTTACGACCTGCAGGTAGGCGTGTTCTGCCTGCTTTTTTCTTGCTTCGGAGAGGATGGTGCTGCAGATGGCGCGTCCGAAGCCTTTGTGGCGGCAGCTGGCGTCTACGTAGATGGCGTAGAGTCCTACGTGGCCGCGGTCCATGATGCCGAGTCCGGATGCTACCATGCGGCCGTCGATTTCGATGCTGGCTACGATGGTTTCTTTGGGAATGGCTTTGAACATGGAAGGGACGATACGGCGCAGGGTGGGGTTGGTGGTGCCGTTTAAACGAAACAGGGAGTGGATCCATTCGTCGGTGATCCGGTCGCGAAGCTGTACGATGACATCGTCTGGATAGACAACGAAGGATGGAAGTCCGGAGTTTCGGCCATAATATTCGTATTCGGTGGCTACCGATTCATAGGGTTTGAAATCGGAAAAATGCATGGTCATGTTTTCTGTGGTGTGCTGGATTTCGTATCCGCGTTTTTCCAGCAGGCTGTCAAATTCCGGATCGATCAGGGGACTGATCTTGAAAATGGCCGGAGTATGATAGTTTTCGTAGATTTTTTCGCAGTAGGCGATTTTTTCCTCTACCGGAATCAGAGAGGAGCCGACCTGGGCAACACTGTTGGTGCGATGGGTGTAATTATGAGAAAAACGGATGAGCCATCCGTCATAAAGTTCCATTTTATGGGAAGGCCAGGCGTTGAGAGAAATTTCTTCAATTAGTTTTATGTAAGCGGTATCGTTCATAGAATGTTCCCTTTCTATTGTTTTTTAGGTATAGTGGGCAAATTTTTATGTATTTTATGTATCGGTGGACGGAGGACAGATTTTCCCCCGTTTACGGAAGGTAACTGCATCATACAGGAAATATCAGGGAAATTCAATGGGGAATGTAAAAATACACTTGGGAAACCTTGAAATTTTATGGGATTCGCTTAAAAATGTATAATCTTAAGGAAAAAAATAAGCAAAATTATTAATAAAAACGTCACCTGACAAAAAAAGTACGGAAACGACAAAAAAATTTACTCATAGAAATGATTGATTACATGTTAAACTCAATAATAGTTACAAAGACTTGGAGGGGAGTTTTGATGTTAGAGTATTCAATGCTGTATCCCAAGACCACTTCATCCAGACGTGCGGTTTCTATGGACGGTATGTGGAAATTCCGGTTGGATGAAGGTGAGATTGGTGAAAAAGAAGGATGGGTGGATGGAATTCCGGGAAAAGAGATGATTCCTGTTCCTGCCAGCTTCCAGGATTTTTATACTGATAAGGATATCCGTGAGTATACTGGAGATATGTGGTATGAAAAGGATATGTTCGTGCCGGGAGAATGGGAAGGCAAGGATATTCTGATTCGCTTCGGCGCGGCTACCCATCGCGCTGTGGTGTATGTAAATGGTGTACGTATTACAGAGCATGAAGGCGGTTTTCTTCCTTTTTGCGCGGATGTGACACAGGTGGTTCGTTATAATGCATATAATAAAGTGGTCGTAAAGGTTAATAATGAACTGACTGTAACCAATATTCCCTGTGGACAGACCATTACACTTCCCAACGGGAAGAAGATGACAAAACCATATTTTGACTTTTTTAATTATTCCGGATTACAGCGTTCTGTTTATCTGATGGCAATTCCGGCAGAATCTGTTTTTGATGTGGATTTGGATTATGAACTGGCAGATGCAGACGCAAAAATCCATTATTCTGTGAAAACCACAGGTAAGCATAGAGTGTATTTGGCGCTTTATGATGAAGATGGCAAACTGGCTGCAGAAGCAAATGGCAGTGAAGGAACCAGCATTCTGGTAAATGGAAAACCGGTTTATCTGAGAGGTTTTGGCAAACATGAGGACAGCGACATTGTGGGCCGGGGATTCAATATTGGTGTTATGAAACGCGATTTTGAACTGATGAAATGGATTGGTGCCAATTCCTTCCGTACCTCTCATTATCCCTATAGTGAGGAAATTTACCAGATGGCGGACCGGGAAGGTTTCCTGATCATCGATGAAGTTCCGGCAGTTGGTTTGTTTGAAAGTCTTATGAACTTTATGGATGCAAGCAGCGGAAAAGCGACTGCATTTTTTGAAAAAGAAACCACACCGATTCTGCTGAAAGCACATCTGCGTGCAGTAGAAGAAATGATCACAAGAGATAAAAACCATCCTTCCGTTATTGCGTGGAGTCTGCTGAATGAACCGGAAACTTCCAGTGAAGCAGCGGTTCCTTATTTCAAAGCAGTATTTGACAGGGCGCATGAGCTGGATGTACAGAAACGTCCCCGAACCTTTGCACTGGTTATGAATTCTGTACCTGGCGTATGCAAATGCTATCAGTTCAGCGATATGATCGCACTGAATCGCTACTATGGATGGTATGTAAGCGGCGGCTATGAGATTTGTCAGGCCGAAATGCTGTTCCGCAAGGAAATGGATGAATGGAAGGCTCTGAATCTGAATAAGCCCTTCTTCTTCTCTGAATACGGTGCAGATACTTTAGGTTCAGAACATAAGCTTCCGTCTGTCATGTGGAGTCAGGAATATCAGGAAGAATACCTGAACATGACCAATGAAGTATTTGATTCCTATGATTTTGTAAAAGGTGAACAGATCTGGAATTTTGCAGATTTCCAGACAACAGAAGGTCTTTTACGGGTCAATGGTAATAAAAAAGGCGTATTTACAAGACAGAGACAGCCCAAAAGTGTGGCTTATCTGCTGAAAAAACGCTGGACAGAGCTGCCTCTGGATTATAAAGGATAATACTAGAGCATGTTTGAAAAATCACGCAATTTTTTTATGGGTTCCTGAAAATCCAGGGAAAAGTTCCCCACTGGATTTTTTGAGAATAGAGTTTCTGATGTTCCGGCAGACTGAGAATAACTCCCCGGTGCATCAATGTAAAGGCCGTAACTGTTAAAATATGAAGCAGTTACAAGAAGACTTAGGAGGAAAAAATGGGAAAAGAAAGTAATGTGAGACCTTTTGGTCTCAAGGACAAACTGGGCTACATGTTTGGTGATTTCGGTAACGATTTCACATTCATTCTCTCCAGTATGATGCTGATGAAATTTTATTCAGACGTTATGGGCGTTTCTGTAGCGCTGGTAGGTCTGATGATGACAGCAGCTCGTTTCGTGGATGCGGTAACTGACGTAACAATGGGTCAGATCGTAGACCGCAGCAAAGCAACTGCAAATGGTAAATTTAAACCCTGGCTGATGAGGATGTGCGGACCGGTAGCGGTAGCATCTTTCCTGATGTATGCAAGCTGGTTTAAAGATATGCCCATGGCATTTAAGATTTTCTGGATGTTCTTCACCTATCTGCTTTGGGGCAGCGTATTCTATACCAGTGTTAACATTCCTTACGGTTCCATGGCATCTGCAATTTCTGCGGAACCCAAAGATCGTGCACAGCTGTCCAACTTCAGAACAATCGGTGCCAGCCTGGCAGGTATGGTTATCGGTGTAGTTCTTCCGATTCTGGTTTATGAAACAGATGCAGCAGGAAATAAAGTACTGTCCGGCGGAAGAGTTTCCATCGCAGCAGCAGTTTGCTCCATCGGTGCTGTAATCTGCTACATGCTCTGCTACACTCTGTGTACAGAACGTGTAAAAGTAGAACAGAAAACAGAAAAATTTGACTTTGGTAAACTGATCAAAGGTCTGGTTACCAATAAAGCACTGATTGGTATCGTAGTAGCTTCTGTTTGTATGCTGCTGGTACAGCTGACACAGCAGACCATGACTACTTATGTATATCCCAACTACTTCAAAAACACTGCCGCTCAGTCTGTTGCTGGTCTGGTGGGTATTGTTGTAACCTTTATTCTGGCAGCATTTACTGTAAAACTGTCTGCTAAATTTGGTAGAAAAGAACTGGCAGTTTTCGCATCTTTATTTGGTGCAGCTGTTAATGCAGTATTATTCTTCGTTCAGACAGATAATGCATGGGTATTCGTTGGTTTCTATGCAGTTTCCTACATTGGTCTGGGTATCTTCTCCCTGATCTGCTGGGCAATGATCACCGACGTAATCGATGATACAGAAGTTATTACCGGTGCCCGTTCTGATGGTGAAATTTATTCCGTATACTCTTTTGCAAGAAAACTGGGACAGGCAGCTTCTTCCGCAGTAGCAGGTGCTCTGCTGACCGCTATCGGATACACCGCTGAAACTCAGTTTGAGCCCGCTGTTACACAGGGTATCTACAACATGTCCTGTCTGGTGCCTGCAATTGGCTTCGTTCTGCTGGCATTAACACTGGCATTCCTGTATCCTTTGAACAAGAAGTGCGTAGAATCCAATGCAAAAGTTCTGGCAGAAAGACGCGCAGCAGCTGGTAAATAAAATAAGTAATACGGGGTAACAAGGATGAATACAAGTCTCGAAAGTTTTGAAAAGAAAAAAGAATATCTGATCTGTGTGGATTCTGATGGATGCGCTATGGATACCATGGACATCAAACATATCCGCTGTTTTGGACCATGCATGGTGGAAGAATGGGGACTTTCCCAGTGGGGAGAACCGATTCTGAAAAGATGGAATGACATCAATCTTTACACCATGACCCGCGGTATCAACCGTTTTAAAGGCCTGGTTAAAATGCTGACTGAAGTAAACACAGAATATTGCGAGATCGAAGATCTGGCTTCACTGGAAAAATGGGTGGAAGAAAGCGATGAGTTATCTAATCCTGCCCTGAAAAAAGCGATCGAAGCAACTGACAGTATTTGTCTGAAAAAAGCACTTTCCTGGTCTCAGAATGTAAATGAGAGCATCAATCAGCTTCCTTTTGAAGTGAAGAAGCCTTTCGAGGGTGTAAAAGAAGGTCTGGCACATGCGCATGAATACGCAGATGTTGCAATTGTATCCTCTGCAAATCTGCAGGCAGTTGTGGAAGAATGGGAATTATACGGCCTTCTGGATCACGTGGATGTTATTCTGGCTCAGAATGCAGGCAGCAAAGCATACTGCATTCAGGAACTGGTAAAACACGGATATGACAAAGAAAAAGTCATGATGACCGGAGATGCCCCTGGTGACCACGATGCAGCAAAGAAAAATGGAGTATTCTATTACCCCATTCTGGTTCGCCATGAAAAAGAATCCTGGATTGAATTCAAAGAAACTGCAGTTTCCAGACTGGTAGATGGAACCTACGGCGGTGAATATCAGCAGAAGAAAGTGGATGAATTCCTGGATAATCTGAAATAATATACTGATTCAGTTCTGTGTTTGAATCATCAGAGAATAAAAGTTTTTATCCTGTCTTTGAATCATCAGGGAGCAGGATGAATCATCAGAGTCTGAATGGTACTGAATTTATGTAACAGACAGCGGTTTGGCCGGTCGTTTTGCAGGCGGCCCGGTTCATGCCGCTGTTTTAAGTTTTTTTTAACTATTCAGCAAGGCTGAACGGTTACGATTTTTATAAACATTAAAAAAGGAGTAGATAATTATGGTTGATTTAAAAGCAAATCCGTACTATCTGTCAGACGAAGACTGCAAATGGGTAGAAGATACCATTGCAGGTATGACTGACGAAGAAAAAGTAGGACAGCTGTTTTTCCAGCTGACTTCCTCCCACGAAGAATCTCATCTGAAGGAGCTGATGGAAAAATACCATCTGGGCGGCTGCCGTTACAATCCCGCTCCCGGTGCAGCCCTTCAGGAACACAACCGTAAACTGCAGAAATATGCCAAAATTCCCGTATTTATTGCGACCAATACAGAAGCAGGCGGTGATGGTGCTTTTGCAGGCGGTACTTTCATTGGCTCCGGCGTAAAAATCGGCGCTACCGGCAAAGAAGAATATGCATACGCACTGGGTAAAATGTCCAATGAAGAAGCTGCTGCCATCGGCTGCAACATGGCATTTGCACCTGTATGCGATATCGCTTATAACTGGGAAAATACCGAAATCATCGGACGCGCATTTGGTAACGATCCCGAACGTGTTGCAAAAATGAGTGCTGCTTATCTGAATGGCGCGCACACCATTCCTGGATTTGCATGTGCTGCAAAACATTTCCCCGGCAATGGACTGGACTTCAGAGATGCGCATCTTTCCAACAACGTAAATGATTTCAGTGTGGAAAAATGGGATGAAACCTATGGTATGGTTTATAAAACCCTGATCGACAACGGTCTGGATGCCATCATGGGCGGTCATATTTTCCTGCCTGAATATGAAAAGGCCATCAATCCCAACATCACAGAAGATGAAATGATGCCTGCTACTTTAAGCTACAACCTGATGACGGTACTGCTTCGTGAAAAACTTGGCTTCAACGGTATGGTTGTAACCGATGCTTCTCATATGGTAGGTATGACTGACCGTATGAAGAGAAGTGACATGCTGCCCACCGCCATTAATGCAGGCTGTGACATGTTCCTGTTCTTCAACGACCCTGAAGAAGATTTCGCTACCATGCTGAATGCTTACAAGACCGGTATTATCAGTGAAGAAAGAATGACCGAAGCCCTCACCAGAATCCTGGGCCTGAAGGCACATATGGGTCTGAACAAGAAAGCAAAAGAAGACCTGGTTCCTCAGCCTGACGTACTGGCAGAAGCAATCGGCAAAGAAGAATACAAAGAGATGCAGAAAGCCATCAGCAACGATTCTGTTACTCTTGTTAAATACAAAGATAAAGACGTACTGCCCATTACTCCCGAACGTTATAAGAGAATTATGATCGTTCACGTAAAAGGCGCAAGCGGCCCCATGGCAGACCTGATGAAGCTGATGGGATATGCAGGCGGCAATCCTGCAGAAGCACTGAAAGAAAAACTGTGTGCAAAAGGATTTGACGCATTTGTTTATGAAAGTCCTCTGGATAAGATGAAAAAACAGATCGCAGCAGGACAGAAGCCGGATATCAATATCTATTTTGCAGGAAAGAATGCAATTAAAGACTTCCTGAAAGATATGGATCTGGTTATCACCCTGTGTGACGTATCAAACGGCAGACCTGCATTTGGTATGTCCAAAGGCGGCGGCGAAATCCCGTGGTATGTATTTGAACTTCCTGTAGTTGTAGTAGGCTGCGGACAGCCCACCATGCTGGCTGACATCCCTCAGGCAAGAACCTATATCAACACCTATGACAGCAAAGACAGCACTTTAGACGCGTTGGTTGAAAAAATGATCGCAGGAGAAGAATCCTTTACCGCAAAGGATCCCATCGACAGCTTCTGCGGACTGTTTGATGCAAGACTGTAATTGGGAAATCCGTTGTTTTAGTTCGTGTAACACATAATGGAAGATATCTGTTAACGCAATATGGCAGAAATACACATTCCCTTTGATGATAGATAGAAAATATCATCTGTGGAAATTGTAGTTCTGCCATATTGTTATGAGATCTTCTTTCTTGAATTTCGCTATCAAATTCAGTATAATTATTTCTGCAAGGTGTGACAATCATCAATATTTTTGAAACGATTGGATTTCCAATGGAAACGCAGAGAGGAATAAAAATATGTATATACGCAACGCAACAATTCATGATCTACAGGCAGTCACAGCTGTGGAGGCAGAATGTTTTCCGGCAGCGGAAGCAGCTTCCGAGGCCAGCTTTCGGGCAAGGCTGCAATCTTATCCGGAGCATTTCTGGCTGTTGTATGATGAAGGCGCTTCTAATGAGAATACGTTTAATAAGGATATATCCGATGGAGATATACTGGTTGGTTTTGTCAATGGTATGGTAACAGATGAGCCCGATTTACGGGATGAAATGTATGATAACGCCAGTCTGCATAATGAGCACGGAAAATGGCAGATGATTTTTGGTGTAAATACCATTCCCATATATCGCAGAAAAGGCTGCGCAGAACAGATTTTAAAACAGGTCATCGCTGATGCAAAAGCTCAGGGAAGAGAAGGACTTGTATTAACATGCAAAGACCGGTTGATCCATTATTATGCGAAATTTGGTTTCGTAAATGAAGGAATCTCCCAGTCTGTGCATGGAAATGTGGTGTGGTATCAGATGCGGCTGAGATTTTAGAGGCACAGGTCTTTAATATTGATAAGGAACTTCCAATGACCTTTTTGGCTGCTTCTTATTTGAGTTTTGCATCTTGGGTAGCATCTTGGGTAGCTTGGGTAGCATCTTGGGTAGCTTGGGTAGCATCTTGGGTAGCTTGGGTAGCATCTTGGGTAGCTTGGGTAGTATTTTGAGGTAGTAGCTTGGGTAGCTGAGAGGATTTTTCTCACGATCCGCTTGATTGATAATGCCGTACCCCAAATCGCCAGATGAAATAGCACGGTATCAGAAATAAAAATGCCAGAAGAGGCAGAAACACATAAAAAAGCTCTGTTTTCCGGCCGAGGAGATATAACAGCGGATAATACTGAACCAATGCATAGGGGATCACAAAGGTGGTAAACTGCAGCATTCGTTTTCCATATACGCTAAGGGGATATTTTCCGTATTCTCTGGCGCCGTCTGTAAGGATGTTCATAAATTCCAGTCCGTCCAGTGTGAAAAAGCAGAGGGCGGCATAGATCAGGAAAATGCCGGAAAAGAGGGCGGTTCCGCCCAGCAGCATAAAGAAGATCGTAAGGATTTTCAATGGAGTCCATGCAACATGGCTGGCGGCAATTCCATAGATGAACATCACAATTGCCTGGAACATTCTTCCGATGCGGGTCAGTTCAAATTTGCTTCCCAGTACCTGGAGAATTTCACTCTGGGGCCGTACCAGTACCCGGTCAAAGGAACCGCTTCGTACCATGGATGGGAAGGAATCAAATCCGCGGGCAAACATTTCCGCCAGTGAAAATTCCAGCAGCATTACGGAAAAACATAGGAGTACTTCGCTGTATGTAAATCCTTCCACAGCTGAAAAACGCTGAAACATGAAAAAGACCCCTAAAAATACATTGAAAGAGACCAGAAACTGTCCGATTGTGGTCAGAAGAAAAGATGTCTTATACTGCATCATACTTCGGATGTTGATGGAAACGTAATGTTTGTACAGGCGCAGTTCGTGGTATCGGTTATTTTTTTTACTTATGTTTTTATAGTTATGTTTCATTTCCATAGTATCAACCTCCCTGTACGACCACTTTTTTCTCAGCAAAAATAGATAGGGCTCTTCCGCCCGCAGCTAATACAATCAGCCAGAAAACCTGCAGAATCATCGCTTTTGTCATTTCTGGTTCTGTCATACTGCCGCTGTAAATACGCAGGGGAACATTTTGCATGGAAGCGAAAGGGAGCAGTTCAAAAAGCAGCTGCAATTTGCGTGGAAAAAAGGGCAATGGGATGACGGCACCGGCAAAAAATTCCACAGCGGAGACAAATACCATGCGAAGCCCGTCCGGTGAGATGGTAAAAAAGGTCAATACATAGACCAGCATGCAAAATGCCACAGTTACCATCAGTCCCAACAGCAGCGTAATGAGAAACAACAGAAAATGAAAAATACTTGTCGGGGCGCACATACCGTAAGGTTCTGGCAGGAAAGCTGCAAAAATTAAAATAGGAAAGCAGCGAAGAACTGCCCGGGAGAGGCGGAGTGCCATGCTCCGGGAAAACCACATATCATAAATACGGATGGGCCGGCAAAGCTCATAAGCAATATTGCCATTTGAAATGGAATCAAAAATCTCATTTTCAATCATCCAGGCGGCAAACAGAGCCAGAAATGCCTGCTGCATCCAGAGATAAGAGGCCGTAGCAGAAAAACTCATGGGAAAACTGGAAGCGTCGGCTTCATAAAAGGCGCGGAAAACCAGAATTTCCATGCCGCCCCAGGCAAACTGAGTGGCAATACCTGCCAGCGCAGCAGCTCGATACTGCAGTCCCATGGAAAAACGAAGGCGGAAAAATGAAAGGTATTTCTTCATATTATAGTGCCCCCTAAATCTCATAAGTACGGTACAGCTCTGCTACCGTTTCATCCATATTTTCATTACCATGTTTAATATCTTCCAGTGTCCCATCCATTAGAATCTGCCCTTTTCCAATTAGAATAATCCGTTTCGTCAGGGCTTCAATGTCCTGCATATCATGGGTGGTCAAAATGACAGTCGTGCCGTGAATCTCATTTTGTTTTCGGATAAAGTCCCGTACAGCCAGTTTGGAAACAGCGTCCAGGCCGATGGTGGGTTCATCCAGGAAAAGAATACGGGGGCTGTGCAGCAGAGAAGCAGCGATTTCGCATCGCATGCGCTGTCCAAGAGATAACTGTCTGGCCGGAGAACGAAGCAGTTCGCCCAGATTCAGCAGTTCCGTCAGTTCATCCAGATTTTCATGATAAGTGGAATTGGGAATAGAGTAGATGTCTTTCAACAATTCAAAGGAATCAATTACCGGAACATCCCACCACAGCTGTGAACGCTGTCCAAACACAACTCCGATCTCACGAACATGCTGAATCCGGTTCTTCCATGGAACACGTCCGTCCACAAGACAAGTGCCGCTGTCAGGTGTCAATATTCCGCTTAAAATTTTAATAGTAGAGCTTTTCCCTGCTCCATTCGGGCCGATGTAGCCCACCATCTCACCATCCTCAATGGTAAAGCTTACATCTTTCAGAGCATCAATGGTGTCATACTCTCTGTGAAAAAAAGATTTGCAGGCTTCTTTAAAACCTGCGTTTCGTTTTGCAATTTTGTACGACTTGCAAATGTTGTTCATCGTAATCATTTTGCTTCCTCCTGGTAGTTATATGTGTGTCGCAGGCCCGCTGAGGATATCCGCGACACAGGTGAAAAGTTTCCATATCTTTCCAAGTCGGTCTGGTTCTGTTGGATTTTGCCAATCAGACACCGAATGCAAGGAGTTGTAGTCTAACACAAGTCAGAAAGGATTGTCAATTCATTTGTGGTGGAGAAAATTCCTCCTACTTGCTAAAAACGGGGAAAGCATGTAAAATGTAACCAGTTTCGGAGTGCTGGAGATTTTGGTGCCATCTCATACTAGAGCGAACATTGATAACGTAACTTTACCTGGATATAGGCAGTGAAGGCTCCATTACAGACCTGTATTACACGGAGACACGCTCTCGCTCTCCAAACAAAGCTTCACTGGAGCTTTGTTTGCATGTTAACGATGCCCAAACGTAGCGGACACTAAACTCTCGTCTTTCTTTACAGAAAGTCGCTCGTTAAGTGCCGACGTTTGACCAAAGGTCTCCTTAGCAATACAGGTCTGTAATTCCGCCATTTACGTTTTTTATAAAAATTCAGGTAGTATTTAAGTAATGTTCGCTGTAGTATTAGGGACAGTAATGAAGAAACCGTAAAATTTTCGTGAGCTGGAAACCATAAAATCATAACAGCTCATGAACTGAAAGTCGTAAAATCATAACAGAAAAGGATTAAATATATGAATATTGCTCAAACTATAGCAACTGAATTGAAAATTGGTCTTCATCAGGTGGATGCTACCATAGAATTGATTGATGCAGGAAATACGATTCCGTTTATTGCCCGTTATCGAAAGGAAGTAACAGGCGGTCTGAATGATGAAGTATTGCGAAATCTGGATGAGCGCCTGACCTATCTGCGAAATCTGGAGGAGAAGAAGACTTCCGTGATCGCCACCATTGAAGGTCTTGGCATGATGACAGAGGAACTGCGCCAGCAGATTGAAGAAGTGATGACACAGGTGGAACTGGAGGATATTTACCGCCCGTATCGTCCCAAACGGCGTACCCGTGCCATGATCGCCAGAGAAAAGGGATTGCTTCCTCTGGCGGAGGCACTGCTTGCAGAGAGTCTGGAGGAACCGGCACTGAAAGCGGCCGAAGCTTATGTAAATCCGGAAAAAGAAGTGGAAAATGCCCAGCAGGCTCTGAGCGGTGCCATGGATATTCTGGCGGAAATGGTGGCGGATCAGGCGGATTATCGCCGCTTTATCCGTCAGCAGACCATGGAGGAGGGACTTCTGGTTTCTTCTTTAAAAGATGCAGCAGCGGATCCGGATGGCGTATTTAAAATGTATTATGAATATCAGGAGCAGATCCGCCGGGCAGCGGTTCACCGGATTCTGGCTTTGAACCGTGGTGAAAACCTGAAGGTTCTGACTGTAAAAATTGAAGCTCCTGTCCGCCGTATTCATATTTATTTAAAGAATAAACTGGTGGTCAAGGATAATCCCAATACCACACCGGCGCTGCTGGAGATGATTGAAGACAGTTATAAGCGTTTGATCGCCCCGTCTGTAGAACGGGAAATCCGCAGTGCCCTCACTGAAAAAGCAGAAGATTCTTCCTTAAAAGTATTTGGCAGCAATCTGGAGCAGCTTCTGATGCAGCCTCCTATTGCAGGCCACACCGTACTGGGCTGGGATCCGGCTTTCCGTACCGGCTGCAAACTGGCAGTGATTGATCCTACCGGTAAAGTGCTGGATACCAAGGTTATTTATCCCACAGCACCTCAGAACAAGGTAAAGGAAGCCGAAGCGGAGCTGACCAAATTGATTCAGAAATATCAGATCACCCTGATTTCTGTGGGAAATGGTACTGCGTCCAGAGAGTCGGAACAGATTATTGCTGATTATCTGAAGAAGACTCATTGTTCTGCCAAATATGTGATTGTTAATGAAGCCGGTGCATCGGTGTACTCTGCCAGCAAACTGGCCGCCAAAGAATTTCCCGATTTTGATGTGGCTCAGCGAAGCGCGGTTTCCATTGCCCGCCGTCTGCAGGACCCTCTGGCAGAGCTGGTTAAAATCGATCCCCGCTCCATTGGTGTAGGGCAGTACCAGCATGATATGAATCAGAAAAAACTGGGTGAATCGCTGAGTAATGTGGTGGAAGACTGTGTAAATAAAGTCGGTGTGGATCTGAATACAGCTTCTGCGTCTCTTTTGGAATATATTTCCGGTATTTCTGCCACAGTAGCAAAAAATATTGTCGCTTACCGGGAAGAAAATGGCCGTTTTGAAGACCGCAAGCAACTGTTAAAGGTTGCGAAACTGGGACCGAAGGCCTACGAGCAGTGTGCCGGTTTCCTGCGTATCAACGGCGGCAAAAATCCGCTGGATGCCACAGCCGTTCATCCGGAAAGCTATGGAGCTGTTCAGAAACTGGCCCAGATTCTTGGCATTGACACCGCCAATCTGACACCTGCCGGTTTCAGCGGTATTTCCAAAAAGGTAAAAGACCTGAAAAAACTGGCAGCGCAGCTGGAAATCGGTGTACCCACCCTGCAGGATATTCTGAAGGAACTGGAAAAACCTGCCCGTGATCCCCGTGAGGACATGCCGGCTCCTGTACTGCGAAGCGACGTGCTTTCTTTAGAAGACCTGAAAGAGGGCATGGTTTTGAAAGGAACGGTCCGTAACGTAATCGATTTTGGTGCTTTTGTGGACATCGGCGTACATCAGGATGGTCTGGTGCACATTTCCCAGCTGACAGACCGGTATATCAAACACCCTTCTGAAGCAGTAAAAGTAGGTGATGTGGTAGATGTCATGGTCATGAGCGTAGACGTGAAACGAAAACGCATCCAGCTGACCATGAAGGGGATTCAGAAGTAAGACGTTCCGTTAACCATAAAAGGGATTCAGAAGTAAGACGTTCCGTTAACCATAAAGGGATTCAGAAGTAAGCTGCTCAATTGACTGGTAAAAGAATTCAGGGAAAAGTACCAATTCTGTCTTGATAATATTGGTACTTTTTCGACTGGAAAAGCGGAATGGTTTTTAAAACTGTGGGCAAAAATAGCAAAAAAAGGCAGGAAAACTTCTGGAATATAGACAAAAACTCAAATATACTATTTTCCCGTTTCGGTGTACGGATAAAAACTCAAATATGCCACTTTTCAATTTGAGATAAATAAGTTATAATAAATTTTGTAGGTAAAAAAGGGGAAATCATGGACTTGGAGTTTCCCCGCTAAAAAATATCTGGAGGTAAGATATAATGTTAGTTTCAGCAGCAGAAATGTTAAAAAAAGCAAGAGCTGGCAAGTACGCAGTAGGTCAGTTCAACATCAACAACCTTGAATGGACAAAAGCTATCCTGCAGACCGCTCAGGAATGTAATTCCCCCGTTATCCTTGGCGTATCTGAAGGCGCTGGTAAATATATGTGTGGATTCAAGACTGTTGCAGCTATGGTAACTGCTATGATCGAAGAACTGAACATCACTGTTCCCGTAGCTCTGCACCTGGACCACGGCTCATACGAAGGAGCTAAGAAGTGCATCAACGCTGGTTTCTCATCTATCATGTTCGATGGTTCTCATTACCCCATTGAAGAAAACGTTGAAAAGACAAAAGAACTGGTAGCAGCATGCCATATTCTGGGTCTGTCTCTGGAAGCAGAAGTTGGTTCCATCGGTGGTGAAGAAGACGGTGTTGTAGGCGCAGGCGAATGTGCAGATCCTAAGGAATGCAAGATGATCGCAGATCTGGGTATTGATATGCTGGCAGCAGGTATCGGTAACATCCACGGCAAATATCCTGCAAACTGGGCTGGTCTGAGCTTTGAAACTCTGGCAGCAATCGAACAGGAAGTTGGCGAAGAAATGCCTCTGGTACTGCACGGTGGTACAGGTATCCCCGCTGATATGATCAAGAAAGCAATCTCTCTGGGCGTAGCTAAGATCAACGTTAACACAGAATGCCAGCTGGCTTTCCAGGCTGCTACTCGTGAATACGTTGAAGCTGGCAAAGATTTACAGGGTAAAGGTTTTGACCCTCGTAAACTGCTTGCTCCTGGTGCAGAAGCAATCAAAGCAACTGTTAAAGAAAAAATGGAATTATTCGGTTCTGTAGGCAAAGCTTGATTAGCATTTGATTATCGATAATTTTCTTTCAGAACTTATAAAGAGCCAGCCGGTGCGGGGGATTCTGCATCCGGCTGGTTTTTTATATGAAAATCCCGGGCCTTTACTATCTTATAAAATTACACGCTCCAGGACATAGCCCCCGGAGATAGCCTTTTCTTGTATTTGTACAGAATGATGAAAAAAAATGTATAAATAGGAACAAGAAAATCTGTTTTGATGTTTTGTAAAAAAGTGCTTGCAATTTTTTACAGTTTGAGTTATTGTAACTACAGACATTAAGTTGTCAGCCAATATCGAATATGAATACAAGAAATTTGAACAAAGGCGTTCTATCATAGGATAGAGCGCCCTTTTTTATACCTTTTTATACTATTTTCTGTATTGTTTCTGTATAGAAAACGGATATCTGATAAGGATATCTGATAAAAGGTTCAATAAGTTCAAAACCATTTTCATATCAGGCGGCTGACCATTTAACCGGCTATTTCAGCAGTATGCAGAACGCTGAATAGTTTCGAAATAACGCACCTTCTCCGGTGTCCGTATATAGAAAGGAATTAGTCTATGAGTGTTAATGTAGCAGAAGTTTTTGGCGCAGACGTATTTAATGAAGCAGTAATGAAAGAACGCCTTCCTGAAGAAACATACAAGCAGATGATGAAATTAATGGATGAAGGTGGCGAAATAACCCTGGCTCTGGCAGATGTGGTAGCAAAGAGCATGAAGGATTGGGCAATTGAAAAGGGTGCAACACATTATACCCATATTTTCCAGCCTTACATCGTTTCCGGCGGTGCTGAAAAGCATGATTCCTTTGCAGATGTTCCTGAAAAAGGTAAGATTGAAAACAGCTTTACCGGTAAAAACCTGTTAATGGGCGAACCGGATGCATCTTCCTTCCCTTCAGGCGGTCTGAGAGCTACCTGCGCAGCAAGAGGTTATACTGCATGGGATATTACATCTCCTGCATATGTAAGAGATCGTATTCTGTACATACCCACCGTATTTTTATCCTATACCGGTGAATCTCTGGATACTAAGACACCTCTGCTGAAATCCATCGAAGCAGTCAGCAAAGCAGGTGTACGTTTTGTAAGAATGTTCGGCAACACAGAAGCAAAGAAAATCATTGCAGCAGTTGGTCCCGAACAGGAATATTTCATTGTTGACAGACAGAAATATTTAAAGAGACCTGACCTGATCTACACCGGCCGTACACTGTTTGGTGCTCCCGCTCCCAAAGGACAGGAAATGGAAGATCATTACTTCGGTTCTTTAAGAGAAGTTATCAGCAACTACATGGATGACTGTAACGAACAGCTGTGGAAACTGGGTATCACCGCTAAGACACAGCACAACGAAGTAGCTCCCGCACAGCACGAAATTGCTCCTATTTATGCAAAATCCAACATCGCTATGGATGCCAACCTGATCGTTATGGATGTTCTGAAGAAGACAGCAACCAAACATGGTCTGCAGTGTCTGCTTCATGAAAAACCCTATGCAGGTGTCAATGGTTCCGGTAAACATAACAACTGGTCCTTATCCACTGATAACGGCGTAAACCTGTTCAAGCCCGGTGATGAACCTTACAAGAACAAACAGTTCCTGCTGGTAATCGCCTGCCTGATGGAAGCTGTAAAGAAACATTCTCTGCTGTTAAGAGCAGTTGCTTCCAACACCGGTAATGACCACAGACTGGGTGCCAACGAAGCACCGCCCGCAATCATTTCCATTTACATGGGCGACCAGCTGGGTGATATCGTTGAACAGATCATTGAAAAAGGGAAAGCAGATCATTGCGCACATTCCGGTATCATCGATCTGGGTGTAAAGACATTACCTGTTATTACAAAAGATCCTACAGACAGAAACAGAACATCACCTTTCGCATTTACAGGAAACCGTTTCGAATTCAGAATGGTAGCTTCTTCCGCATCCATCGGTGACAGCAACACAGTACTGAACACCATGATGGCAGAATCCTTCACCAAAGCTTGTGAAGCTCTGGAAGGTGCAGAAGATTTTGACACTGCTGTAGATGAATATATCGCAAAAGTCATGAGAGAAAACAAAGATATCGTCTTCAACGGCAACGGTTACTCCGATGAATGGGTAGAAGAAGCAGAAAGAAGAGGTCTGCCCAACTGCAAATCTGTTGTAGATGCGATTAATATTTCCTTCTCTGCTCCTGAAACTGTGGAACTGTTCACAAAATTTGGTGTATTAACAGAAGCAGAACTGGCAGCACGTAAAGAAATCAAACTGGAAGAATACTCCAGCCTGATCAATATCGAAGCAAAGACCATGATCGATATGGCAGGTAAAGAATATATTCCCGCAGTTATGGAATACACCACAGAACTGGCTAATTCCTTAACAAAGGTTACCGGTGCATGCCCTGAAGCAAATGTGGCACCTCAGAAAGAATTACTCATCGAAACCAGTCAGCTGCTTTCTGATGCCAATACTGCTTTAATCAGCCTGAAGAAGCTTCTCAAAGCAGCAGATGCACAGGGTGATGTAGCAGCAACTGCTAAATACTATCGTGAAACCATTATGCCGGCAATGGATGCACTGAGAGCTCCTATTGATGCACTGGAAGAAATTGTGGACTGCAAGTATTGGCCTGTACCTACATACGGCGAGCTGATGTTTGAAGTATAAATTTTTTATTACGCCATAGAAGATATTTCCAGCCGGGAGGGTGTTAGAGCGTGTCTGAAAAATGTAACAGTTCAGTCTTAATGAACGGTCTTGACTAAATTCAGGCAGGCTCTGACCTGATAAATGTGACCCGATGATAAACACCCGACCGGAAACTGGATAGTAAAGACTGGATGAAAAAGACCCGATGGTAAGCTAGACCAGAAAGACTCGCTGGTAGACTAGATTAGAAAGTCTGGATAGGCTGGATTAGAAAGACTCGATGGTAGGCTGGATTAGAAAGACCCGATGGTAGGCTAGATCAGAAAGACCCGATGGTAGGCTAGATCAGAAAGACCCGATGGTAGGCTGGATTAGAAAGACTCGATGGTAAGCTGGATCAGAAAGACCCGATGGTAGGCTGGATTAGAAAGACTCGATGGTAAGCCAGACCGGAAAGACTCGATGGGAAAGACCGGATGATGAACGGGAAATATCTTTTATATTATAAACCTGAAAGATGGGGGTTATCTATCTGAAAAGATGGATAGCTCTCATTTTTTTAGCAGGAATTATTTGTAAAACGTCTGATAAATCTTATTTAAATAAGGTGTTTTTTGTGTAAAATATTATTGGACTATTGTCGGTGAATAAATTTTGTGTTAGAATGCCTAATGTATTGGCGTGTAACTGGAAGGTATTGAACAGTTACGACTATTGTATAATTGATAGATGGAGGGAAATATGCAAGGTGTAAGACTTTCTACTTTGATTGAGAAGATGGATCTGAAAAATATGACAGAATCCATTGATACCCATGATATTATTCTCACACTTTCCGATATTAATCGCCCTGCGCTGCAGCTGATCGGATATTATGAACATTTCGAGAATCGTAGAGTACAGGTGATTGGTAATGTGGAACAGAATTATCTTCATACCAAGATGACACATGAAGAACGGGTAGAGTGTTACGAAAGACTTTTCAGCCAGAAGATTCCCTGCCTGGTTCTTTGCAGAGGTTATATGCCGACCAAGACCATGGCGGATATTGCTGTGAAATACGGCGTGCCGCTTCTGGTTACCCACAAGGCAACTTCGGAGATGTCTGCAGATATTATCCGTTTTCTGAACTATCATCTGGCGCCCACCATCAGTATTCATGGTGTGCTGGTTGATGTGTACGGTGAAGGTGTACTGATTAAAGGTGAGAGCGGTATTGGTAAGAGTGAGATCGCTTTGGAACTGATTAAGAGAGGACATCGTCTGGTTAGTGATGATGTGGTTGAAATCAAAAAGATAAGCGATGATGAACTGTGCGGTTCTGCACCGGAGATCACCCGCTATTTTATTGAGCTTCGCGGAATCGGTATTGTAGATGCGAAGATGTTGTATGGTGTGGGCAGTGTCAAAGATACACAGACCATTGATATGGAAATCTGTCTGGAACGGTGGACACCGGATACAGAATTTGACCGTATGGGTCTGAAAGATGATTATGATGAGATTCTGGGTGCAAAAATTCCCAGATATCGGATTCCGGTAAGTCCGGGACGAAATGTGGCTACCATTATTGAGTCTGCGTCTATTAACCACAGACAGAAGATGATGGGCTACAATGCAGCAAAAACACTGTATGAACGCGTTACTGCGAGAATGCAGAATGGAGGAAATACGGAGGATATTATCTGATGACAATTAATCAGGAATTTGCGAAGAAGCTTGAAGCAATTGCAGGAGAAAAGCAGGTCAGCGTCATGGAACCCATGGCAAAGCATACCACTTTCAGAACAGGTGGATGCAGTGATTATTTTGTATCTCCCACAGAAATCAGCCAGATTCAGGAAATCATTGATTTGTGTCATAAAGAGGAGATTCCTTACTATATTATAGGAAATGGAAGTAACCTGCTGGTGAGCGATAAAGGTTATCGGGGTGTTATGATTCATCTGGGACCTTCTTTTAGCGGATGTGAACTGGATGAAGAAACCGGTATTGCAGTGGTAAAAGCCGGTGCTGCTCTGGGCGGTGTGGTTCGTTCCATTTCAAAACGGGGATTTGGTGACATGACCTGGGCGGCTGGAATTCCCGGTTCCTTTGGCGGCGCGGTGGTAATGAATGCCGGTGCTTATGGCGGTGAGATGAAGCAGGTATTGATGGAAGTGACCTGGCTGAATGAAGAAGGTAAGGTGGTTACCACACCAGCTTCCGAATTAGGGCTTGGTTATCGCCAGAGTATTTTCAAACACAGCCATAAAGTGGTTCTGGAAGGTAAACTAAAGCTGGAAAAGGCAAATCCGGAAGAACTGCTGGCTAAAATCGATGAACTGAATCAGACCAGAAAAGAAAAACAGCCTCTGGAATATCCCAGTGCCGGTTCTACATTTAAACGGCCGGAAGGATATTTTGCAGGAAAACTGATTCAGGACAGCGGTCTGAGAGGATATCGAATCGGCGGTGCACAGGTTTCTGAGAAACATTGTGGTTTTGTAATTAACAGAGAAGATGCAACTGCTTCTGATCTGTATGCATTATTCCAGCACATTAAAGCGGTAGTGAAGGAAAAATTCCAGGTGGAGATGGAGCTGGAAGTAGAACTGATAGGCGAGTTTTAAAATGTCATTTGCCAATGAAGTGAAAAAGGAAATCTGCCGGAGAACTTCCGGCGCCAGACATTGCCTTCTGGCAGAGGCAGCTGCTATTTTTCTGAAAAGCGGCTGTCTGGTCAGAGAGAATTCCAGGGTCTGTCTGTGTCTGGAGACAGATCAGTACTTAGTTGCAGAACGTTTCCTGTATCTCATTCAGGAGGCATTTGGCTGCAGGATGCAGATTCGCGTCCGGGCCAGACATACGGGAAATCGGAAAAAATATCTGCTGCAGCTGGAGAATCAGCGGGATGTGCTGCGGATTCTTCAGGCGCTTAAATTGGAGCGGCAGGATGGAAAGCTGTATGAGCAGGATCTGGCAGTGAATGAGATACTGGTCATGAGCAGCTGCTGTAAAAGAACATTTCTTGCGGGTGTTTTTCTGTGCTGCGGTACCATGAGTACCCCGGAAAAGCATTACCATCTGGAATTTGTATGCAGCGGAGTGAAACAGGCCGAACAGCTGGCCTCATTTATGAGCTTTTTCGCATTGGAACCCAAGATCGTCCAGCGGAAAAATAATCAAATCGTCTATATCAAGGAGGGACGACAGGTAGCGGATATGCTGAATATCATGCAGGCCACCTTATCTCTTCTTGAATATGAAAATATACGTATAAAAAGAGAAATCCGAGGGAATATCAATCGTAAAGTGAACTGCGAAGCAGCCAATATTACAAAAACTGTAGCAGCAGCCATGGAACAGATTCGCGATATTGAGCTCATACGGGACACCGTAGGGCTTAATTCTCTGTCACCGGAGCTGTATGAGACAGCTATGATGCGGCTGCAATACCCGGATATTGCCCTTAGAGAATTAGGTGCTATGATGAATCCGTCGGTTGGAAAATCAGGTATGAATCATCGTTTTCATAAGCTGAAGATCATGGCGGAGGAGTTAAGAGGCTGTGGCTCTCAAACTGCCAAAGGAGAGGACACGGCACGAAAAGCAGATAGGGAGGAATAAGAATATGACGACGAAATCCATTACCATCAGCAGCAAACTGGACAGCAGCCAAAGTCCTGTGGCACTGTTTGTACAGCTGGCAAGTAAATTTAAAAGTCAGATCCTGGTGCAGACCGGAAATAAAACGGTAAATGCAAAAAGTATTATGGGTGTTATGACACTGGACTTTACACAGGGTTCTCAGATGGACGTATCCGCAGAGGGCGCTGATGAACAGGATGCAATCGAAGGAATTACTGCATTTCTGTGTAAATAAATATACAAACGATATATCGGTTGGATTTGAAAAACGCGTCATTGGCGCGTTTTTCTGGATATTTCGTAATACAGAAAGAAGGGCAGTAATGTCCCTTCTTTCTTTTCAGTTACGGGAAAAGCCATAGCAGTTCAGCCTGGCTGAATCGTTACAGAAACTTACAGATAAATAGGAAAGAGGGTGAAAGGATGGCATTTACACATCTGCATGTGCATACGGAATTTAGTTTGCTGGATGGTTCCTCCAAGATAAAGGAAATTGCAGTGCAGGCAAAAAAACTGGGATTTGACAGTCTGGCAATCACCGATCACGGTGTGATGTACGGCGTGATCGACTTTTACAGAGCATGTAAAGACGCCGGCATCAAACCAATTATCGGATGTGAGATTTATGTAAGCCCTGGTTCGCGTTTTGACCGGGAAAAAGGGCACGATGATTTTAAATATTTCCATCTGGTATTGCTGGCAGAGAACGATATCGGCTATCACAATTTGATGAAAATTGTTTCCGTCGGTTTTACAGAAGGATATTATTATAAACCCCGTGTGGATTATGAGACCCTGGAAAAATACCATGAAGGAATTATTGCATTAAGTGCCTGTCTGGCGGGTGAAGTGGCCCGTTATCTGGGCAGTTACCGTTATGAAGATGCCAGGGAAGCGGCGCTTCGGTATGAAAATATCTTCGGAAAGGGCAATTTCTTTCTGGAAATGCAGGATCACGGAATTGAAGAGCAAAAACTGGTCAATCAGCAGCTTTTACGGCTTCATGAAGAAACGGGGATTGATCTGGTCTGCACCAATGATACCCATTACATTTCGGAAGAAGATGCGGCTGCCCACGACATTTTGCTTTGCATTCAGACCGGTAAAAAGGTTTCAGATGAGGACCGCATGCGCTATGAAGGCGGTCAGTACTATCTGAAATCGGAAGCGCAGATGGCAGAATTATTCCCATACGTGCCGGAAGCGCTGGAAAATACCCATAAAATTGCAGAAAGATGCAATGTGGAAATTGAATTTGGGGTACAGAAACTGCCTCATTTCGATGTACCGGAGGGATTTACCGCCTGGGAATACTTACAGCATTTATGTGCAGAAGGCTTTCGGAAGCGATATCCCGAACAGCCTGATGATCTGCGGGAGCGGCTTCGCTATGAGCTGGATACCATTCATTCCATGGGATATGTGGATTATTTCTTAATTGTATGGGACTTTATCCATTATGCCAAAAGCAAGGGGATTATGGTTGGCCCCGGACGAGGCTCTGCGGCGGGAAGTATTGTTTCCTACTGTCTGGAAATTACGGACATTGACCCGGTGCGCTACCAGCTGCTGTTTGAGCGTTTCCTGAACCCGGAGCGAGTATCCATGCCCGATATTGACGTGGATTTTTGCTTCGAACGGCGTCAGGAAGTAATCGACTACGTAGTGGAAAAATACGGAAAAGAATGCGTGGCACAGATTGTAACCTTTGGTACCATGGCCGCCCGCGGTGTAATTCGTGACGTGGGCCGGGCGCTGGATCTGCCCTACGCCCTGTGTGACAGCATTGCCAAAATGGTGCCGCAGGAACTAAATATCACCATTGATAAGGCATTAACCATGAATCCGGAGCTGCGCAAGCAGTACGAAAACGATGAAACCGTAAGGAATCTCATCGATATGTCCAAACGTCTGGAAGGACTGCCCCGCCACACCTCCATGCATGCCGCCGGCGTAGTCATCAGCCAGCAGCCCATTGTGGAATACGTTCCCCTGTCCAGAGGCAGCGACGGTGCAGTAACCACCCAGTACATTATGACAACATTGGAAGAACTGGGACTTCTAAAAATGGATTTCCTGGGGCTTCGAACCCTTACCGTTATTCAAAATGCCATCGATCTGGCAAAACGAAACGGCAGACAGGTCTCTCTGGAAGCCATGGATTACGATGACAAGGCGGTATTCGATTACATCGGAACCGGCAAAACAGAAGGTATTTTCCAGCTGGAAAGTGCGGGGATGAAAAGCTTCATGAAAGAGCTGAAACCCCGGAATCTGGAAGATATCATCGCGGGAATTTCCCTGTACCGCCCCGGTCCCATGGATTTCATACCGAAATATTTAAAAGGAAAAAACAATCCCGACCACATTACGTATGACTGCGATGCGTTGATTCCGATTTTGGAACCGACGTACGGGTGTATTGTTTATCAGGGTGCGACTCGTTCTTCGCTTAAATAAACAAAGGCGAAGCACTTCATTTGAATAGATATTCTTATATATTGGTTCAAATAAAAAGGGATTCAATTTGGAATGTCAAAAACAAATGATGGAGAACTAATAATTTCGAGATAAGGAATGATAAGGTAACGCTTTCCCTAAAGGGACGCCTATAAATGGTGTGAAACTTATCCTTTGAGACTCCGACATGCATGTATAAAGGAAACTTAGCATGTATGAAGCTCGGTAAAGTCGGCAGAAACAAGTCTAAGTTAATGAAATAATTGAGTATGGTTGGTTCAAAAGCAGCTAGAGCTCGCCCGCCAAGAAAGATTATAGTAAAAGATATGATTTGTGATATGTCGGAAGCCTATAAAATACCTATGGTGAGTATGTCAAAACGACTGACGAACTCGAGAAATTAAAGGGTCTATATACGACCTTATGGAAACATAAGGGGCTATTTCAACATAGTGTTAGTGAGGTTGAGTAAAAATCTTGGTTATGAAAAACCTTGTTGTGTTACAGGCACATCCCAGCTAACAGGTCTATATTGAGCACCTAAGGGTATATGTAAAGGTAGAAATTATTGGAACGAGGAAAGGTATTGAGTATTTTTTTAATGTTCTTAGTAACATTTGAAAATATAGATTGACGAAGAATAATAAGCAATCGAATCAGTGCTGAAAAGTAGTGTTCGAACCTATGAAGTCTTTATAATGAAGATGGAGGAATGGGCACAAGTCGTTGTAACTGTTGATATTAGTTATTCAAATTTGTTCTATGAAAAGCTTCTTTATCTTAGTTGATAGATGGATGATAAGAAAATGCATTATGGATGGCAGATGATTCATATTACTTTTGAAATGAGAAAAATTAAATAATATATATTAAAATAGTACTTGAATATTAACAGATACTATAGTAATATATTGTATATTAATAAAATATAAAACATATCGGAAGTTTTGGATTATGGTAATGCTGAAAGATTGAAAAGATAAGGAGGCTAAAGAAGCTTATACTTAAGCTAATGATTAAAATTATTTGAATGAAATGAATAAAAATTACGACGATGGAACGCGGTATGCGGGGAAACTTGCATGTACCGTGTGGAGTGGGGGAAAAGCTGGAGATGATATCAAAGGTTTACCTATCACTATAACAGGTTATGCAGATTGTACGTGATCTTGGAGGATATTCTCTTGGACGAAGTGATTTGGTACGTCGTGCCATGTCTAAGAAAAAGACTTCGGTCATGGAAAAGGAACGTAAAAATTTTATTTACGGAAATCCTGAAGAAGGAGTCTGTGGCTGTATTGCTAACGGAATTTCCGAAAAAACAGCAGAAACCATTTATAATGAAATGATGGATTTTGCAAAATATGCCTTTAACAAATGTTCGACTCGTTCCAACCTGAAAAGGGTTGGCACATTATAACAGTAATGGAGAACTAATAATTCAAGTAGTGGAATGAGAGAGTAACGCCTCGAAACACGCCTCTAATACTCCGACTGGCTATGTAAAGAGAAATCTTGATAGTTAGAAGTTCGGTGAAGTCGGCAGAATCAGACCTAAAGCGAATTAGGTATACAAAGTATTGTTGGTACAAAAGTGGCCAGAGCCCGCCTGCAAAAAATGTCTATTGAACAGATATGGTTTGAGATATGCCGGGAGTCTATAAAATACCTATGGTGAGAATGCACTGGCAATTACAGTGCTGACGAACCAGCGAATTTAAGCGTCTATATGAAGGCCATATGGAAACGTATGGAGACCTGAGATGGTCGTTAGTGTGGTAAAGTAAAAATTTTTGTTATGAAATACCATGTTGTGCGAAGAGTAAAATCGGCGGGCACTTCCGAGCTAACAGGAGCAGAGCTAGGCACCTAAGGGTATATATGTAAAGATAGAATTATTGGTACGAGGAAAGGTATCAAGTCCTTTTTGGGGATAAGCGGTCGAAGAATAATAAGCCGTTGAATTGATGCTGAAAAGTAGAGTTCGAACCAGTGAAGTTCCTGTAATGGGAGTGGAGGAATGGACTCAAGTCGGAAGTACACAAATAGGAAAATAGAATCTACGACGAGGATTTCGAGTAAGACCAAAAAGTCACTCAATCTGTAAAGAGGAGGTGATGCCTTGTGCCTACAGTACGAAAAGCCAAAACCGTAGACGAATTAAGACATGCTGAATACTACAATCAACAATTAGTTTTTGATAGACTATATGAGAAAAGTTCTAAAGGTGAATGTTTTGATAATCTTGTGGATATAATTTTATCGAGAGAAAATATTTTATTAGCATATAGAAATATCAAAACTAATACAAAGGAGCAGATTTCTGGTGTTGATAGAATGACCATAAAAAATATTGGAAAACTTTCAGTAGATGAAGTGGTCAATAAAGTTAGATATTTTGTAGTTGGAAGCAACCATGGTTACAGGCCAAAATTGATTCGATGTAAGGATATACCGAAAACGAATGGAAGTGTACGTCCAATAGGAATACCATGTATGTGGGATAGGTTAATCCAACAGTGTATAAAACAGGTTCTTGAACCCATATGTGAAGCTAAATTTTCCACCAATAGTTATGGTTTTCGACCTAATCGTTGTGTGGAACATGCAGTAGCTGAAACACATAGGTTATTACAAAGATCGCATTTGAATTATGTGATAGAATTTGATATGGGAGAATTCTTTAAAAATGTGAATCATTCAAAATTTGTAAAACAAATATGGGCGATGGGAATTCATGACAAAAAACTTATTTTTGTCATAAAGAGAATGTTAAAAACACCAATTCAGATGTCAAATGGTAGTATCATTTATCCTTCAAAAGGAATTTTGCAAGGGGGGCTGATATCGCCATTATTTGCCAATATTGTTCTGAATGAGTTAGATAAATGGATTGAAAGTCAATGGCAGGAAAATCCAATCGTCTATAAAAAAGGTATCAGATACAATAAAGCAGGAGCACCAATTAAGTCTAATCAATATGGTAAAATGCGGAAAACAAATCTCAAAGAGATGTATATCATTAGATATGCAGACGATTTTAGAATTTTTTGCAGAACCAAACAACAAGCTGAAAAGACTAAGGTAGCTGTTATGCAATGGCTAAAAGAAAGGCTGAGACTTGATATTTCAGAAGAAAAAAACAGAATTATCAATGTCAAAAGAAATTACGTCGAATTTCTTGGTTTCAAACTAAAACTTATTTTTAAAGGAAAAAAATGGATTGTTAAATCTCATGTAAGCGATAAAAGGATAGCAGCGATTTCGAATTATTTAAAAAAACAGATTAAAAAATTGCCCAATGCAAAAGATAAATACCATGCGACCAGCATTATTAGACGATACAATTTAGTAGTGATGAAGGTTCAGAATTATTATCATATAGCAACGCATATTGTTAATGATTTTAGAAAGATTCAATTTGAAATTAATGCAATACTTAATGGAAAATTGCATGGAACACATAAAAGAAAGGGAAAACTTGGTCGAACTGGAAGGGAATTATCGGATTTTGAGAAAAAACGGTATGGTGTATCCAAGGCGCTAAGATATTATAAGGGAAGTGGAGAACCTATTTATCCAATAGGGTATGTACAACCCAGTCCTCCCATTTCTAAAGCTCGAAGAGTGTGTGCTTTTACTGTTGAGGGTAGAAAAGGACTCCATAACAATCTGAGTATTAATATACGAATACTCCATAGTCTAATGAATTCTCCGGTGAGGAAAGAAAGTCTTGAATTTAATGATAATCGTCTATCCTTATACTCAAGTCAGAGAGGCAAGTGTGCTGTAACACAAAGAGTCTTTCAGGAGGCAGCACAGATTCAGTGTCATCATAAGATTCCTAAGAATCTGGGTGGTAGTGATGAATATGGCAATCTTTGTCTGGTTTTATCGGATATTCATAAGCTTATCCATGCTATAAAATCCGATACAATTAATTATTATTTGGAGCTTATAAATTTAACATCTTTTGAATTAACAAAGGTGAACAAGTTCAGAGAACTGGTAGGACTAACACCTATTTAAAAATATACAAGAATTATTAAAATTGTTAACGTTATATAACTTATCGTTTTGTATGGTGATTCTTTATTTCCTATGAAAAATGTGGTTTACAAATACATTTTGTGTAAATTCGATGGAACGCCGGATGCGCTGAAAGGTGCATGTCCGGTGTGGACCGGGGGAAAAGCTGGAGATTATTTCAAAGGTTTACCTATCGGTATCGCACGCAGCCGCTTACGCGGTGGTATCATATCAGACAGCCTGGTTAAAATATTACTATCCTACGGAATTTATGGCAGCGCTGCTGAATTCTGTAATTGATAATAATGCCAAAGTTTGTGGATATGTACTGAATTGCCGCCAGATGGGCATCGAAATCCTTCCGCCGGATATTAACGAAGGTGACTGGGGATTTACTGCATCTGGAAATCATATCCGTTTCGGTTTGTCTGCCATTCGGAGTATTGGCCGCAATGTGGTCGTTACCATGGTGGAGGAACGGGAGAAAAATGGCCCATATCGCTCTTTAAAGGATTTTATTGAACGTCTGGGCAGTCGGGAGATTAATAAACGTACCCTGGAAAATCTGATTAAGAGTGGTGCAATGGATACCTTGCCGGGTACCAGAAAACAGAAGATGTTTCTGTATCCTCAGCTTCTGGATCAGAAAAACCGGGAGCAGAGACACAGTATTGCTGGCCAGATGACGCTGTTTGATCTGTTTGCGGGAGAAGATGATTCGCCCATGGCAGAGGAGGATTTCCCGGATGTGGGTGAATATGAGCGGGATCTGTATCTTGCTTATGAAAAAGAAAGTATGGGACTTTATATTTCCGGACATCCCATGGAGTCCTGGCAGGATACTTGGCAGAAGCAGATTACCAATACCTCAGCGGATTTTATGCCCGATGAGGATACAGGGCTGACAGTGGTGCGGGATAATGCAGCGGCTCTGGTGGGTGGTATTATCACCGGGAAAACCATCAAAATCACCAAAACCAATAAACGTATGGCTTTTATCACGCTGGAGGATCTGGCTGGAAATATTGAAATCGTAGTATTTCCACAGGATTTTGAGAAAAATGAAGCGATTCTGCAGGAAGATAGCCGGGTATTTATCCGGGGGCGGGTCAATGTATCAGAAAATGCGGCGGCCAAGTTAATCTGTGAGAAGGTGACTTCTCTGGAGGACCTTCCGAAGCGTGTTTGGATTCGCTGTCAGAACAAAGCTTTCTGGTATCAGCATGAAAAACTGTTGTACGATGTGATAGATGAATTTCCCGGAAATAGCATGGTAAGTATTTATCTTGCTGAAGAAAGAGCCAAAAAAGACCTGCCAATTCAGTGGAGAATGACGATTTGTGCGGAATCAATGAAAAAATTAAACAATATTTTCATGCGGGATAACGTGAAAGTCATTGATATGCCTATTGAAAAATAAAGGCGAATGGATTAGAATATTCATGTCTGAGTATAGCTAAAAGCCGAATATGATTTTTGGATGAAATTGCTGTCTGCACCCTCAGCGGATTTATCAATTTTATTAAAAATCATACTCTGCTGAAGAAGTATAAACCACATGGATGAACTTTAGGTTTTACTTGTCAATGGGGTTTATACTGGTAACAAATTTGTGATTTTGTCCCCTGGGAACAGGCAAGGTCACCTCACTAGAAATATGGAGAATTATCTGGAGGAACTAATATGTCAAAAGTACAGACTATCGGGGTTTTAACAAGTGGTGGCGATGCACCGGGTATGAATGCAGCCATCAGAGGTGTAGTGAGAACTGCATGCAAGTTGGGCATCAAAGTAAAGGGCATTAAGAGAGGTTATGCAGGTCTTCTGAATGAAGAAATCGTAGATATGGACGGTATGAGCGTTTCTGATATCATCCACAGAGGTGGTACGATTCTTTATACAGCTCGCTGCATGGAGTTTATGACAGAAGCAGGACAGCAGAAAGCAGCAGAAATCTGTCGTAAGCACGGCATCGAAGGTCTGGTTGTTATTGGCGGTGACGGTTCCTTCCGCGGCGCACAGAAACTGGCAAATCTGGGTATCAATGCAGTTGGCGTTCCCGGCACCATTGACCTGGATATTTCATGTACTGAATATACCATTGGTTTTGATACTGCAGTAAATACTGCTCTGGAAGCAATCGATAAGGTTCGTGATACTTCCACATCTCATGAAAGATGTTCTATTATCGAAGTTATGGGTCGAAGCGCAGGTTATATCGCTTTATGGTCTGCAATCGCTTCCGGTGCAGAAGATGTACTGCTGCCTGAACGTTACGATTACAACGAACAGGCTATCATTGACCGTCTGATCGAACAGCACAGAAGTGGTAAGACTCATCACATCATTATTAATGCAGAAGGTATCGGACATTCTGCAAGTCTGGCAAAACGTATTGAACAGGCTACCGGTATTGAAACCAGAGCAACAATTCTGGGTCACATGCAGCGTGGTGGTTCTCCTTCCTGCCGCGACCGTGTATATGCTTCCATCATGGGTTCCAAAGCAACAACACTGTTGGCTGAAGGTAAGACCAAACGTATCGTAGCATACAAAAACGGCGATTACGTAGACTTTGATATTGATGAAGCACTGGCAATCACCAAGGATATTTCAGAAGAACAGTATCAGATCTTCAGATATCTGGTTCGTTCAGATGCTTAATCGTACGCAAATTTAATAGAATATACATTTTTACAGCCCGGCGGAAATCCTGTCGGGCTTTTTTGGTAACTATTCAGCAGAGCATAATTTTCGAAGAAAATTATGAATGTCTGCTGAATTTATTCAAAACAGTTCAGCTTCTGCTGAACTGTTACATTTTTTGAATAATTTAATTGATTTTTTTAATATCTCTTATTATAATGAAAGATAAAACTCGTAGTGAGAAGAGAACTTAGTTGGTAAATGCCGTTTATCTATCAGATTTGTGATATAGAGGTGAGAAGATGACATTAGAAGAGGAAATTCGCGAAAAACTGAAGAAAGAAAACTTGGGCCCGGAAGATCCGGATGTTTTGTATTTGCAGCTGGTTGATACGATCAGACGTTATCATCCGTCTGATGATATTTCTCTGGTGGAGCGGGCTTACCGTTTGGCAGATGAAGCTCATGGTGGAATTAAACGGAAATCAGGGGAGCCGTATATTATCCATCCTTTGCATGTGGGTATTATTCTGGCGGAGTTGGAGCTGGATAAGGAAAGTATTGCAGCGGGATTACTTCACGATGTAATAGAGGACACCAAGTACAGCTATGAAGATATTGCTAAGATGTTCAGCGTGGAAATTGCCGATTTGGTAAACGGTGTTACAAAATTAACGAATCTGCCCAATTATACAGCCTCAGATAAAGAAGAGGTGCAGGCAGAGAATTTGCGTAAGATGTTTCTGGCTATGGCCAAGGATATCCGTGTGATCCTGATTAAGCTGGCTGACCGTCTTCATAATATGCGGACGCTGCAATTTATGAAGCCTTCCAAACAGCTGGAGAAGTCCAGAGAAACGCTGGATATTTATTCACCTCTGGCGCAGCGTCTTGGTATTTCCAAGGTAAAAACCGAACTGGACGATATTGCTCTGAGTTATCTGGAACCGGATGCGTATAATGAACTGCGCAGAAGCATTGAAGAAAACCGACCGGAGCGGGAGCGTTTCGTTGCAAAGATCGTACATGATGTAAAAGAGCATATTTACGAGGAGACCGGTATTGATGCGCAGGTTTATGGGCGTGTGAAGCATCTGTTCAGTATTTATAAGAAGATGAAAACCCAGAATAAGAAGCTGGATCAGATTTATGACATTTTTGCCATTCGTATTGTGGTAAAAAATCTGAAAGAGTGTTACGCAGCGCTGGGTATTGTACATGAGATGTATACACCGGTCCCCGGTCGTTTTAAAGATTATATTGCCATGCCAAAGCCCAACAATTATAAATCACTTCATACTACTGTTGTGGGAACCGATGGAAGATTGTTCGAAGTGCAGATTCGTGACGAAGAGATGCATCGGGTGGCAGAATATGGTATTGCAGCTCACTGGAAATATAAGGAAGGAAAAGGCAGTGAGAATGTAGGTCAGGCGGAAATTGATAAGATGACCTGGCTGAGAGAGCTGCTGGAGCTGCAGAAAGACAGTGAAAATAATTCCGAATTTGTACACGAAGTTAAAAATGAATTAGACCTGTTCTCAGACAGCGTATTTTGCTTTACTCCTCAGGGAAAG
Source organism: Lachnospiraceae bacterium (assembly GCA_045121095.1). Taxonomy (GTDB): domain Bacteria; phylum Bacillota; class Clostridia; order Lachnospirales; family Lachnospiraceae; genus TWA4. The sequence goes on along the minus strand of JBGVFN010000032.1, from coordinate 27,657 downwards.
GTCATCAGTATGCCGAAAGGTTCCACCACAGTGGATTTTGCCTACCGAATTCATACCGCAGTAGGTAACCGCATGGTAGGTGCCATTGTAAATGGAAAAGTACAGCCCATTAGTTATGAGATTCAGAATGGTGACCGTATTCAGATCCAGACTTCTCTGAACAGTTCCGGTCCCAGCAGAGACTGGCTGAAACTCTGTAAGAGTCCTCAGGCCAGAACCAAGATCCGTCAGTGGTTTAAAGCACAGAATCGACCGGACAATATTGAACAGGGTCGGGTTCTGCTTGAAAAGTATTGTAAAGCAAAAAATATCAACATGCAGGAATTTAATACTCCCGAAGCCAGAGAGCGAGTCATGCAGAAATATGGCTTTATGGATTGGGAGGCTGTTCTGGCAGCGGTAGGACATGGCGGTTTGAAAGAAGGCCAGGTCATTAACAAGATGCGGGAGCTTGTGATCCAGAAGAAATCTGAGCTGACCGATGAAGAAGCACTGGTTAAATTTAAACAGGAAGCTGATAAAAATGCACGTCAGGAGAAAGAACGCGCCCGCAGCAAAGAAGGCGGCGTACGTTTTGGCGAATTTGTACTGAAAAGCTATCTTGGCAATAAGAAAAATCAGGATGGAGAAAAGGGCGACAATATGGTCTGCGTCTGTGCACATTGCTGTAATCCTCTTCCTGGAGACGAAATCATTGGATATATAACCAGAAACCGTGGAATTAAAGTACATCGTACAGACTGTAAAAACTTCCTTTCCTTCTCAGAGGCTGAAAAAGCCCGCAGTATTGAGGTGGAATGGGCGGATAAAATAGAAAACGATGAAAAGAAGAAATCCTATGGTGTGGAACTTGCCATTTACACCTATGACCGCCCCGGTATTATCGCGGCAGTGGCTCAGACATTGGCAGAAAATAACTACAATATAGAAGATTTCCGTACAAATAACAGCCATAAGGGAATCGCTACACTGATTGTGCGAATCACCGTAGGCGGCGTGGATTCTCTGAATTATATTATGAAGAAACTGCGTCAGCTGGATGGCGTTTATGACGTAAAACGTAATAATGGGTAAAAAGGTTACAGATTAGTCTGTGAATAAAAGATAAAAGGTTGTAGATTAATACGATAGTGAACGTTGATAACGTAATGTTTATCTATAGAATTATAGATAGTGAAGGCTCCATTACAGACCTACATTACACGGAGACACGCTCTCGCTCTGCCCAAACGTAGCGGACACTAAACTTTCGACTTTCTTTACAGAAAGCCGCTCGTTAAGTGCCGACGTTTGACCAAAGGTCTCCTTAGCAATGCAGGTCTGTAATTCCGCCATTTACGTTTTTTATAAAAATCCAGATAGTATCTAGGTAAAGTTCTTTGTAGTATTACTCTGTGACCAGAAAAATAAAAGAGTCATAGAGTAATCTATGGATGAAGAATACAGGGAGTTTCGTATGAGTGATTACAGAATGTACAGCATGCAGCTGGGAATGGTTCAGACCAACTGTTATCTGGTCTGGAATGATGATACAAGAGAGGCATTTGTGGTTGATCCTGCCGACCGGGCAGATGTGATTGCCATGAAACTGCGTCAGAATGGTCTGGTGTTAAAGGCTATTTTGCTGACACATGGTCATTTTGATCATATGATGGCAGTGCCGGATCTGAAAAAGATGTTTGATGTGCCGGTATACGCGGGAGAAGCAGAACGGCCGATCCTCATGGACGCTTCTGCCAATCTTTCAGAAGCGTGGGGCGGTCTGGCAGTGGAGTTTGAAGCAGACCATTATGTAAAAGATGGCGAAATGATTCAGATTGCGGGATTTGATATTACCGTAATTTCCACACCTGGTCATACCATTGGCGGAGTTTGTTATTATCTGAAGGACGAGGGACAGCTGTTTGCAGGTGATACCCTGTTTCGTCGTTCCTATGGACGTACCGATCTGGAAACCGGCAATACCCTTTCATTGATGCAGTCTATTCAGAAAAAAGTGCTGGTGCTGCCTCCGGAAACCTATGTTTATCCCGGACATGACGCTGCTACCAGCATTGAATTTGAACGCCGCTACAATCCGATGGCAAGGGGTATGAGGTTCTGATATGATACTGGTTTTTAATGAAGTACGTTATGAATATGATATCCGGGGATTGATCACGGCATTTTTCCCCGGAATTACCGTAGAAACCCGTTCTGTGGAACTGGATGAAGAAAATGCATGCTGTGAGCTTCTTCTTCGGGCAAAAAATTATGGAATGGAAGTTTTGAAACAGGAGAAAGGCGCTGTTTCTGAGAATATTGTATCGGAGGAGATTTCAGATGTGATGGTATCTGATATCCTGGCGCAGCTGGAAGTTTCTGGTGCAGATAAGTCTGGAAATATAGTTGCTCCCGATCAAATCGTATTCAGTGTATATTACAGCGATTCGTTTACAGCGATTTATGCGGTAGATGGCGTCCATAATCGTGCATATTACAGCGCCGCTTTTGCTGACAGTGAAAATGGAATGGATAAAAATCCTCTGAAGCGGATGACTTACGGCATTTTTTCACAGATGACAAGTGGAAAAGTCCATCCCTGGGGAACGCTGACAGGTATTCGTCCGGTGAAACTTCCTATGGCCATGCTGGAACAGGGATTTTCTGATGGAGAAATTGCTGAAAAACTGAAAAAAGAGTATTTGATCGGGGATGAAAAATGTAATTTGAGTATTCAGATTGCCCATAAAGAGCGGGCTTTGCTGGATATGCTGGATTATGAGGACGGATACAGCCTGTATGTGGGAATTCCGTTCTGTCCCACCACCTGCTTATATTGTTCCTTTACATCCTATCCCTACAGCCGCTGGGAAAAACGGATGGAAGAATATGTGACAGCACTGGAAAAAGAAATTGACTTTGTGCAGGAGCATTTTGCAGGAAAGAAGCTGAATACCATTTATTTTGGCGGTGGAACGCCCACGACACTTCCACCCGTTTATCTGGACCGGATTCTTGGAAAAATCACCAATGGATTTGATTTGTCCTATTTAAAAGAATGGACCGTGGAAGGCGGTCGTCCCGACAGTATTACGCCGGAGAAACTGGCTGTACTGCGCCGTTATCCCGTGGACCGCATTTCCATTAATCCCCAGACCATGAAACAGGAAACGCTGGATATTATCGGCCGCCGACACACCGTAGAAGATGTGAAACGGGCATTTGGCATGGCGCGGGATGCAGGTTTTGACAACATCAACATGGATCTAATCATCGGACTTCCTCAGGAGCATACCGAAGATGTGGCTCACACTATGGAAGAAATTGAAGCCCTTGACCCGGATAATCTGACCGTGCATACGCTGGCCATCAAGCGTGCTTCCCGTCTGAATATGGAAAAAGCACAGTACGGTCATCTGTATCTGGAACAAAATACCACAGAGATGATGGAACTCACTGCTCAGGGGGCTGCCCGCATGGGAATGGAACCTTATTATCTGTATCGTCAGAAAAATATGTCTGGTAATCTGGAAAATGTGGGTTATGCAAGACCTGGTAAAGAAGGAATCTACAATATATTAATTATGGAAGAAAAGCAGTCCATTCTGGCGCTGGGCGCCGGCGCTGTGACCAAACGGGTCCAGATGGATGGCGTAATCGAAAGAGCTTCCAATGTGAAGGATATTGAACAGTATCTTACACGGGTGGATGAGATGATTGAACGGAAACGGGTGCTGTTTCCTTAAAAATTCGGTTTAAATTATTGTTAGCGTATAATACCCTCAGTTGACGAAGGCATGCATGCTTTTGACAGCTGGGGGTAATCGTTTACGCGAAGGCACAAGAGGTGAGGAGAGAATGATGACAGAACCTTATCAGATTATGGTTGTGGATGATGATCCTGCTATCGTTAATATTATTGAAACGACATTGCAGCAGGCTGGGTATCGAGTGTTAAAAGCCAGTAATGGCAATGAGGCCTGTGAACTGACCGGTAGATATCATCCACATTTGATTATTATGGATGTGATGATGCCTCAGTGCAATGGCATTTTGGCCACAGTTCGTATCCGGCAGGACAACAATGTGCCCATTCTTATGTTGTCAGCAAAAGCAGAAGGGACAGATCGGGTGCTGGGTCTGGAAGCCGGGGCGGATGATTATCTGGTAAAACCTTTTTATCAGCAGGAGCTTTTGGCGAGAGTCAAAGCATTGCTGCGTCGGTACAATGACCTGGGTTCCATTCGGGAGGCAAAATCCGAAAATCAGATTTGTGTAGGCGATATTGCTCTGGATACAGCTAAAAAACTGCTGATCGTCCGCGGAGAACCAGTGCGGCTTACCGCTACAGAATTTAAAATTTTGCAAATGATGATGTCAAATTCAGGCAGGGTCTATTCCGCAGAGGAAATTTATGAGCGGGTGTGGGAAAGTGAAGCTTATGCCGTTGAGAATACGGTTATGGTACATATTAGCCGGATTCGGGAAAAACTGGAATTAAATCCCAAAAAGCCCGAGTATTTAAAAGTGATTTGGGGGATTGGCTATGTCTTTGACGCTCCGTAATGGAAAACAATGGATTATTTTTTCCCTGGGTGTGTTTTGTTTATCCATGGGAATGGTGCTTTGCTTGAATTATACAGATGATTTTAGAAATGGACGAACTGGTCAAGCAGCAATTGAAGCAACAAAATTCGAGGAGATTGAATTTGGAGAAGGGACCCAGTTTGAGGAGGTTGAACTCGGAGAAGGGACCCAGTTTGAAGAGGTTGAACTCGGAGAAGGAACCCAGTTTGGGGGACCCGGACTGGAGGAAGGAACCCAGTTTGGTGAATCTGGATTGGAGGAAGGAACTCAGTTTGGTGAATCTGGAGCGGAGGAGAACACTCAATTCGAGAATATTGAATTGGGTGATAACGGAAATATAATAAAGGCAAGTACTGATACAAAATATCGTTTAATCTTAGGCTATCTTGGTTATGCTTTGTTTGCCATAGGCGGGGTTTTAGGAATCTTGTTTGTGGGATTTTCCATTCAGGAACATCCCATTTTGGGACCGGAAGCGGAATTGGCATTGTTGCTTGGAATGATGTATTTTTCTGCCAGTGTTCTTGATACAAATCTTGCAATGCAGCTGGCACTGTGTTTTATTATTCCAGCCATTATGTTGCTTAGTCTGCGGGGAATATGGTGCTGGCTCAGGCATAAATGTGATATTTTCTGGTGTCTGCCTCATCGATTGGGAGTGATTCTGGCCGACGGATTCATTTATCCGCAGCGTTATATTCTGGTGCATATGCTGTGGTGTATTGTAATGGTAGTCTTGAGTATTATATTTTTTCCAGTGAATTACTGGTCTGTTTTGGGCTATGTTTTTTTGTTTGCTGCTGTATTAGCAATCTGTTCCCTGTGGAAATTTGGGCGAATGCTGGGACATTTGCAGATACAGTTTCAGAATTTATCAGAGGGAAAATCGATTGCGGTTCAATCGGGGGTTTTTGAGGAAACAGAGCAGAAACTTTTAGTTTTACAGGAAAAGCAGGAGAAAGCAATCCATACTGCAGTTACCAGTGAACGGTTTAAAGTGGAATTGATTTCCAATGTTTCCCATGATCTGCGTACACCGCTGACTTCCATTTTAGGGTATGGTGAACTGCTGCAGCAGGAAACGTTGTCTCAGACGGGAAAAGAACGATTGTCACATCTGAATCAAAAAGCAGGCTATATGAAAGAACTGGTGGAATCCCTGTTTGAACTGACCAAGGTTTCCAGTGGTGTAGTGGAAAGTAAAAAGGAAGAAATTGATCTGATCCGGCTGCTGGAACAGACCATTGGTTTGCTGGATGACCAACTGACAGCTGCGGGACTTCTTGTTCGCCGTCATTATGAAATGGAATCGCTGAAGATTGTTACAGATGGATTTCGGATGCATCAGGTTTTTGCCAATCTTCTGGGAAATGCAATCAAGTATGCATGTCCCGGTACTCGGATTCATTTGGAAGTAAAGGAAAACGATACGGAATATCTGGTGCGTATGACCAACACCGCATCCTATGAAATGGATTTTCAGCCGGAGGAAATTATGCAGCGTTTCGTCAGAGGAGACAAAGCACGTTCCACCAAAGGAAGCGGTTTGGGGCTGGCAATTGCCCAGACTTATACAGAGTCAGTAGGTGGTCAGTTCCATGTCACCATTGATGGAGATCAATTCAGTGCTATTGTAACATTTCCGAAAATAGAGACTAATTCAGTACCATTGTAACATTTCCGAAAATAGAGACTAATTCAGACCATTATAATATTCTTGGAAACTGAAAGAAATTTGTAAGAATTATATCGGCTTTTTTGAAAGAAACCTTCTGTACTATGGTGATACAGGAGGTTTTTTATATGAAAAGAAATGTGATTCATAAATATTATAGTAAACATAGAGATTCTGGCGATTCCAGTAAGCATGGGTATGTTCCAGCCTTTATCAGAAGATTTTTATTATCATGGCTGACAGCTGTTACAACGGAATATCTGCTGCTTCCAAAGCAGGTTCAAAGGCTGGATAGTATGGCGGGACTTGCAGAAATGTCATTTTTTCGAACAGCAGCTGTTGCAGCGATTACTTTTATACTGTTGTGTGCAGGGGCCCGATGGCTGCATACAGAAAAAGTGGAACGCTTTCTTTTCCCCGGTATTTTTATGATGCTGGCAATTATTTCGCTGAAAGCGTCTTTTACATGGGTTTTTTTAGGAGCGTGCGGTTTGATTTTTATGATTTTGCTGGTTTACAGTATTTGGGGCTGGGATGGCAGGAGTCAGTATGTGGAAAACCATTTAATGAAAAATAAAACGATTTTAGGGATTACTATCGTTTTTTCAGCAGTGTTCTTTCTATTTATAAGTATCTGGACTGTATGCCGTGTATATAGTTTTCGTACGCCCACCTTTGATTTTGGTATTTTTGCGCAAATGTTCTATAATATGAAATGTACAGGAATTCCTGATACCACGGTAGAGCGTGATGGCTTGCTGTCCCATTTTCAGGTACATATGTCTCCGATTTATTATCTGCTGCTGCCATTTTATTATCTGATACCAGTACCTGCAGCACTACAGGTATTTCAGGCGGCAGTGATTACATCTGCAGTGATTCCTCTTTGGAAGCTGGCAAAGCTTCATGGCCTATCAGACCTGCAGAGCATGTTTTTGTGTATCACCCTTTTGTTGTATCCGGCATTTTCAGGCGGCACCAGTTATGATATTCACGAAAATTGCTTTCTCACACCGCTGGTCCTATGGCTGTTCTATGGAGTTGACCGGAAAAATTCCGGAATAACGACTTTATCGGCGGTATTGATACTGATGGTAAAGGAAGATGCGGCGATTTATGTAGCAGTAATTGGCTTATGGTTGATTGTAAAAACGCTGCTGGAATATCCTGAACAGGAAAAGTATTTGTTTACAGGATGTTTTTTGTTTATCAGTGCAGTTGTCTGTTTTTTTCTTACAACCCATTATCTGGCAACAAGCGGTGATGGAGTTATGACCAATCGTTACAGCAATTTCATGTATGATGGCTCATCTTCTTTACTCACAGTTATAAAATCCGTAATTCTCTGTCCTATGAAAATGCTTTATGAATGCGTTGATGCAGAAAAACTGTGGTTTCTTGCCATGACCGTGCTTCCTGTGCTGGGACTGCCGTTGCTAACAAGACGATTTGAGCGGTATATTCTTCTGATCCCCTATATTTTAGTAAATCTCATGCCGGATTATCCATATCAGCATGACATTTTCTTTCAATATACCTTTGGCTCCACTGCCTTTTTATTTTATTTGACAATGATAAATCTTTCAGAGTGGAAGGTACACAGGAAAAAAATGGCCGCACTTCTTACGGCAGCATCCATCAGTACCATTTGTTTTTGCAGTGTAGTAGTTCCGAAGGCAATACAATATCCGGCGGATTATCTGAAAAATTATGATAATTATACCCAAATGCAGCAGCAGCTTTCCATGATTCCGGAAAATGCATCCGTTGCAGCAACCACCTTTTATACTACAAATCTGTCACAGCGGGAAGTTTTATATGATATACGGCATAGCTCAACAACGCATATTTTGAGTACGGAGTATGTGGTTCTTGCGGTTTCTGATGCATCCAGTTATCAGAAATATGCAGTAAATGATGAAAACGGATTCGAAAACTTCGTAGAGCTGCTGGAGCAAAATGGATATGAGTTTGTTTCGCAGATGGAAGATTTGATGGTGATTTATAGGAGGAGATAGCATAATTTATCCCATATTGCAATGGCAATACTGACTAACGAAAAAATAAGATATATCATATGACATAAATATATTGAATGAATATAAAATATATGATATTATACGGTATATCTGCAAATGAAGTATTGCAGTTTGGGAATATGGGAGATGATAAGATGAAAGAATACTTTCTTTTTTTAGATGAATCAAAACCAAATACAAATTTTCAGAATTTTACGTTGGGTGGAATTGCCATTGAAAAATCTGTTTATGAACTACAGTTAAAATCGTTAGTTAATAATTTAAAGATAGAATGTTTCGGTAATGATCAGGTAATACTACATGAAATTGATATCAGAAGAAAAACAGGCGATTTTAGTGGTATTACAAAAGAACAACAAGAAACATTTTTTGAGAAATTAGGAAAATTATTCGTAGAGAATGAGTTGTTTTCCGTATTAGCAGTGTCCATTAATATTGACGATTTGGATAGATTATATAAGGAAGATGATAGAAATGATATTTATTATATAGCCCTGCAACTTTTAATGGAAAATTTTACCCAGTTTTTATCTGCAAATAATGGTGTTGGAGCAGTTTATTTGGAAACAACAGATACTGTTAATAATGCAAAATTACAAAATTTGTTTCATTTATTAAAAGCGACAGGAACATTATTTATGAAAAAGGAAACTCTACAGAAACGTTTATCTACCATTAATTTTGCAATAAAATCTGAAAATATTATAGGTTTGCAAGTGGCAGATTTTATTCCGAATCCATTGGCCAGACAAGCACTTTCTAAATCACAAAAACCATTTTCAATACTTGAAGGAATTAATTCAAAATTGTACGATGGGAAAGTTGGAATGAAAGGTAGATTTGGATTCAAAGTTATAAAATAGTATTGACAATGGTCTGGAAAGTGATATAATTTTAGATTGTAAGAGGAACTGCATAGCTATTCGTCTTATCTTTAAAAAAAGAATTGCATAGCTTTTCTTTTTTTGTTTAATATGAAATCATATATAATATTCTGGATAAATTTAATGTATTTTTATTTGGGATTATGGCGGATTGCATGATATAATTTTGCAATCCGTTTTTTTGCGTATCAAAAGCACTTTAAAAGGCATACGATCGTGTTCGGATGAATCGTTCAAAAATATTAAAGTGTACATTTTTCAAGAGCCTATGGGCAAAAATCACCAGATCCCCTTTACTGCATATGCTGATACTATGAAAGTGTTATTGGAATATATGGGAAAAGCAGTTCTTTTGATGTTAATTCTTATGGCGGCTCCCTGTATGGTCCTCTGGTTTCATACTGGTAACAGTCAGGGACTGGACGCACCGGGGATCAATACAGAAGATTCATCCATGGAAGGGATACAGATTATGGTGGATTCCCGTCTGCTGAATGTGGAAACTTTTCTGATTTATATGATTTCTGTGGATTACTCTGCAGATATGGAAGAAGAAACACTGAAAGCATTGGCTGTTGCGGCCAGAAGTAAACTATATGCACATTTAAAAGCATATAAAGATACAGCCGATGAACTGAATATCAACTGGCAAAGTCCTGGTGAAATGGTATCCTCTCTGCAGCAAGCAGAGGCCGACGGACACTGGTCTGATGGATACAAACGTATTAAAAGTGCAGTGAAAAAAACATCCGGTGAGTATCTGGTCTGGTCAGGGCAACCTGCGGATGTTATGTGGCACGCTATTTCAGCGGGAAATACCCGATTTTATTCGGGAAATGAGACTTGGACATCCGATGGGATTTCTCTTTTTTGTCCAGAACTAAAATCTATGGATGGAAATGATGGAGCATTGCCTGAGGCTGTGACGATTACTACATATACCCGCAGGCAGCTGGCAGAGCTCATATGGGAAATTTCAGGAACCGAAGATATTTTGACAGAAGAAGAAAAAGCATTAAGTTCCTGGTTCCAGATAAACGAGCGGGACAGCACCGGATATATTACGGAAATGTACATAGGAGACCGGAAGATGACTGGGGAAGAAGCAGCGCAGCTTTTACAGCTTTCTTCCGGTTGTTTTTATCTTTCGGATGTAGATATGGATTTAGACTCGAATCTGACTTCGAATTTAGCGTTGAAATCTGGATCAGAATCTGGCTTAAACGCAGATTCTGAGTCCGATTCAGCAGATTGTCTGAAAATACTCACATTTGGCTCTGGTACGGGTTACGGCATGTCCCTGGCCGGTGCAAAGGTTATGGCAGAGCAGGGCACTGATTATCAGAAAATCCTGGCATATTATTTTCCGGTGTGCGAAATAAAAGAGTAGATATGAATAATACCTTTGTTTTTGGGAAAGAATAGAAGAAGCAGCTGAAAAAGCTGAATTGCAAATATAAGAGAATGGTAACAAACAGTTACACAGAACTAAAAACAGAGGTGAATGATGTTGAAACGCAATTGGAAAAAGATGCTGAAGTCCAAAGGTATGGTGTGGACGTTACTTTTTTGTCTGGCAGCAGGTGCCGTTGCAGGTACCATTTATAAAAGCAGCAAGTCCGGGGAAGAAGGAACCCAGGTAGCGTCAGGAAATCTGGAGCAGGAAACAAAATCCGATGACTCCAATACTTCCGGATCTGATTCAGTTCCTGCAGAAAATTCGGATCAGGTTTATGTAAAAAATGACGGAACCGATGAAAACAGCGGGGATCAGGCAAATGCAGAAGATGAAAATGGCAATGAAACCGAAGCGAACAGTGAAAACAGCAGCGCAGATGTGGTTGCAAGCAACGGAAAAGACACAGAAAATGCGGCAGGAACTCAGTCTGGTGACAATTCTCAGGAAGCTGCCCCTGCCTCTACCACCATTCAGGCCCAGAATCTGGATTTCTTAACAAACAGCACACTCAGCTGGCCGGTAGAAGGAGAAGTCCTGATGGAATTTAACATGGACGAAACCATTTATTTCCCTACATTAAATGTATACAAATGCAATCAGGCCATGGTCATTCAGGCCGAAGAAGGCACACCCGTCTGCGCACCCGCCGAAGGCATCGTATTATCCATCGGCAGCGACGAACAGATTGGAAACTATATGGTTCTGGACATTGGTGACGGATATCAGGTAGAAATGGGACAGTTAAAAGACATTCAGGTGAAAGAAGGAGACCTGGTAAACGAAGGAGATCTCTTGGCTTATGTGGCAGCTCCCACAAAATGCTACAGCGTGGAAGGCGATAATCTGTACCTTTCCCTCACTGCAAACGGCGAGCCAGTGGATCCCCTGGATTATCTGGAATATTAGTAACAGTACAATATCAGTTTTTAATTGTATTAATATAAGAAGAAACTTGTTTCAGGCTGCTCATATAGCTGTTATGAAATCTGGGGTCGGTGGTTACTTCCTTAATAAACCAGTTGGGAGGAATAAAATCCATAGCCGTCTGTTCATCAGGAAATTCCACTTCTGCCAAGATCAAACCGGCAAAAGCCCCCTCAAACACATCCAGTTCGCAGGTCAGACCATTATCCAGCGGAATCAAATAGCGGGTCTTGGTAATCACATTACCATCTGCCTTGGGCAGAAGATGCTTATAAGCTTCTTCCGTCAGCGGAAGATTATATTCCTCGCGCATCATCATGCCGCCCCCCTTGTAAGTCAGATAGTAAGTATCATCCTGTTGGCGTACGCGCACAACAGGGTGGGTACATAGGTAAGCCTGTTCAATCCTGTGAAAACTATAGTTGGAAAGCTCCATGGGAGGAGTTGATATCAGATATTTGCGTTCGATTTCCATGTGATTATTTTCTCCTTTTTTGAAAGTTGTGGATGGCTCCATGAGCAGATACCCCATATGAGTTTTACTATAACAGATATAGACTTTAAAGTCCACATCTGTTAAAATATGAAAGGATTTGGGTTTTTATACATCATATTTCCAAATCCAGATTAAGCAAAATCCAGCTGCGGGATGATCAAGTGTTTTCAGGCAGCTGCAAAAAAGTATAAGTTAAGAAAAGGAGATTTTAATATGGCACAGAATCCTGTTGTTACATTCGAAATGGCTGACGGTAGTGTTATGAAAGCAGAACTGTATCCGGAAATCGCTCCCAATACAGTAAATAATTTTATTAGCCTGGTAAAGAAGGGATATTATAATGGTTTAACTTTCCATCGTGTAATCCCCGGTTTTATGATTCAGGGCGGATGCCCCGATGGAACTGGTATGGGCGGCCCCGGCTACAGCATCAAGGGTGAATTTTCACAGAATGGTTTCGTAAACCAGCTGAAACATACTCCTGGTGTTCTTTCCATGGCAAGAACCATGATGCCCAACAGTGCCGGTTCTCAGTTCTTTATCATGCATGCACCTTCCCCTCATCTGGATGGCGCATATGCAGGTTTTGGTAAACTGACAGAAGGTCTGGAAGTAGTAGACAAAATTGCCAAAGTAGCAACGGACTGGTCTGACAAACCCATGGAACCTCAGGTGATGAAAACTGTAACAGTAGAAACTTTTGGTGTGGAATATCCCGAACCTGAAAAATATTAGGATTCATACTAGATACTAATAGGCATATTTACCATATTTTATCGGTTAAGATACCCCTGAAAATGGTAATAAATGAGAGAGCGGGCTGTAAAGCTGAAAAAGAACTCTTTTTTTTGAGCATTTCAGCAGAAAATAGTGGAAATTTCGGAAAAATATCTACATCTAAAATTGAAGAAAAGTCTTCCAAAAAATCCAAATGATGATATAATAAACAAGCATACAGATAATATGTTACTTGAGTTGTGCAATTTGGCAGATACCGGATGCGCGGCTCAGAGACTATAAGTCTCCCTGAAAGTTTACATAAAGGGGAGCTCGCATGTACCTGTTTATATCCATAGGTGCAAAGGCGAGATTTTTCAAGGAGGTAAAACTACAATGAACAAATGGGTGTACAAGTTTAATGAAGGTAACGCTTCCATGCGTAACCTGCTTGGTGGTAAAGGTTGTAACCTGGCTGAAATGACAGGCCTGGGTATGCCGATTCCTCAGGGCTTCACCGTTACTACTGAAGCATGTACTGAATACTACAACTGCGGCAAGATGATCAGCGACGAAATCAAAGATCAGATCTTTGAAGCTATTACATGGCTGGAAGGCGTTAACGGCAAGAAATTCGGTGATACCGAAGATCCGTTACTGGTTTCCGTTCGTTCTGGTGCTCGTGCTTCCATGCCTGGTATGATGGATACCATCCTGAACCTGGGTCTGAATGACGTTGCAGTAGAAGGTTTCGCTAAGAAAACTGGCAACCCCAGATTTGCATATGACTCTTATAGAAGATTTATCCAGATGTACTCTGACGTAGTTATGGAAGTTCCCAAGTCTTACTTCGAAAAACTGATCGATGAGATGAAAGAAGAACGCGGAGTTCATTACGATACAGAACTGACAGCAGAAGATCTGAAAGAACTGGCTAACAGATTCAAAGCTATCTACAAAGAAGCTATGAACGGTGAAGAATTCCCTCAGGATCCCGCTGATCAGCTGATGGGCGCTGTTAAGGCTGTATTCCGTTCATGGGATAACCCTCGTGCTATCGTATATCGTCGTATGAACGATATCCCTGGTGACTGGGGTACTGCTGTAAACGTACAGACCATGGTATTTGGTAACAAGGGTGAAACATCAGGTACTGGTGTAGCTTTCACAAGAAACCCTTCCACAGGTGCTAAAGGTATCTTCGGTGAATACCTGATCAACGCTCAGGGTGAAGACGTAGTTGCTGGTGTTCGTACACCTCAGCCTATTTCTCAGCTGGAAAATGACCTGCCTGAATGCTATGCTCAGTTCATGGATCTGGCTATGAAACTGGAAAACCATTTCCGCGATATGCAGGATATGGAATTCACAATTGAAGAAGGTAAATTATACTTCCTGCAGACACGTAACGGTAAACGTACAGCTCCTGCTGCTATCAAGATCGCTTGCGACCTGGTAGATGAAGGCATGATCACTCCTGAAGAAGCTGTTACACGTATCGAAGCTAAGTCTCTGGATCAGTTATTACATCCTACATTCGATGCAGCTGCTCTGAAAGCTGGCGAAGTTATCGGTTCCGCTCTGCCCGCATCTCCTGGTGCAGCAGCTGGTAAAGTATACTTCACAGCTGATGAAGCAAAAGAAGCTGGTATCGGCGGCAGAGGCGAAAGAGTTATCCTGGTTCGTCTGGAAACCTCTCCCGAAGATATCGAAGGTATGCACGCATCTCAGGGTATCCTGACTGTTCGTGGTGGTATGACATCTCACGCTGCTGTAGTAGCTCGTGGTATGGGTACTTGCTGCGTATCCGGATGCGGTGAAATCAAGATTGATGAAGAAGCTAAGACATTCGAACTTGGAGGATATACATTCCATGAAGGAGATTACATCTCTCTGGATGGTACTACAGGTAAGATCTACAAAGGCGACATTGCTACTCAGGAAGCTTCCGTAGGTGGTGACTTCGGTCGTGTTATGGCTTGGGCTGATGAATTCAGAACCTTAAGCGTACGTACAAACGCTGATACTCCCGAAGATACAGCTAACGCTGTTAAACTGGGTGCAGAAGGTATCGGTCTTTGCCGTACAGAGCATATGTTCTTCGGTGAAGAAAGAATTCCCAAGATCCGTAAGATGATCCTGTCCGATACAGTAGAAGCTAGAGAAGCAGCTCTGAACGAACTGATCGTATTCCAGAAAGCTGACTTCAAGGCTATGTACGAAACTCTGGAAGGCAGACCGATGACAGTTCGTTACCTTGATCCGCCTCTGCATGAATTCGTTCCTACAGAAGAAGACGATATCGCAGCATTAGCTGAAGATATGGGTCTGACTGTAGCAGATGTTAAAGCTAAATGTGACGCTCTGCACGAATTCAACCCTATGATGGGTCACAGAGGATGCCGTCTGGCTGTTACCTACCCTGAAATTGCTAAGATGCAGACAAGAGCCGTTATGGAAGCTGCTATCGAAGTAAAAGAAGAAAAAGGTTATGATATCGTTCCCGAAATCATGATCCCTCTGGTAGGCGAAAAGAAAGAGCTGAAATACGTAAAAGACGTTGTTGTAGAAGTTGCTGAACAGGTTAAAGCTGAAAAGAATTCCGACATCGAATACCATATCGGTACCATGATCGAAATCCCTCGTGCAGCTCTGACTGCTGATGCTATCGCTGAAGAAGCTGAATTCTTCTCATTCGGTACCAACGACTTAACTCAGATGACATTCGGTTTCTCCCGTGATGACGCTGGTAAGTTCCTGGATTCCTACTATCAGGCTAAGATTTACGAATCTGATCCTTTCGCAAGACTGGACCAGACCGGTGTTGGCCAGTTAGTACAGATGGCAGCAGAAAAAGGTAGAAAGACTCGTCCCAACATCAAACTGGGTATCTGTGGCGAACACGGTGGAGATCCTTCATCTGTAGAATTCTGCCATAAAGTAGGTCTGAACTACGTATCCTGCTCACCTTTCCGTGTACCGATCGCACGTCTGGCAGCAGCTCAGGCAGCTATCAACAATAAATAAGAAATAGAGCTTTTCATCTACCCTTTCATTTCAAGGTAGATTATGAATAAGACAAGGCATTTCGCAAGGCAGACGGAGGATATCTTCGTGGTAGTCAGTGAAATGACCTGCTTGTAGAAGCGTATATAATTTAAACATAGCCGAATGGTTCAATGATTGAATCATTCGGCTATTCTGCTATTACTGTGTTCATGCAGTTAAAAAGAACACCTGTTATATGCGGGTGGTGGGAATTTCTTTAGATAAAAGTAAGACCTCCTGCGTTATAGTAAATATAGGTCTGTAAACCACAAATAAATATCACAGGAGGTCTGAATTATTGTTGTACTATTTGGGGAAAATAGTTGAAGAACGGTTATAAATTTGGCTGTAAATGAGGAAACGTATGAGAAATATTATTTCGGCAGTAAAGTATGGTTTACTGCCGAAATAATATTTGCAATTCGAAAAGATGTATCTATATAGGATACAAAAAAAGATGAATAAAATAAAATATGTTTCCAAAATATTGACAAATAAAAGGGGGAATGTATATAATATAGATATAAAAGAAGGAGGAATAGACAGATGGTTGATATGAATGTAGTAATTGCGAACAATATTAGTAGATCTCTTGAAAAACAGAATAGAAAACAAGTAGAACTGGCAGACTATCTGGAAGTTTCTAGACAAACAGTAAACAAAATGCTGAGTGGTGCAAGAACAATCAATGCAGGTGAACTGAGAATGATTGCAGATTTCTTGGGAACAAGTATGGAAGAACTGACAACAATTCCACAGAATTATGAAGAAACTGATGTTTTTCGTGTTTTTATGGGAAAAGTAGAAACAGAAGAAGCACAGAAGGCTCTTAATGATATTGACAAAGTTATAGAACTGATTCTTTTTCATGATAAGGTCAGAAAAAATGGCGTTGCGATGAGAGAGGAGTGGACTGATTTTTGATGGGAAATGTATTGGATAACAGTCTCTTTATACAAAGACCAGAAAAATTCCAGGAATTATCTGGAGCAGTTGATCTGTTTAATATTAGGTACAATGGAAGTAATATCGTTCAGGATGATATCTTTTCTATATTGAAAAACTATGCCCGTACAAAAGGGATTTCATTAGAACTCTTACGTTTTCCTGTAAAGGACGAGGATTTTTGTGCACTCACTTGTGTAAGAAAAGAAAAGATTTTTGTATATGTTAATTCGTGGCTTCCATTATCAAATCAGATTTTTGCAGCAGCACATGAATTGTATCACATCTGGTGTTTTATAGAAGAAAAGGATATCAGTGTGTTGCGTAAAGGTTCACTACTGAATGCATCTGATATGGATGAAGATGTAAAAAATAATGAAGACCGTGAAGCAAATGCATTTGCAGGAATGCTGTTGGTTCCGTCAAAAGTCTTGTTTGAGCAAATGAAGATATATGGAATTTCCAGAGAAAAACAAAATCTTGAGGATATTATCCAGTTGATGGCGATATTTTCTGTACCATATAAAGCAATCTTGTTGCGACTTTATGAAGAAGGTTATATGAATCTAGAGCATGTGAATGAATTTCTGAAGATAGAAAAAGAAGTCCTGAAAAAAAAGATTAGTTATGTTGTTGAGGCAGAAAGATGGCAGAATCGTACACCGGAGATTATCCAATTGGGTAGTTTGAAACAGTTGATGGACCAAAATCAAGAGGATGAACTTCCTACTGATTCCAGGGCTGCATCTGATCAGAAAACTTATGTGCAGTTACTTCGGCAATATACAGGAGATAGAAGATAATGCCTATGGGAAAGATAAAATGTGCATTATTGGATACGGACTTTATTTCAAAATTGCATATTACCCGTAAAGATGACCAAAATAGGCTCATAGATCGTATTTTAGAATTACCAGGCTATCAGTTTGTTTGCCATGAACAAATAACCATAGAGTTAGGTAGGCATAATGCATCAGCAAAAGACTGGTTGAAGGATCGAATAGAAGAAGGCAGTATACAAAAGTTTTCTGATAAAAAATGATAGAGGAACTAAGAGGACTTTATGGGAAAAATGCCATTTCAATGTATCTATATTATCTGAATAATGCATGCAGTCTGTTTAGCAGTAGTTTTTATGAAGAACATTATAGTGGTTTGGAACAGAAGCAGGGGCTTTCAAAGGATGATTTTGCGACAGAAATTGCAGCATGTGATTTGGCAATAGGTTGTGATAATAACCTGGGTGAAATAAAGACTTATCTGCTACAGCAGGTACTGCAGAATAGAGAAGATATACAGCTTTATGTATTTTATTCCGATGATAGAAAAGCGAGAGCTGGATTAACTTATGCAGGTGGTATTCCAAGCATCAGTGCACTTTCTGCATTTTATGTGATAAAAGAAAAACTGGGGATGGAAAAATCAGAGGCAAAGGTTTATTTTGATTCATGGATGAGATTTCATCAGAGCAGTAATCAGACGAGTTTTAAAGTACATAAAGCAACAAAAGAACAGCAATTGATGAAGATGGATGGATATGAAATATTCGACAGAATATATGAGGGATCCATTGGCGTGGCGAAAGACGGAGATCTTTTATTACGTCAAAACTAAATAAAAAACTGAATAAACAGGGTTATAATTTTGGCTCTAATTGAGGAAACAGGTGAAGGGACACAAAAATCCCATCACCTGTTTTTTCTGTTTTGGGAGAAATGGGTATGAACCTTGATAACAGAATACCCATTCACCAGTTACATTCCTGTTGTTATCTTATTCTCCCAGGTACGTTTTGTACAGTGCTTCCGATACATTGGAACGGATCAGATCATACACCGGCTGTGCGCTTGCCCGGATTTCAGTCTGAACTTCACTGGAAAGTGTGATAATC
This sequence comes from Lachnospiraceae bacterium, assembly GCA_045121095.1. GTDB lineage: Bacteria > Bacillota > Clostridia > Lachnospirales > Lachnospiraceae > TWA4. The sequence goes on along the minus strand of JBGVFN010000032.1, from coordinate 9,010 downwards.
TGTGTACCGCTTTCTTTGATTCCGGCAATCCGGTCGGCAATTCGGAGATCGGATTGTTCTCTGGCGTATGTGGTGGCAGTTTCGGCTGCCTGGGTCATGATTTTCTGGTCTTCCTCTGACAGATTCTGGAAAAATTCATCGTTTACGATGAGAGAAATCAGATGGGAAAGATGGTTGGTTTCCACAACATAATCTTGCTGTTCATACAGTTTGTTTGATACAATGACTTCATAAGGATTTTCCTGAGCATCGATGGTATGCTGCTGCAGTCCAATATAGACCTCACTGAAGTTCATGGGAGTTGGATTGGCATTCAGACATTCCCAGAATGCAAGATGATAGCTGTTTTCCATGGTACGGATTTTTTGTCCTTTGAAATCCTCAATCGCTGCAATTTCCCTGTTTGTACTCATTACACGAAATCCCTGATCGGCCATTCCCAGCAGATGATAGCCGCCTGTTGTATAGACATCGCTGATCAGGCTGTAAAGTTCCGGGTTATCAATCGTTTGGCGGCAGTCTTCCAGTGAGTCAAATACACGAGGAAGATCAAAGACTGCCAGATCGGACATGAAGGCAACCTGCGGTGCCGTATTCTGCACGATAAATGGAATGTCTCCGTCAGCGCAGGTTTCCAGAAGATCACGATCACCGCCAAGCGTAGAATTTGGATAAACCTGGATTTTCATTTTACCGTCACTGAGCTGGTAAACTTCATCAGCGAATTTTTCTGCAAACAGCTGTGTAACGGTGTCCTCCGGGCTGGCTGTGGCGAGCGGCCATGCATAATGCATGGCATCTTCGGCATTGGAACTTTGGCAGCTAGTCAGAAGAAAGGCAGAAGCAGCGGTAAGGATTAACCCCGAAAACAGGATTTTTTTCTTTAATTTGAGCAATTTTATAGCAGGTAATGTTATCTTGTGTGATGTCATATCTTGCCTCCTAAATCAATGCCAGTGAGAGGGCAGGAATAAATGTGATCAAAAGCAATGCGGCCAGGAAATATCCGATCATCGGCATGGATTTTTTCTTTGTCTTCCCCATTTCGTCTACAATGGTATATTGCATAAAACATCAAAAGTCCGCCTGCTACTGCTACAATTGCAGTTGTAAATTTTAGATCATAACCAAGATTTACAAGAATCGGAATGGTCATGCTTCCAACCGCTGCAACCGTGGCAGGAGCAGAACCGGAGATCGCTCCGTAAAAAAGGCAGGTAACGATAACTGCACAGGGCATTCCTGCGGTTAAGTTTCCGAGAAAATATGCAAAAATATCAAACAGCTTTCTTGAAATTCCACCTTTTGCCATGATGATTCCCGATAAAACGAACATGGGAACAGCCAGCAGCGGGAATGAATCCAGACCGCCAAACATGGAACGGATCAGATATTTTGCGCCAACTGTAAAGGAAGGATCACAAATGGACGGCAGGACAGATGCAATTCCCAGTGAAATCGATACAGGAATTGCAATGACAAGTCCGATTACAAAAATGATAAATAATAATGCAGCGGGCATTTAAGAAACCTCCATGTCTGTATTTGCTTCGATATCTGTATTGTTCGTAGTTGTTTCCATATCTGTATGCTCTGTATTTGCTTCGATAAACGATTCGGGTGTGTTTCTTTCCGGATGAGCCGGATCCTGGACGTTTTCGCCTCTTGCAATACGAAATTCAATAATCCAGCGCTGAAGAATGCGGAAAGAAACCAGAATGAACGAAACGAAAGGTGCTGCCTGTACGTAATACATGGGGATCGAGCAGGCAGGAGATACCTGCCCACTTTTTACTGCCGACATCATGTAAGAGTAAGCAAATGGGATCATGTATACAAAAAAGATGAATTCAAAGGTGTGATTCACTAGTTTAAAAACGGCTTTTCCACTTCGAGGAAACAGGGCGACAAACTGTTCGATCTTGATGGATAAGCATTTTTTGCTGCAGTAACTAACGCTGAGAAAACCGCTCCACACGAATAAGTAACGTGTCAATTCTTCTGACCAGGATAGAGACATTTCAAGTATGTAACGACAGAAAACTTGTGCACCCATGATCACTGTCATTCCAATCAGAAAAATGATTAACAAAAATTCTTCCAGGTTTTCATCCAGCCAGAGAATTGCCTTTTTCATGTTGACCTCCTGTAAATGCGTTTTTTTCAATGCATTTTAATGCACTCCAAAATGTTATAATGCTGTTGTAATCTTATAATGCGTTGTGAAGTAGTTCGAGAACGGTACTTAAATCTTTTACGCCCATCTGACCAGGTGCAGAAGCCTTCTTCGCAGCACCGAAAGTCAGTGCAGAGCCAAATACTTCACCGCAGAGGCGGCTGATCACCCCTGTGCCGGCCATGGACATGGTGATGATGGGTCTGTCTGCATACTGGGATACCATTTCTTCTGTTGCGGCCAGAAGGGTGAGTACATCCTTTTTATTCTGCGGCATCACAGCGATTTTTGGAATATCGGCATTCAGTTCCTGCATCTTTCTGAGGCGTCCTATGATGTCGTCTTTTTCCGGAGTTTTGAAGAAATCATGATTGGATGCAATGACTTTTACACCAGCAGCGTGAGCTCCTTCGATAATCTCACGGACAATTTCATCACCAGTAAAAACTTCAACGTCTATCAGATCAACGTATCCAGATTGGGCAGCCTTGATATTTAAAGCGGCATAATCAGCAGCTTCAATGGACTTTTCTCCACCTTCCTTAGAAGTACGGAATGTCATGAGAAGAGGAGTGTCACCTAATACATTCCGCAAATCTTTTAAAACATCAAGTACCTGGTCAAAATCAAATACACCCATGAACCAGTCAACACGCCATTCCACCACATCTACGGGAATGGAATCAAACGTTTTGGCTTCAGAGATGATATCTTCCTTGGTAATTCCAACAATGGGGACACAGATTTTAGGTATTCCAGCACCGATTTCAACATTTCTAACACAAACAGTATTCATAAAAACTATCCTTTCTTTTCCTTATTATATATACATTATTTAGCAGATGCAAGTTGGAGCATTCTGCTGTAACGGAGGTTTACAAATATTCCAAGAAGTACACCGACTGCTGTAAGTACAATATTCATGGTCATTACACCGGAGGGGGTCATTTTGGAAGCCGCTGTTAAAATGGTGTAGTTGCAGAGGGAAGAAGCAATCATAACCAACGCAGTTACAATACCTTTAATTTTGGGGAAGAGCATGTTGCACACAGAAGTTGCAATCTGAAGAAGTCCGCCGGCTCCGGCCCAGCCAATGATAAATGCACCTGCCATACAAAGTGTCTGAGATTTTCCGGTTAATACAAAGAACATGGTGATGAGACAAACAGCAGGGTAAACCATGATAAAACGTACATCTTTGATCTTCCGTGTCAGGAGTGCAGTTACGATCAGTGCAAGCATGGTTCCAACAGAGTAGTAAGTCTGCATGATGGAAGGATCTGCCCAGCCAACTACTTCTTTTGCAAAGTTCTGAGCGCAGTTTAACCATAACTGAAAAGTGCCGGTACAGGTGAAACCAATTAGGATCATAGCAATGGATTCGATTGAAAAGTGGGTTTTCTTCAGACTTTCCAGCAGCCCTTCTTTCTTTTCCTTCTTAACATCTGCATCCGGAAGCGGAGCGAAAAGGATTAGTACAACTAATACGATATAACAGATACCGCAGACAAAGAATAACGGATTGTAGGAAACCAATCCGGAAGCAGTTGCTGTAACAGCGATTCCCAGTACAAAAGGCAGGAGCATCTGAGATACGGAAATGAAGAATTTGATTCCCATTGTAGCAACACCGGGTGCTGCGAAGAAGACTTCTCCAACAGCGGGATAAATACCGGTATCAAGGAAAGAGTTTGCAATACCTCCCACAATGGCACAGATATAAGCAATCTGGTATCCACCGTTTGTGCCTGCATTAAATGCAAGAGCAAGACCGATTAAATAGATTGCATAGGAGAGACCGCCAATTGCACAGGAAATACGGCGGCCTAATTTGTCAGACAGCGGGCCGGCAAATGGAAGTGCAACCAGTCGTCCAAGACCTAAGGCAGCAGAGATTGCGGTGATCGCCATTGCTTCGACGCCCCAGCTGGCAGCGAGAGCTTCTTTAATAACAGCCTGTCCAAGAATGGAGCAGCCTATACCATGAAGAAAATAATTAAGATATAGAATAAGTGCACTGGGCAGATATTTTTTATTCATTTGTTTGATCCTTTCTTTTGTTAAGTTTTGGTATTTGTGTTTATTCGTAATAGTTCCGAAGGTCTTCAGCAGGGAGTCATCCGTTTCTTCGGAAAATCTGCTCTGCTGAATGGTTACGTATGTCATTAAATGATTTGTCACAAACAATAAGAAACACCGGAGTTGCATCGTTAAAAAACTAACGATTAGGTATGTCTATATTTTATCAAGTTATGTGGGGAATATCCAATACTTATATATGCAAAAAATGATGCATTCAGGCTATCAAAATGCTATAATTGTGACGGAAATGTTATAAATATCACAATTATAAAAATAAGGTAATTGTTCAGCAGAACAGAACCGTTTTAAACTCATTTAGGAGGCGGACATGACATTAAATCAGATTTATTATTTTCAAACAGTTGCAAAATATGAAAATTTCCGAAAAGCTGCGGAAGAGCTTTATTTATCTCAACCGTCTCTCAGCAGATCTATTGCATCGTTAGAGACGGAGCTTGGTATCTTTCTCTTTGAAAAGAGCGGAAGAGGAGTCAGTCTGACAAAAGCCGGAAAGTTATTTTTAGAATATGCAGAACGGATCATCAATGAATGCGAGATTGCCAAAGCAAAGATGACGGAGCTGGCAAGTGATGGAGGAAAGATTGATATCGGATACGTGTTCCCGCTGGCAAGTCATTACATACCTCATAATGTGAGAAATTTTTTAAATAAAACGGAAAATAAAAACGTTACATTTAGTTTTTTTCAGAATCATACAAAAGCAATTGTGAAGAAAGTACAGACCGGGGAACTGGATGTGGGATTTGGCGGTTATATAGATCGGGAAGATTTTGAATTTTTCCAGATTTTGTCTCAGAAAATGGTTCTGATCACACCAAAATCCCATGAACTGAAAGGGCAGGACCGTGTTTCAATCCAGGAAATAAGCAAATATCCTGTGATTGGATATGATCGGGAATCCTGGCTGGGAACATTTACGAAAAGGCTCTATAAACGATTATCTCTTTCTCCGAATATTGTCATTGAATGTCCGGATGAACATTCGATAGCAGCACTGGTAAGTGAAGATTTTGGAATTGCACTGGTGCCGCTCATTGCGGAAATTGATCAGACCAGAGTAAATATTCACCAGTTAGAAGACATTGAATTGCTGCATCGTACCTTTATGTTCTGGGTGAAGGACCGATATCAGCTGCCGGCGGTAGAGCGCTTTATCGAATATATGAAGCAGGAAACCCTGAAAGAAGAGCCGTAAAGCGAAGGATGATTATGAAAGAATTGTAAAGCGAAGCATCCATATGAAGTTTGAAAAGTTCGTGTAAAAACAAATAATGATAGCTTAAATGCATCAAAAACAGACAAAAAATGTATTTTACGTTATGGATTTCTGGAATTATAATGAAAGCGTCACAAACAGAAGAAAGGCCTTATACATGTGAAAGAGAGATAAGGAGATTACTTCATGAAAAAAAATATCCTAAAATTTTTGAGCCTTTAACGGTAAAAAGAACAACGATTCGCAATCGTATTGCCATGACTCCCATGGGAACAAATTATGGAGAGTCCAATGGTGAAATGAGCAATCGCCATATGAATTATTATTCCCTTCGGGCAAAAGGCGGAGTCGGCCTGATTATTCTGGAAAATGCCAACGTAGAGTATCCAACTGGTTCCAATGGAACAAGCCAGATTCGTATTGACCATGACAGCTTTATGCCGCGTTACTATCAGCTGGTTGAAACACTTCACAAAAATGGCGCAACGGTTGCAATCTAGATTAATCATGCAGGTGCATCAGCTTCTTCTGCAAGGACGGGAGTAGAAACGGTATCTTCCTCCAATATTCCAACAAAAGCTGGTGGTGAGATTCCACGCCCCATGACAAAAGAGGAAATTCTTACAACAGTTAAGAAGTATGGAGAAGCAGCCAAAAGAGTACAGGCCATCGGATTTGATGCTGTGGAAATCCACTGTGGACATTCCTACCTGATGAGTCAGTTTATTTCGCCCTATTACAATAAGAGAACCGATGAGTTCGGCGGCTCTGTGGAAAATCGCCTTCGCTTCCCACGTATGGTATTAGAAGAAGTCCGCAGACAGGTTGGCCCCTGGTTCCCGATCATTGTGCGGATTTCTGCGGAAGAACGTGTGCCGGATGGAAATACGCTGGAAGATACCCTGGAATATTTGAAATATCTGGACGAATTTGTAGATATGTATGATGTATCCTGCGGATTGAATCCATCCTTACAGTATCAGATTGATTCCAACTTTTTACCGGATGGATGGCGTTCTTATCAGGCGAGAGCCGTGAAAGAAGCCTTTGGAAAGCCTGTGATCAATACAGGAAATTATCGTGATCCCGCAGTAGTAGAAAAAGTTTTGGAAAGCGGTGATGTCGATCTGGTTGGTATGGGCCGCGGACTGATTGCAGACCCGGAATGGGTTGTGAAGGTACAGAGAGGCGAAGAAGAAATGATTCGCAAATGTATTTCCTGTAATGTAGGATGTGCAGGAAACCGTATTGGTGTCAACCGCCCGATCCGCTGTACCGTAAACCCGACGGTTCCGGAAGGCGATGTCTATAAAAAATTAAAAGTCAATAAAAACTGCAATGTTGTTGTAGTGGGTGCCGGTACAGCCGGACTTGAAGCAGCATGTACAGCAGCAGAAGTCGGATGCAATGTATTTGTCTTTGAAAAGAAAAATCATGTAGGTGGATTATCCACATTTATCTCAGATCTTCCAAGCAAGACACGTATGAAAGATTTTCCGAAATATCTGGAAAAACGTGCGGAAAAACTCCCGAACTTATATATGTTTTTGAATACAGAAGCTTCCATTGAAAAGATTAAAAGTTTTAAACCGGATATAGTTGTCAATGCGACCGGTTCTGTACCGGTCATTCCACCCATTACTGGTTTGAAAGAAAATATCGCAGCAGGAAATGTCGGAACAATTTTTGATATGATCAACAATGTGAATGCTGGAAAATATTCAGAAGACTTCTGTAAAGGTAAAAAAGTAGTTGTTATGGGCGGAGGCTCTGTAGGACTGGACGTCATCGAATATTTTGCACCGCGGGGCGCAGAATGTTCCATCGTCGATATGCTTCCGGAAATTGGAATGCTGGCGGATCCCATCACAAAATGCTCCATGCGTGAAACACATGATAAATATGGTGTTAAAGAATTCGTGAATACAGCGCTTCAGGAAGTAAAAGAACATGCATTTATCGTAAAAACACCGGAAGGAAAAATTGAAGAGCTGGAATTTGACCTTGGATTTAACTGCCTTGGAATGAGAGCAAACAACCCCATCCTTCCCATGTTGGAAGAAGCATTTGCAGATACAGATACCTATGTTTATCCAATTGGAGATTCTGTACGTGCTCGCCGTATTATGGAGGGAACCATGGAAGGCCGCGCAATCCTGAATTTACTGGAATATAAAGGATTCTTAAGTCTGCATGACCGCTTGCCGGAGCTTTCATAGTAAACCCGATAGAAAAGAGGAAATTATTATGCCAAATATTACAGGACATACAGAATTAGTAGGATTAATGGCTTATCCCATCCGCCATACACAGTCACCCACAACTCACAATCTTGCTTACGATAAAAATGGAGATGATGTGATCCAGCTTGCATTTGAAGTGGATAATGATTCACTGGAAGCAGCTGTAAACAGTATCCGTGCACTTAGAATGCTTGGTTCGAATATTTCCATGCCAAACAAAACCGTTGTTCACAAATATCTGGAAGAAGTGGACGAAGCAGCAGAGCTTTGCGGAGCGATCAACACAGTTGTCAATACGCGTGATGAAAATGGACAGGTTACAGGAAGATTAAAAGGCTATAATACCGACGGTATGGGATACTGGCAGGGAATAAAAGAAGAAGGAATTGACGACAAAGGAATGAAGATGGTTCTGATTGGAACAGGCGGTGCTGCAACAGCAATCGCGGTTAGAGGGGCACTGGATGGAATTGCAGAAATGCATGTGTTCAACATTAAGGATCAGTTTTACAGCCGAGGAGAAGAAATCGTAGAAAAAATCAACAGCAATACAGCATGCAGAGCGTATATGCATGATCTTGCGGATTTGGAGCTTCTGAAGGAGAAAATGCAGGAAGCAGATCTTTTCTGTGATGCAACAGGAGTTGGAATGCACCCTATGGAAGAACTTTCCAATATTCCAGATCCCTCATTCTTTCGTCCGGATCTGATCGTAACAGATACGGTATACGCTCCCCGCGAAACCGTAATGATGAAACAGGCAAAAGAAGCAGGATGTGCAAGAGTATATAATGGTATGGCTATGATGCTGTTCCAGGCATTGATTGCCATTGAGCTTTATACTGGAAAATTAACGGATACTGCATATATGAAAGAACAGCTGGGAATCTAAACAGACAATCCGGCAGCGATGTAGTGTAAAGAATATATTGGTGTCCAACAAATGGTGAAGCCTCCGTATGAGTGAAATCATACGGAGGCTTTTTGGCGAATCCAATATCCATGTATTATTGCATGTAAACATGCCCTGCTACATGTCTGCTGTTCGGGATTTTCATGGTAAATAAGGTCAAAATTTACAAGTTAAAGGACAAAATGATTTACAGTATCCGGTCTATGATATATTATATCCTATAAATGATTAAATAACAAATTTTGCACAAAATGCAAACATCTCCAGAGTAATGATGTATAATTGTAATAACCACAAAACAAGATACACACATTACAAAGGAGATGTTCGTTGCAAATAGTATATATCATTCTAACGCA
>JBGVFN010000031.1:0-34818 GCA_045121095.1 Lachnospiraceae bacterium | reverse complement strand
TGAGCATATTGTAAAGAAAATTCAAAAATAATGTTGTCATTTTGCTAAAACTATACTATAATTAGTTCATGTAATCTATATTTGTATGTAACATTTTGAATAATGTTCATATAAAGATAAAACTACCTAAAGGAGGGGATTGCTATGGTTCAGATTATAGCCGGAACAAAAGGAAAGGGAAAAACAAAAATTCTCCTGGATAAGGCCAATTCAGCAATCAAAGAAGCAAAAGGTTCTGTTGTTTACCTGGATAAAAACACAAAACACATGTACGAACTGAATAATAAGGTTCGGTTAATTAATGTTATGGATTATTCTGTAAAGTCATGTGAAGCATTTATTGGTTTTATCTGTGGTATCGTTGCACAGGATCATGATCTTGAGGTGATGTTTTTAGACAGTTTCCTGAAGCTTGCATATCTGGAAGGACAGGATATTACTGATACTATTTTAACTCTGGATGCAATCAGCAAGAAATACGAAGTTGATTTTGTAATCAGTATTTCCATGGACAAAGACGAGTTCTCAGATGCTGTTCTGCCTTTTGTTACGGACGCATTATAAGACGGAATTGTTACATAAAAGTGCTACAAAAAGCAGCTGTTTTTTAAACAGCTGCTTTTTTAAAGTGGTACATTTGTTGTACATTTTCAGATGGATATGTCTGCTGATACAGATATCACTATGGATGAACGTGGATTTAGTCTTCTGTAGAAGCAGTGCGAATTCTTCCATAGGTGCTGATCAGGTAAAGCCCGCTTAGCCCCACGACAGCATAGATGATCCGGCTCAGCCATGTCATATTTCCGAATAACCAGGCAACCAGATTAAAGTTAAAAAAGCCAATAAGTCCCCAATTGACACAACCAATAATTGCGATTGTTAATACTGCGTAATCCAATCCTCTTGTATCCATATAGACCTCCTGTTATTTATGAAAGTTTGGTATCCTCACAGTTACGAAGGTTTCTATAGCAGTATCTGCATTAAAATAAAAAATATACATTTTTTACGGCAAATTCTTGAACTTTAGGAAGGGATTCATTATAATATTCATATTCGTTTAAAAACAGTTTCATTAAAAAGCAATTTTATTAAAAAACAGTTTCATTTTAAAGCTGGTTTTATTTCAAATGTTTCAGCTTTTAAAATAATGTAACAGTTCAGTAAAGACTGATAAACTGCAGACAGGAGGTTAGGATGGCAAATAAAAAAGTGAAAGTTCTGCCGGTCAGACGCTTTAATATTGTACATCTGATGTTTTTTCTGTTTTTCATCTATATGGTTATTATAGTTGGAAAATATATTGCAAAAGAAGATATAAAGGTATGTGAAGTGACAGAAGGTTCTCTGACCAGAAACCATAATTATACAGGATTGATTCTGCGGACAGAAACTCTGATGTATTCGGAAGAAGATGGGTACATCAAATGTTATTTAAATGATGGAGACCGTATTAATAAAGGTGGTACGGTTTTTGCTGTTGATAAGACAGGAGAAAGTTTGAGTGCTGCTGGCAGTACGACAGAGAATAATATTACCGATGAGCAGTATCGTTCTCTTCGCAAATATCTGAATCATTTCAGTACCAAGTACGAAGGGCAGAATTATACAGATGTATATACTTTTAAAGACCAGCTGATTACGACTTTATATGGAATGGAGCAGCAGGAAGCAGAGCAGGGAGATCAGTCCACATTGGTGATGCAGGAAGCGGGAGAAAGCGGTGTCGTGTATTTTACTATGGATGGTCTGGAATCTCTGAATGTGAATCAGATTACACGAAAAAATCTGGAAAAGATCGCTCTTTCCAGTTCCAGAGTTTTAAGCGGTGATGTAGTAGAAAGCAAGCAGGCAATCTGTAAGATCATTTCCGATGAAACATGGAATGTTTTTATTCCGATCACCGAGGAGGATGCGATATATTATGCCGATCAGACAAGAGCAAAGCTTCTCCTGAATGATATTGATACTACGGTTACCGCAGATATTGAAATCTATACAGATGCAAATGGAGAAAATCTTGCTAAATTAACACTGGGCGATTATATGTCCTCCTATGCTGCAGAGCGGCTGATCAGTTTCCAGTTGGTAAAACCGGTCACTACAGGTTTGAAAGTTCCGAAAACCAGTGTGGTTTCCAATGAACTTTTTGTAATACCGGTAGAATATGGATATACTTCAAAAGAAACTGAAAAACTTGGATTTGTTCGGAAAACTTCTGATCCGGAGGAAAAAGTCAGCGAGATCATCAACCCCACCATCAGTTACTCAGATGGTAAGTATTATTACATAGATGAATCGGAACTGGAAGCAGGCTCTATTATTCTTAAAGTGGATGAAAATGGAATCGTACAGACAGATGCAGCTGAATTTGAGGTAAAAGAGAAAAAAGCACTGGAAGGTGTTTACAATGTCAATAAAGGCTATGCAGTTTTTGAAGTAGTTGAAATTTTGGATCAGAACGATTCCTACTGTATTGTAAAAGGCGGCACTACCTATGGTCTTGCAGTATATGACCATATTGTGTTAAATGCTTCTACTGTGGATGAAGATGATTTACTTTATTGAAAAATTATGTTAAGTATGTTATAGTAATATCTGATTAAATGGTATCTATTTCTTGAATGGTATATGACTGTCCGGTACTTTTATAGGTTTTGATCCTATCTGGATGGAATACCTGCCTGGAATAGACATATAAGGGGTTCTGAAATGGCTAATATAATTGAAAGAGTATTTGATCTTTTAAAGCTTTCATACGATGAAGATTATGATGCAGATGAAGATGATGAAGTGTATGAAACGCCTGTAAAAAAAGAAACAAAAAAAGCAAAAAATGCAGATAAAGTGGAAAAAGAAGAGAAAACAGACAGTTTTCGCAAAAATAATACTGCAAAGACAACACAGACCCGTGGAAACAGTCGGACACAGAAAAACGATCAGCCCCAGGCAGAAGGATTTTTCGGCGGTTCCAAAACCGGAAAATCTGTGGGTCGTTCTGCTTCCAATGTATCTGTAATCAGAGGAGGAAATAATATGGAATCTGAAATTGTATCCATCCGTCCGAAAGATGATACAGCAAGAGTAGAGATTGGAAAACGTCTTATGGAAGGCAAAACCGTATTAATTAATATGGAAGGTCTGGAACTGGACGTGGCCCAGAGAATTGTAGATTTTACTTTTGGTGTATGCTTTGCGATTAAAGGAAATATGAAATTCCCTTCCAAATATATTGTAATCGCAGTTCCGGATGAGGTTGGTTTAAGCGGAGAATTTGAAAATTCTGATGATTCTTCCAGCCGCCGTACCACCACCGGTTCCAAAACACAATTTGAATATTAGGATCTTTGGAAAAAGCAAACAGTCTGCTGGCTGTTTGCTTTCTCCTATTACGAAGTTATCCAGAAAACGCGCCGGTGACGCGTTTTTTCAACTTAGAGAGGAGCAGAACCATGATTACTGTGCATTATGAAGAAAAACCCATTTATGATATTTATATAGAAGAAAATTATGACCGGCTGCAGGAGGCATTTTTAAAACTGAAGGATACCAGAATGAAAAAAGTGTGTATCGTCAGTGAAACCAATGTGGCTCCTTTTTATCTGGAAACGGTGAAAGTGATTGCAGAACAGTGCTTCGCAAAGGTAACTTCTTTTGTTTTTCCGGCAGGAGAGGCGCATAAAAATCTGGATACGGTACAGGATTTATATGAACATCTGATTTTAAATCATTTTGAAAGAAAGGACATGCTGATTGCTCTGGGCGGCGGTGTAACAGGAGATCTGACCGGTTATGCAGCGGCAACCTATCTGCGCGGTATTTCCTTTATCCAGATGCCTACCACGCTTCTTTCTCAGGTGGACAGCAGTATCGGTGGAAAAACAGGTGTAGATTTTAAAGCCTATAAAAACATGATAGGAGCATTTCATCAGCCTGCGCTTGTGTATATGAATCTGAATACTTTAAATACTTTAACGGATAAACAGTATTGTGAAGGCATGGGAGAAATCATCAAGCATGGCCTGATTAAAGATGCAGATTATTATTCCTGGCTTGCTGAGCATATGGATGAGATTTTGAAACGTGATCTGTCTGTTTGTAAAGAAATGGTTGCTGTCAGCTGCAACATTAAACGGAAAGTAGTGGAAGCAGATCCAAAGGAACAAGGTGAGCGTGCTTTATTAAATTTTGGCCATACACTGGGTCATGCAGTAGAGAAAGTAAGTGATTTTCGCCTGCTTCATGGAGAATGTGTTGCGTTGGGATGTGTGGCTGCTTCCTGGATTTCCTGGCAGAGGGGTATGATCACAAAGCAGCAATATGAGGAAATCCGCAGTATTTTTAAGAAAGCCCAGCTGCCCGTATCTGTGGAAGGGATTGATCAGAATGATGCTATGGAAGCTGTAAAACACGATAAGAAAATGGAAGCTGGTAAGGTGAAATTTATTTTATTAAAGCAGCCTGGAAATGCGATTATTGATCGAACCGTAAGCAGATCAGAAATGGAAGCGGCTTTACATGAGATTTTTGCAGGAGGCGCAGATGAGTAAAAAGAAACATTTGCTGGGAGCCACAGCCCTTTTAGTGCTTTTGATCGCTCTGGATCAGCTGACCAAAAAGCTGGCGGTGATCTATTTATATGAGCAGGATCCTATTGAAATTCTGCCAGGGGTTTTTGAACTACATTTTCTGATGAACCGGGGAGCAGCTTTCGGTATTCTGCAGAATCATCCCTACTTTTTTGCTGTTATTACCTGTTTTGTATTATGTGTTCTGGTGTATGCCTATCTTAAAATTCCTTTTGTGAAGCGGCATACGCTGTTACGTCTGCTTTTGGTATTGTTAATGGCCGGTGCAGTGGGCAATCTGGTGGACCGGATCCGTCAGGGATATGTGGTTGATTTCTTCTATTTTAAACTGATTGACTTTCCCATATTTAATGTGGCAGACTGCTATGTGGTGGTATCGGTAATACTGTTAGCTCTTTTAGTATTATTTTATTATAAAGAGGAAGAAGTGGATGAACTGATCGAGGGCGTGTGGTCCAGCAGGAGGAAAAAAGCATGAATCAGTATTGCTTTTTAGCAGACCGGGAAGCTGACAATGAAAGAATTGATAAGTATCTTACTGTGTATCTGCAGAAGCATTCCCGTTCATTCTTGCAGAAACTGATTAAAGATGAACAGGTTCTTGTCAATGGAAAAGTGGTAAAAAGTAATTATCGTCTGCGGGAAGAAGACCGGGTTGAGCTAAATGTGCCGGAACCTCTTCAGACCGATATCCTTCCGGAAGATCTGCAGCTGGACATTGTTTATGAGGATGATTCGGTGCTGGTTGTAAATAAACCAAAAGGAATGGTGGTTCATCCTTCCGCAGGGCATGCCTCAGGTACGCTTGTAAATGGTCTGATGTTTCATTGTAAAGACCGTTTATCCGGAATTAATGGTGTCCTTCGCCCCGGTATTGTTCACCGCATTGATATGGATACTACCGGGCTGCTGATTGTCTGCAAAAATGATCAGGCCCACAACTGCATTGCAGCGCAGTTAAAAGAACATTCCATTACAAGACGGTATCACGCACTGGTAAAAGGGCGTCTGAAGGACGCAGAAGGGACTGTAAATGCTCCAATTGGCAGAAATCCTTCCAATCGCCTGAAAATGGCTGTGAATGAACAAAATGGAAAGCATGCGGTGACGCACTACCGGATTTTGGAGGAATTTCCCACCTGCACTTATGTGGAGTGCCGGCTGGAAACAGGAAGGACTCATCAGATTCGTGTGCACATGTCCAGCATCGGACATCCGCTGCTGGGGGATACGCTGTATGGCGGTCCGGCCATAAAAAATGTGCAGGGACAGATGCTGCACGCCAAGATCATTGGATTTATTCATCCAAAAACAGGACAGTATATGGAATTTGATTCGGAATTACCCTTATATTATCAGGAAATTCTGGAAAAGTTACGAAAAGGAAATCTGAAAATTTAAAATGATGTATAAAAAACCTCGTTCTGTACATACTGGTAAAGTCAGATTTTAAGGCATGACCAGCATGGCCGTCCGGCATTTGCTAAACGGCTGAGATGTGCAGGTATCCGGAAAATACGCCAGCAACACGTTTTTCTGAGACTGCCTTAATGATACAGAAGGAGGTTTTTATGTTAGACAATGATACAAATACGAATAACAGAAATCATACAAATGGTACCAACGACATGAATCATGCGAAAAATTACGGTGGCCAGAACAGTACCAATCGTGCAGCAAACGATGAAAACAGTACCAACAGCAGAAATCGTGCAAATAGCACCAACCATATCAACAATAGAAATGATGCCAATCATATGAACAACAGAAACGGCATGAATGGTACCAATAACAAAAACAGCACAAATGATGCCAATCATGCAAACAACAGAAACGGCATGAATGGCACCAACAACAGAAACAGCACAAATGATGCTAACAATACAAACAACAGAAATGGTATGAATGGCACCAACCATACAAATGGTACAAACAGCACCAATAGAAGAAATCATGCAAACAACAACAATCGTGCAAACAGTACAAACAATACCAATAATACCAACAGTACCAATCGCCAGTCCAATGATTCCAATTGCTGGAGATAACCAGTTTCAATAAGTTGTTGTAAAATTACAGATTTACTTCTGAATTCAGATGACCGTCACAGTGCAGACTGTGGCGGTTTTTTACATATTGAAACAAAATCAGGATCATTTGCAGTTCTTAAAAAATATCTCGACAATGAAAATGGACTTTTGACATTTGTATCATATGATAATAAAAAGAAATATTTCAGAGGCATTTATGGATTATGTGTACCGTTTACCGATTCCGCCGGGGTTGAGTGGAAACGGGGTTACAGTGGCCATATTGGATACGGGAATTTCAAATCATCCGGATTTTGATCATAGAATGATTGTTTTTAAAGATTTTGTGAATGAAAAACATGTTTCCTACGATGATAATGGACATGGAACGCATGTGGCGGGGATTTTGGGCGGCAGCGGTTTTTTAAGCAGGAAAAACTGTCGGGGAATTGCTCCTGGTGTGAATATTATTGCGTTGAAGGTTCTGGATCAAAATGGAAATGGCAGCTTGAAACATATTTTAAAGGCACTGGACTGGCTTATGGAGAATCAGGAAAAATATAAGATACGTATTGTGAATATTTCCATTGGAACACTTCCTGACCGCGATACACAGGATGGTTCGTTGATGATGCAGAAGATTGATGAATTATGGGAACAGAATGTATGTATTTTTGCGGCAGCAGGAAATGCAGGTCCGGCAAAAGGAAGTATTACAAGTCCGGGGATCAATCGAAAGGTGATTACGGTGGGATGCTGTGATCCGTTTCCGGTGGTGGAACATGGCAGAAAGGTAAAATTACGTTATTCAGGACGTGGACCGGTGCAGCATAATTGTGTCATGAAACCGGAAGTGGTGGCTTATGGGAAGGATATTTTGTCCTGCAATTACCGGTATCGGGAGGGGCAGAAGCCTTATATTCAGAAAAGCGGGACATCGATGGCGGTTCCCATGGCTGCGGGCGCGGCAGCGCTTTTACTGGAAAAATATCCACATCTTACCAGCGGACAGGTGAAACTTTGTTTCAGGAAAAGCTGTCAGAATCTGTGGCTGCCCACCAATCAGCAGGGCTGGGGCCTGATTCAGCCGGTTGGACTGATTCAGGCCGGGAAAGAATTATCAGAAGAATTACTCAGCCAGTAATTCCCATTGTTCATATAAAGCTTCCAGTTCTTCACTGATGGTTTTTTGCTCCTGGTTCAGTTCAATTAACCGGGAAGTGTTGGTATAAACCTCTTCCTGAGTCAGCAGATCATTGATTTCAGCATCCCGTTCTTCCAGCTGCTGAATCTTTTCTTCTGTTTTGCGAAGATCATTCTGACGTTTTCGCTCTTTTGCCTGGGCTTCTTTGGCGGCTTTCCACTCTGCCTTGGTATCCGTTTCTTTTACAACGGCGTTCATAGAAGAGCTTGTCTGAGACTGTGCCTGGTCTGCAAGGGCGTACTGTTCCGGAGATTTTTCCAGATAATAGTCGTAGTTGCCCAGGAAATTGATAAACTGTTCATGATATAAAGAAAGAATCCGTGTAGCAGTCTGATTGATAAAATAACGGTCATGGGAAACAAATAAGACCGTGCCGGTGTAGTGTGTCAGGGCATTTTCCAGGATTTCCTTTGATACAATATCCAGGTGGTTGGTCGGTTCGTCAAGAATCAGGAAATTGGCATCGGAGAGCATCAGTTTGGCCAGAGACAAACGTCCACGCTCGCCGCCGCTTAGATCCTTGACCAGTTTAAATACATCGTCACCGGTAAACAGAAAAGCAGCCAGCAGATTACGGATTTCTGTATTGGTCATGGCAGGGAAGGTATCACCTAATTCATCAAACAGGGTTTTATCCTCGTTTAACAGCTGCTGTTCCTGATCATAATATCCGATATGTACTTTGGAGCCGGCCAGAATCTCTCCGGAATCTGCCGGCAGCATATCATTGATAATTTTTAAAAGAGTGGTCTTACCGGTTCCGTTATCACCGATAATTGCCACACGTTCACCACGTTTGATCTCAATATTGGCATTCTGGAACAGATGCAGATTTCCAAAGGATTTGGAAAGGTCTTTAATGGTCAGAACATCATTACCGCTGGTAACGGCTGGATGAAATTCAATGTGCATACTGTCATTGAGCACCATGGGTTTTTCCAGCCGTTCGATTTTGTTCAGCATTTTTTCACGGCTTTCAGCCCGTTTGATGGATTTTTCACGGTTAAAGGATTTTAGCTTGGCAATGACTTCTTCCTGATGCTTGATTTCCTGCTGCTGATTCATGTAAGCTTTCAGAGCAATTTCACGCATCTGTGCCTTCTTGGCAGAATAATCGGAATAATTGCCGCTGAACATGGTAACCTGTCCACATTCGATTTCCACCACCTTATTAACAATACGGTTCAGAAAATAACGGTCATGGGATACGATAATGACACTGCCGGGGTAATTTAACAAAAATGTTTCCAGCCAGGCAATGGAATTCATGTCCAGGTGGTTGGTGGGCTCGTCCAGCATAATGATATCCGGTTTGGTCAGCAGAAGTCGTCCCAGAGAAACACGGGTTTTCTGACCACCGGAAAGGGTATTGACTTTTCGGGAAAACTCTTCTTCCGTAAAGCCCAGACCTTTTAAAACACCGGTGACTTCACTTTTGCAGGCATATCCATCAGCCTGCTCAAATGCATGAGTAGCCTTGCTGTACTGTTCCAGCAGCTGTTCCAGTTCATCCCCCTGCTTACTTTTCATCTGCAGTTCCAGACTGCGGATTTTTTGTTCCAGTTCCAGAACCTCTTTTCGAACCTCTAACAGTGCATCGTAAATGGTATCGTCAGAGGTAAAGTTCTGATGCTGAGCCAGATAACCAATGGTATGGCCCTTGGCCAGGATAATCTCTCCACTGTCAGCAGGCTCTTCTCCAATAATAATTTTCAATAATGTAGATTTACCGGCCCCATTAATTCCCACAATAGCTGCCTTTTCATGTTCATTAATATGAAAAACAGCATCATTCAGAATCGGCACGGTACCAAATGATTTATTAACATGGCTGCATGAAAGAATCATACAAATACCTCACTTTCAATCGGATGTTTACTTAGTAGTATTCATTCAGCAGGTCTTTTGTATACCTGCCCTGCTGAATCAATTCAATCGGTTCAGATATGGCTGAACGATTCCATATTTTGACGGAAAAGTAAACAGGGCATACCTTTTCAGTATAATATAAATTAAAAAAACAGGCAAGAAGAAAATGATAGACCTTTACGCGCGGCAGAAGAGTACAGAGGAATAAGAATTATGAATAATAATAAAAAAATATTATTCTAACTTAAAAGCAGAAGAATTATGCGACAAAATTGAAGGAAATTTCTTTTTGATAATAAAAAAATATCACAATGAATTTTCTAAGTAAGGAAAACGAAATTGACAAATAAGAGATAACGTAATATAATGATTCATAATGCTTGGTATTTTTTACTAAAGTAAGTTAAAAAAATGCAAAAGCCGGTCATACCCAACCGGCGAATATGAATTTTGCATGTGACTGTGAAGATACGGAACAGTTACAATAATTACAGAATACGAGCGTAAAATTCTGAATTTAAGGAGTGATTTTTTGGAAGGCAAAGGAATATCAAAGGCAGTTATTAAACGACTACCCAGATATTACAGATACCTGGGAGACTTAAAAGCGGAGGGAGTAGAGCGGATTTCCTCCAGCGAGCTTAGTTCCAAAATGAAAGTAACCGCTTCACAGATTCGTCAGGATTTGAACAATTTTGGTGGTTTTGGACAACAGGGATATGGCTATAATGTAAACTATCTGTTTAATGAAATTGGTCGTATTCTTGGAATTGACAGACAGAACAATATGATTGTGGTTGGTGCCGGCAACATGGGACAGGCTTTGACAAAGTACAGCAGTTTTCGTTCTTATGGTTTTGATATTATCGGTGTTTTCGATGTAAACGACAACCTAATTGGAAAGTCTATTAATGGAATTGTAGTCCAGGATTACAGTGAGATTACAAATTTTGTTCGCCGCAATCAGGTGGATATCGCAGTGCTGACAGTCCCCAAAGAAGCAGTGCAGGATATCGCAGACCATCTGGTTCAGCTGGGTATTCGGGCATTCTGGAACTTTGCATATACAGATTTGAGATTGGGACCGGATATTGTAGTGGAAAGTGTACATCTGTCTGACAGTTTGCTGCGTTTATCCTATGGTGTAAAAAGTAAAGGAGTATCGAATGATTAAAGGCATCGGTATGGATATGGTTGAGATATCCAGAATAGAAAAAGCCTGTGAAAAGGAACATTTTTTAAACAGGATTTTTACAGCTGAAGAAGTGATTCGATTTCGAAAATTCCCTGCCAGACTGGCGGGGAATTTTGCGGTTAAAGAAGCTGTTGCAAAAATGTTTGGAACAGGATTTCGGCAATTTTCGCCCTGTGATATTGAAGTACTGCGGGATGAATTGGGAAAACCTTATGTAAATCTTTACGGTTCGGCTAAAGAATTGCAGGATATGCTTGGAATCACTTCGATTTTTATAACCATTACCAATGAAAAAAAATATGCCTGTGCAGTGGCGGTGGCAGAAGGCGAGTGAGGAAATCGGTTCACATATGGCAAAACAGGCGCTGGCTAACAGCGGCAGAAATGGAGGGTAAGATGGAATATTATGTAAATCATAAACAGATGAAAGCGATTGATCAGTATTCAATTCAAAATGTGGGGATTCCGTCACTGGTTTTAATGGAGCGTGCTGCGCTGGCGGTGGCAGAGCGGATCATGGAAATTTTCTCACCGGATCATGGACGGGTTTTATCCATTTGTGCCATGGGCAATAATGGTGCGGATGGATTGGCGGTGGCCAGAATTTTAAAATTAAAGGGATATGATACGGCGGTTTGCTGCATGGGATCTCCTGAAAAGGCTACAGAAGAATGGAAGACACAGTATCAGATTCTGCAGCATCTGGGGATTGCCTGTACATTTTTGTCAGATTGTAACAGAGAACAGATTGGTGAATATATTAAAGAAGAAAAAGCAGCTGTTTTGGTAGATGCCTTATTTGGAATCGGGCTGACCAGAGAGATTAAAGGTTCTTATAAAGAATTCATTTGTGAGATGAATGAGTCCGGTATTCCCATTGTTTCTGTAGATATCCCATCAGGAATCGATTCCGACTGCGGCAAAATTGCCGGTGCAGCAGTAAAAGCACAGGAGACAATTACTTTTGGAAGAAAGAAACTGGGTCAGATTTTTTATCCGGGTGCGGAGTATTGCGGGCATCTGACCGTGTGTGAGATCGGTTTTGCACCAGAAGCAGTAAAAAAGGCAGGATATGATGCATTTGGACTGACCAGAGAAGACCTGCATATCTGGCTAAAACCCCGTCCCGCTGATTCTCATAAAGGGACATTTGGAAAAATACTTGTGATTGCAGGCAGCAAAAATATGGCTGGGGCAGCGGTATTTAGTGCACGTGCAGCCTATCGTATGGGATGTGGCCTGGTAAAGGTTCATACGGTGGAAGAAAACAGAAGCTGTATGCATCAGATGGTGCCGGAAGCGATTTTATCTGTATATGAGGAAGCTGCATATGAAAAGCCTTTCTATACGGATAAAAAGGATTTTGCAGAAGAAAATAGTGTTATGGAGCAGTTCAAACAGGACTGCGATTGGGCGGATGTGATTGTATTTGGTCCGGGTATGGGGAAAAAGAACCATGTGCATGTTATTTTAGAAGAACTGCTGTTTCAGACCAGCTGTCCGCTGATTCTGGATGCAGATGGTCTGCGGGTTCTGGCAGAGCATAAAGACTGGTATCAGCAGTTATCAGAGCGAATCATTGTAACACCGCATTTGGGTGAAATGTCTGCCCTGACCGGCCTGCGTATCGCAGAAATTCAGCAAAATCCAGTGGAAACGGCACAGAGATTTGCAGATGAAAATGGATGTATTTGTGTATTAAAGGGGGCCAGAACTATTGTGGCAAAGAAGGGCACTCCTTACTATCTGAATACATCTGGCTGCAGCGCCATGGCAACAGCTGGCTCCGGGGATGTATTAACCGGCATTCTGGCAGGTTATCTGGCAGAGGGGCACAGTACCATGGAAGCAGCCTCATATGGTGTATTTACCCATGGTCTGGCAGGAGAAGCAGCCCGTATGAAATATGGAGAACGGAGCGTTATGGCAACTGACCTGATTGAAGCATTGAGTCAGGTCCTGAAATAAACAAAGAATTGCCCTTTGCATACGAAAGCTGTTTTTGGTATACAAAGGGCATGATATTGATGTATAATATTTTAGAAATTCGGAAATACTGTCATTAAACTTGAAGAAAAGGAGCATGACAATGGTTATCCGAAGAGGAGATGTTTTTTATGCCGACCTGCGGCCCGTAGTGGGGTCGGAGCAGGGCGGTGTACGCCCGGTAGTAATCGTGCAGAATGATGTGGGAAACCGTCATAGTCCTACTGTAATCTGTGCAGCCATTACCAGCCGCCTGAACAAGGCAAAATTGCCCACTCATGTGGAAGTAAGCACCATGCAGTGCAATATGGTCAAGGACTCTGTGATCCTGCTGGAGCAGCTGCGTACCATTGATAAAAAGCGTCTGAAAGACAAAATCTGTCATATAGATGGAGCTTTATTAGATGAAATCGATAAAGCACTTCTTGTGAGCCTGGGGCTTTCTACATAATGAAGTGCTAAAAAAGAAAAAGTAGTCTTTACGAAATCCCGCATTCGTGGTACTATATATAATTGGATGTTACCTTTAGTGGACAAAGCATATATCTTTTTGTCCACTGAGGATACCTTGATTGACAAGAGCACATACAAAGTCTATGCTCTTGTCAACCAAGGGTAAAATCGGAATTTCCGAAAGATTTGAGATAAAGGAGTGTTAATCAGGATGTCAGGACATTCAAAATTTGCCAATATTAAACACAAAAAAGAAAAGAACGATGCAGCGAAGGGAAAAATCTTTACTATCATCGGCCGTGAAATCGCCGTTGCAGTAAAAGAAGGCGGCCCCGATCCTGCAAATAACTACAAACTGGCAACCGTTATTGCAAAAGCAAAAGCCAACAACATGCCCAACGATACCATTGACCGTGGTATCAAAAAAGCAGCAGGCGATCTGGGTTCCGTAAATTATGAAGCTATTACATACGAAGGATACGGCCCCAATGGTGTTGCCATCATCGTTGATACACTGACTGACAACAAAAACCGTACCGCTTCCAATGTACGTAATGCATTTACCAAAGGAAACGGTAATATGGGTACAACCGGATGCGTATCTTTCATGTTTGACCAGAAAGGTCAGATCATCATCGCAAAGGAAGAGTGTGAAATGGATGCGGATGATCTGATGATGATCGCTCTAGATGCAGGTGCAGAAGACTTTGCGGAAGAAGAAGACAGCTACGAAGTACTGACTGCTCCTGAAGATTTCCCGGAAGTAGTAAAAGCACTGGAAGCAGAAAACATCCCCATGGCAAGTGCAGAAGTAACCATGATTCCTCAGACTTATGTGGAGCTGACAGATGAAAACGATATCAAGATGATCAATCGTACGCTGGATCTGCTTGAGGATGATGACGACGTGCAGCAGGTGTACCACAACTGGAGTGAATAAAATTTAATTACGGATGTGTGAAAATGACCTCTTTATTGATGTATATTGTCGGTAAAGAGGTTTTTTTAAAAAGAGGTAAAAATTATGAAAAAGAAAATATTATTGTTCATATTAACCATCTTCTGTATATATTTTTCACTTCCTTCAAATGCAGATGCCGCAGCATCCAGCGGAATATCAGGAAATGGAACAGGAGGCATTTATATTGACATTAATGCTTCTCCTTATACAAACTTTGCGAATAAATCCCATGGTACAACATCGGGCTGTGCATGGTTTGCGTCTGCAAGAGCATATCAATTAACCGGAAAAGGGAGCGCAAACTGGAGTGGACAAAGTTTTTGGGATAGTCAGTATGCAATATTTGGTCATGGTAAGGGATCAACACCTTCTGCAAAAGCTCTTGCATGTTATTCTGGGCATGTTGCAGTTGTAGAAGCAGTGTCTGGAAACCAGATTCTTATTAGTGAAGGCGGAAATACATCCGTTTCAGCAAGCAATGGATATTGCGCTATTAGATGGATGACGGCGCCAACTGTTGGTACATCTTATGGAGACACAGGAACATTTTTAGGCTATGTTTATTTGAATGAATGTAATGTTGTCAATAAAGGTGATAAATTTTATGCCAATATCGTTCGCGTAGATGGATGGAAAGAATTGTCTGATGCTGGCGGTGACGATTGTAATGTTGAAATAACAGATGCAACTGATGGAAGTAATGTATGGCTTTTTTGAAAAAATTCATATTTTCTTGCAGGATAAAACAAATGTTTACCAAAATAATCCAAGGTTATTAAAAGTTACTATTAAAATAATAATCCGGCATTATTCCACTAAAATGGTAGACTTAAAAATGAGATTTTGTTATAATTATAAAAGAAATTTTCAAAAAAGGAGAAAGATATGAATAAGTTAACTAAAAAAGTATTTTATTTCCTAACGATATTTATGTTAATGTTTAACATAGGCGTTATGAATAACCATGTTTGTGCCGCGTCAAATTATGAAAGAACGGTTTCAGTTGGAGAATCTACAAGTATAGATTTGTCATTTTCCAGTGATATTAATATTGCTGTGGATTCCAGCGATTCATCAATTGCATATGGAGTGGTTACAGGAACATCTGTCAATAACGTGAATGGTAATGTATCTTATGGAAAAACAGTTACTATTTATGGAACAAAAGCTGGTGAAGCAACATTATCAGTAATCAACGGTGAAGCAACATTAACTACTATTAGTGTAACGGTAGAACCGGTTATTGAAAAATTTGAAGGACATGTTAATTCGGTACATAAAATTTGCATAACATCAAGTTATGATGAGGAATTCAGATGTGAAGATGCTTCCGGGCAGGACGTAGAGGGAGTTGTTTTTTCAGTAGTAGAGAAAACAAAAAGAACATCAACAGTTACGATTAATCAATCTTCATATACACAGGTAACGTATCAGTATAGTTTTGCTTTTTCTTTTGACGAAGCAGGAGATTATAACTTGTTGATTTCCGGCGATTCAACAGGGCTGGTGTATAATTTACAGGCTGATATCAGTGCTCATGATTGGAATGAAGAATATACAATCGATAAAGAGGCAACCTGCACAGAAAAAGGAACGGAAAGTATTCACTGTTCTATTTGTGATAGTATTAAAAAAGGAACAAAAAAAGAGATTGCGGCCACAGGCCATTCCTATAAAAAAACAGCATTGAAAGCGGCCACAACAGCTGCAAATGGAAAAATCAGCTATACATGTGCAAATTGTGGTCATGTAAAAGCAACAACGATTACCAAAATAAAATCCATATCATTATCAACAACTACATATACTTATAATGGCTCTGTGAAAACACCGAATGTAACTGTTAAAGATACAAATGGTACATTGCTGAAAAAAAATACAGATTATAAAGTAACTTATGCAGCCGGAAGAAAAAATGCCGGTTCATATAAAGTAACTGTTACTTTAAAAGGAAATTATAGCGGTAAAGTTGTAAAGACCTTTAAAATTAATAAAGCTGCGCAGACAATAACAGCTTCCAAAAAAACGCTTACTGTTGGAGGAAGTTCAGTTGCAATAGGGGCAAAAAGAACTGTTGGAAATGGCAGTTTGACATACAGCTCAAGTAATAAAAAAATTGTAACTGTTTCAAGCAGTGGAAAAATTACACCAAAGGCGGCAGGAAAAGCAACGATTACCATTACTGCAAAAGAGACAGCCAATTATAAAAAAGCAGTAAAAAAGATAACGGTTGTTGTGAATCCGAAAAAAACAGATATTACATCTGTAAAGTCCAGTAAAAATGGTCAGATTACAGTAAAGTGGACTCAAAAATCTGATATATCGGGATATCAGATTCGTTATTCGAAAAACAGCGATATGAGTAATTCCGCAGTAAAAACGATAACGAGTAAATCTACTTTCTCAAAAACAATAACGGGATTGTCCAAAGGCGCGAAATACTATGTACAAATACGTACTTATAAAACAGTATCTGAAACAAAGTATTATAGTTCATGGAGCAATAAAAAATCCGTTACAACTTTAAATAAAAGTTCAGGTTCGAGTAATACATATGTATGGCTTTCAGCAACTGGAACAAAGTATCATTCAATTCCCAACTGCGGTAATATGAATCCGAACAAGGCAAGACGTGTTACAAAGTCAAGTGCAATATCAAGTGGTTATAAAGCATGTAAAAATTGTCATTAGTATAAATGGACGTGATTATTGACCTGTAATAAGACAGCTCCTTTTTCAAAGTAATCCGTATTAGATACTTCGAAAGGGAGCTGTTTTATTTGTTTTTATATGAATTTCTTATGTTAAAATCCTATTTCTTTCTTCTGCTGGAGTATTTCTCTTCGCAGTACAGGCAGCGGTAAACCTTCTTTTCCTTGTCTGCCAGGAAGAATATATGAGGCAGTTCCTGTTCGATGGTAGTGATGCAGCGAGGATTTTTGCATTTAACCACATTGGTCAGTTTTTTCGGAAGCATCAGTTTTTTCTTGTCAGAAATAGAGCCATCGCGAATGATGTTGACGGTGATGCCGGGATCTACAAAACCGAGTACATCCAGGTCAATTAAATCAATGCCGCCTTCGATTTTAATGATATCTTTTTTGCCCATTTTATTGCTGCGGCAGTTTTTGATAATGGCAACCTGACAGTCCAGTTTTCCCAGTCCCAGGTAGTTGTAGATGTCCATGCTTTTGCCAGCAGGAATGTGGTCCAGAACCAGACCTTCGTTTAATCCGGAAATATTTAACATGCCTCTACCTCCAATAACTTCATGATAAGTGCCATACGGATGTATACACCGTACTGAACCTGTTTAAAATAGCCTGCACGGGGATCTTTGTCCACTTCTACAGAAATTTCATTTACGCGGGGCAGGGGATGCATAACCAGCATATCGTCTTTGGCAAGTTCCATCTTGGCAGCGTCCAGTACATAGATATCTTTCAGGCGCAGATATTCGTCTTCGCTGAAGAAACGTTCTCTCTGAATGCGGGTCATGTACAGGATATCCAGCTGAGGCATTGCATCTTCCAGAATTTCCACTTCTTCATATTCGATGTTGTTGGCATCCAGTACATTTTCACGGATGTAGCTGGGGATGCGCAGCTCGGTGGGAGAAATCAGTACAAAACGGATGCCGGGATAGCGTACCAGAGCATTGATCAGGGAATGAACGGTACGTCCAAATTTCAGGTCGCCGCAGAGACCTACTGTCAGATTGTTTAAACGGCCTTTTAAGGAACGAATGGTAAGCAGGTCGGTTAATGTCTGAGTAGGGTGCTGATGACCGCCGTCACCAGCGTTAATGATCGGAATCGTGGCGTTCTGAGAAGCTACCAGTGCAGCGCCTTCCTTGGGATGGCGGATTGCTGCGATATCAGCATAACAGTTGATCATGCGGATGGTATCGGCAACACTTTCACCTTTTGCAGCAGAGCTGGCATTGGAAGAAGCAAAGCCAATGATCTGACCGCCCAGGTTTAACATGGCAGTTTCCAGGCTTAAACGTGTCCGTGTACTGGGTTCATAAAATAATGTAGCAAGTTTTTTGCGATTACAAACATTTGCGTATTTGTCAGGATATTTTTCAATGTCATTGGCCAGATCCATTAATTCATCCAGCTCTTCCACTGAAAAATCCAGAGGACTGATAATATGTCTCATTTATCTCTCCTTAATTCGTAATAGTAATTTGATGCAGTCAGGCGTAAGCGGATAAATATCCATTTCCAGATTGGTTGTATGGAAATCGGCCCTCTGCATCTCTGGTATCTATTATAACGGAGAAAGACATTTCTGAAAAGTATAATTTTGCATTTCGGTGAAAAATAGTATCTGTTCAAGCAGAATAAAGTGTGTTATGATAACGGAGTGTAAGCAAATGACAGGTTAGCGGATAAAACGAGTGAATACAGACTTTTGTTCGCTGGGGAGAATATTCGTAATTAGATTTTTCGAAAGAGGTGGATACCTATGAAGTGTATCAAAGAAGCTGTGGCGAAAACATATGGAAAGGATGCAGCTACTACAAAAACAGTTGCTGATATCATTGAGAATGTAATTGCCAATGGTGATGCAGAAATTTATACATTAAGCAGGAAATTTGATGGTCTGGATCTGGAATATATCCGGGTTCCTCAGGAGACCGTAAAAGCCGCATATACACAGGTCAGTGAAGATACGGTGAAAGCTCTGAAAGCAGCGGCAGATCAGATTCGTTTTTATGCAGAAAAACAGCTGGCGTGCATGAAAGAACTGGATACAGAGACTCCTGTTCCCGGTGTTCGTCTGGGACATCGTCTGGTGCCCGTGGACTCCGTGGGATGCTATGTACCTGGAGGACGGTATCCTTTGCCCAGTACAGCGCTGATGCTGGCGATTCCGGCGAAAGTTGCTGGTGTGAAACGAATTGCAGCCTGCAGTCCTGCATCGAAGGTCAGCGGAACCATTCATCCGGCAGTTCTGGTGGCAATGGATATTGCCGGTGTGGATGAGATTTACTGTGTTGGTGGTGCACAGGCAGTGGCCGCATTTACCTATGGTACAGAAAGTATTAAAAAAGTAGATCTGATCTGCGGTCCTGGAAATCGTTTTGTAACAGAAGCAAAAAGACAGGTTATTGGTGAGGTTGGTATTGATAGTCTGGCAGGTCCCAGCGAAGTGCTGATCATTGCCGATGAAAGTGCAAATCCCGACTTTACAGCCATTGATATTCTGGCTCAAAGTGAACATGATCCCAATGCCAGAGCTACTCTGGTAACAACCAGCCAGGAACTGGCAGAAAAGACATTAAAGCGGGTAGATGAAATTGCAGCAGAGCTTCCCACCGGTGAGCTGGCTTTAAAATCCTGGGAAGATAATGGTATGCTTTTTGTGGCAGATTCCATGGATGAAGCCATTGATCTGGCCAATGAGATGGCGCCGGAACATCTGGAAGTACAGGTAAAAGCAGAAATCGAGCAGGAAGTCAGTGACCGTTTACTGCATTATGGTTCCTTATTTGTAGGACATTATACACCAGTTACATTTGGCGATTATTGTTCCGGTACCAATCATACACTGCCCACCATGCGCACAGCAAGATATTCCAATGGTGTTTGGGCAGGTACATTTATCAAAACATCATTCATTCAGCATATTACAGAAGAAGGATGCAGAAATCTTGCTCCTACAGCTGTTTCTCTGGCAGGTACAGAAGGTCTCATGGCACATCAGAAATCTATTACGATTCGTATGGATGCCATGAAAAAATAAAAAATATCATGCCATTTTTTTGCCAGCCAGAACTTCCCAGTGTATTGTTCCTGGTTTTAGCCATACTAGCAATGTAACCCGAAAACAAAAGTTTTTAAGGAGGAGAATACAATGGCTAGTAACAATACCAACAGAATTGAAGTACCTGAAGCAAAAGAAGCAATGGATCGTTTTAAAATGGAAGTAGCGGATGAACTGGGTGTGCCTTTATCCAAAGATGGTTACAACGGCAATCTGACTTCCTACCAGAATGGTTCCGTAGGCGGTCATATGGTTCGTAAGATGATCGAAGCACAGGAAAAAGCAATGGCGGGTAAATAAGAGCATCTGTTTCAGGAACAAAAGCAACAGTTTGGCAAGTGCTGAATCGTTATCAAAAATTCTGTAAACAGTAAGCAGAAGAGAAGCAGCGGAGAGTTCATCTTCGCTGCTTTTTGACGATCGTGGAGGTTTGTGGTTTGACAAAGATATGCTGAAAAGGTATACTTACTCTGCTGAATGGTTACGAAACGGAAATGTTTGCTGATGCAGGCATTGCCATATATGAAAGTTAAGTCATAAGGAGAGGATCATATGATTGATTATTTATATTTACTTCCAGGCATTCTTCTGGCTGTTTCACTCCATGAGTTTGCACATGGATGGGTATCCTGGAAGCTGGGAGATCCAACACCGAAACGGGAAGGGCGTCTGTCCATTAATCCCCTGCGGCACCTGGATCCTGCAGGCGCGGTATGTATGCTGCTTTTCCGAATGGGATGGGCAAAGCCGGTAATGATTAATCCCTGGTATTATAAAAATAAAAAAGCTGGAATTGTTATGGTCAGTCTGGCAGGACCACTGATGAATGTACTGACAGGTGCCATTAGTATTTTTATACTGGCATGGATGGACGTGGCAGCTTATACAGGGGCCTTAGAAGTAACCGCTGTTGTTGAAACCATTTATATTATGTTGTACTATTTTTCTCAATTAAGTATTAATCTGGCTGTATTTAATCTGATTCCTTTGCCGCCGCTGGATGGTTCCAAGATTCTTGGAACATTTTTACCGGATTCGCTGATGGACTGGTTTGAACGAAACAGTAATTACTGCATGATTCTTTTGATGGTGGCATTATATTTGGGATTTTTGGATCAGCCGATTTCTGCGGCATATAATGTGATTCATGACGGAATCTGGAATTTGGCAGAAACTGTATTTTTACGTCGTATGCTTGGAACGATATAAGATTAAATTTTAAATTTATTTCGCGAAAATCCTATTTGCTTTACTGAGAGGGAAGTTCACTGAGCTGCATAGAAAAGCAATGAGCTACATAGAAAAGCAATGAGCTACATAGAAAAGAAAAGGAGAGCATCCGTTTGAAGATGTTCTCCTTTTTTCTATTGATTTACGAATCAAAGATTTGACAATTTATTATGTTATTGTTCTGTAACAGCACAAGATTCAACGGTTTCAGAAGATTCAGCAGCCTGTGAAGTTTCTTCCACGGTAGTTTCCACAGCAGAAGTACTGGTTTCAGCAGAAGATTCTGCTGTAGTGGTTTCCTCAGTGGAAGATTCAATTGCAGTAGTTTCCGCTGCAGTGGTTTCTGTCGCAGCAGTTTCCACAACAGTAGTCTCAGCTGTGGTATCGTTTTCTAAAGAAAGTGTTGAAACAGCAGCTGTTGTGCTTTCTGATGCAGCAACAGTTGTATCTACATAGCATACTTTCTTTGTAGCAGCAGAACTTGCACTTGTTGTTGTGCTGGTAGAAGAATTTTTGCGGTATGCTTTGATGCAGTAAATATAATTTGTATCACTTTCTGCACTGTTATCCTGGAAGGATTTTGTACTCTGTTTGGAAATTGTTTTCAGCAGGGAATAGGAACCACCAACTGTTTTGCGGTAAATCTTATATCCGGTAGCATATTTAACGGTGCTCCATGTAACCTGAATACCACTTGTGTTATCCGCAGCGTTGACCGTTGAGGGAGCAGCTAGTTTTGTAGAAGCTGTCATACCTGTCGAATTATAGGCACCTGCTTTGGAACCGGAGTAAGCTTTGACTGTATAAATATACTTTCCTGCATAAGCTGTTTTGTCTGTATATGTAAGAGTATTTTTGCTCTTGATCGTAGCAATCTTTTTATAAGAACCGCCTTCGGCTTTACGATATACATAATAGCCGCTTGCATTGCGTACCTTTTTCCAGGAAACAGTAATGGTTGTATTACTTGTAGAAGAAGATTTTGATTTTACGGTTGTCATTAAAGGTTCCTGTAAGGTATTGGAAACTTTAACAGTGGGACGGGCGATCAGCACGATGTTTTTGGTGGAATAGTTTCTCTTTACTACACCAACTCTGGAGTTGGCTGCTTCAACCGTCTTGCCATTTCCAACATAAATCAGCGCATGTGTAATATTGCGATAACGACCATTGGAATAGGTAGATGTATAAATCAGATCGCCAGGGAGTAATTCGCTGGCAGACACGCCGGAGTAAGAAATTACTTTATAGGTTTTATTTAAAGTACTTGCACCGGAAGCAGCAGTGGGAGCCCAGCTTGTTTTGCCGCCGATGTATAAACCGGCACTGGCATAAGCACGCCATACAAGGGAACCACAATCGTAACAGCCTTTTGACATACGTTTTGCCTGACTGTATTTGCAGCCAACCGCATTATTGGCATACTTTACTGCATTGTAAGCAGTTTTGGAAACGACTTCCACTTTTAAAGTGAGCTTTTTACCATCAACAGTTGCATAGATGTTGGCACGACCGATATTCTGTGCAGTCACTTTTCCGGAAGAACTAACGGAAGCGATATTGGAATTGCTGGTACTCCAGGTTACTTTGGAATAAGAACCATTCACCTTGGCAGTGTAGCTTTGACCTACATACATACATTTATAGGTTGCAGATAAGGAATTGGATGCTGCAGAAGCTTTCATATCTACTGTACTGAAAACACCAGCAAATATTACCAGGACCAGGACAGCAAGTGTAGCAACTAATTTCTTTCGTTTCACGATATTTCCTCCTAAATAAATATTAAATAATTTGAAATAAATATATAAAATGTTAAGTAAATGTTAAATAAATGTTTCATTTTTGTTCTTTAAGGAGTATACAATATTTGTTAAAAAAAATCTACCCCTTTTTCGGAAAAAAATTAAAAAAAATGTAATATTTGTCTTAGAATTGAAATAAACGTAGTGGTCCAGAGACTGGTAGTTATAAAAAACAAACATATGTACTGAAAAAATGTGAAATTCCATTGCCAAATTGAGGGAAGTGTGGTAGTATTAGCGAGATTGAAAAGAAAAGAGCGCATGATAAACATGCACTCTTTGTTTCATTCAGTATGATATCCGGAAAATATGCGGATACATATTTTATCGGAGCAAACTTTTAAAGCAGTTGATAGTCTGTGATCATCTGATCAGCCAGCAGTTCCCATAAAGCATCTGTAAGTGTGGACAGGGTAGAATAACGTCCTTCCAGTTCTTCACAGAGATAAAGTGTGGCAAATGGGAAATAGCTGATTTGAAAGGTCTGACCTGAGCGGCATCGAATTTCGATAACCGGTTCGTCATCTTCATTTTGTACGGCCTTCTGGAATAATTCATCCAGTTTTTCAAGAAGTTCATGCTTCCCACCGCTGTTTTTTGCCACCCAGACAGGAATTCCGTCTTCAATTATGGTAATCCATTCCTGGGTTTTTCCGTTTTTAACAGTAGTCAATGTAAGTGTTTCCTGGTTCATGGCTGATCCTCCTGTTCCAGACCATGGGCAAATAATTCGCATAGGTCGTGCATGCATATTTCTTCATCGGGACCGTCGCATTCCAGTTCCACTTCTGTTCCGCACATGAGTGTGGCAGAAAGGATATGCATCATGCTTTTGGCATTGATGTTATAGTGTTTATAATAAATGGTGATCTTACATTCGAACTGTCTTGCATGGTTGGACAAAATCTGAGCAGGATCAACATTTAAACCGGATGGATTAGTAATCGTGATGTGTTTGCGTATCATGGTGAAACTCCTTCCGCTGATTTGTAGCTTTAAATGTAATAATTCAGTAAAGGCTGAATCGTTCTGAAATTATTTGGCAGATATTCATAATTTTAAATGAAGGTTTTGGTTTATAGGCAAGCCCAACACAGAAACTTCCATATTAAAACGATATTCTGCTGAATAGCTATTAATATTATAAAATAGGTTGTAATATTTTACAACTGAAAGAAAGGGGAAGTTTACCCATGAATCAATATAATGCAGATGCAATTACGGTCCTGGAGGGACTGGAGGCGGTTCGGAAACGGCCGGGTATGTATATAGGAAGTACGGGAAGCCGCGGTCTGAATCATCTG
This sequence comes from Lachnospiraceae bacterium, assembly GCA_045121095.1. GTDB lineage: Bacteria > Bacillota > Clostridia > Lachnospirales > Lachnospiraceae > TWA4. The sequence continues at coordinate 10,414 of JBGVFN010000031.1, read as the reverse complement.
ATCTATGAAATTGTAGATAACGCGGTGGATGAACATCTGGCCGGTTTTTGCGACAAGATTGAAGTCACACTGGAAACAGATGGTTCTGTTACCGTGACCGATAATGGCCGGGGAATTCCGGTGGATATGCATAAGAAAGGTGTGTCCGCAGAACGTGTTATTTTTACCACACTTCATGCAGGCGGAAAGTTTGATAATAATACGTATAAAGTTTCAGGTGGTCTTCACGGGGTAGGTTCTTCGGTTGTAAATGCGCTTTCCGAATGGATGGAAGTTACCGTATGTAAGGATGGCTTTATTTATAAGGATCGTTATGCCTATGGTCAGCCGGATATGGAATTGGTAAATGGTTTGCTGCAGACCGTGGGAAAGACGAGAAAGACGGGGACATCCATTCGTTTTTATCCGGATAAACAAATTTTTGAGCATATCCGTTTTAAGGAAGAGCAGATTAAAAACCGGCTTCACGAAACGGTTTATCTGAATCCGGGCCTGACCATTGTCTTTACGGATCTTCGGGATGGAAAGAATTCCGAACCGGTCACTTTTCATGAGCCGGACGGACTGGTGCAATATATTAAGGAAATGAATGCGGGTAAAGAGACCAAAACCGATGTGATTTATTTTTCCGGTGAGGAAGATAATATTATGGTGGAGTGTGCTCTGCAGTTTACTTCGGATTTTGATGAGAATATTTTTGGGTACTGTAATTGTATCAATACTTCAGAAGGCGGAACCCATATTACTGGTTTTAAAGCCAAGTTCACCATGATCATCAACAGCTATGCCAGAGAGCTGGGAATTTTGAAAGAGAAAGATGCTAATTTTACCGGTCCGGATACTCGCTGCGGTATGACGGCGGTTCTGGCGATCCGTCATCCGGATCCTCTTTTTGAAGGACAGACCAAAACAAAGCTGGGCAATTCCGATGCTGCAAAGGTAGTAACAGCCGTTGCCGGAGAACAGCTGCAGCTGTATTTTGATAAGAACCTGGAGTCCTTAAAGGCGGTTATTTCCAGAGCAGAAACCTCTGCCAGAATCCGTAAGTCTGAGTTAAAGGCTCGTAATACGGTGCTGGGAAAAAGCAAATATTCTTTTGATTCCAATGGAAAACTGGCCAATTGTGAAGGCCGCGATCCGTCTAAAAATGAAATTTTCATCGTGGAAGGAGATTCTGCAGGCGGTTCTGCCAAAATGGCCAGAGACCGAAAATACCAGGCCATCCTGCCTATCCGCGGCAAGATCTTAAATGTGGAAAAGGCTTCCATGGATAAAGTACTCGCCAATGCAGAAATTAAGACCATGGTGCTGGCATTTGGCTGTGGTTTTTCCGAAGGCTATGGCATGGATTTTAATATTGAGAAATTAAAATATGACAAGATCATCATTATGACCGATGCGGATGTGGACGGTGCTCATATTAGTACTCTGCTGCTGACTTTCTTTTATCGTTTCATGCCGGAACTGATTCATCAGGGACATGTTTATCTGGCAACACCGCCTTTGTACAAGGCAGTGCCCAAAAAGGGACCGGAGGAATATCTGTATGATGATGCGGCTCTGGAAAAATATCGGAAAACCCATAAAAATTTCACGTTACAGCGCTACAAAGGTCTTGGTGAAATGGATGCTTCTCAGCTGTGGGAAACCACGCTGAATCCGGAAACGAGAGTATTAAAGCAGGTACAGATTGAAGATGCGCGCATGGCCAATGAAGTGACCCAGATGCTGATGGGAAGCGAAGTAGCACCCCGACGGGACTTTATTTTTGCACATGCAGTTGAAGCAGAACTGGATGTATAGGAACGGGAGGAAAAGAAATGGATACAAAAATGCTGCAAACAGATTATTCTGAATGTATGAGACAGTCCTATCTGAATTATTCCATGAGTGTTATCACTGCCCGTGCATTGCCGGATATTCGGGATGGTCTGAAACCGGTACAGAGAAGAACACTCTATGCCATGCATGAGCTGGGATTAAGCTCTGATAAGCCTCATAGAAAATGTGCCCGTATTGTGGGTGATACCATGGGTAAATACCATCCTCATGGCGATTCTTCTATTTATGAAGCGCTGGTGGTCATGTCTCAGGATTTTAAGAAAAATGAGCCTCTCGCACAGCCTCACGGAAACTTTGGTTCCATTGAAGGGGATGGTGCAGCGGCCATGCGATATACCGAAGCACGTCTGCAGAAACTGACAGAAAAAGTTTATCTGGCAGATCTGGAGAAAAATGTGGTGGATTTTATCCCCAACTTTGATGAAACCGAAAAAGAACCGGTGGTACTTCCCGTTCGGATTCCCAATATTTTAGTGAATGGTGCAGAGGGAATTGCGGTTGGTATGACCACCAACGTTCCTTCCCATAACCTGCGGGAAGTGCTGGAGTGTGCCAAAGCTTATATTGACAATCCGGAGATTTCTACTCAGGAACTGCTTCAGATTATGCCGGGACCGGATTTTTCCACAGGTGGTATCGTGGCCAATGAGGAAGAACTGCTGGAAATTTATGAAAAAGGAACCGGCAAGATCCGCCTTCGGGGAAAAGTGGTTCTGGAGGAAGGCAGACGGAAAACGGACCGGGATAAACTGGTCATTACAGAGATCCCTTATACCATGATCGGAGAAGGAATCCGCCGTTTCCTGTCGGATACTGCACAGCTGGCAGAAAGCAAAAAACTGCCGGAAATCGTGGATATTTCCAACGAATCTTCCAAAGAAGGAATTCGTATTGTACTGGAACTGAAAAAAGGTTCGGATGTGGAACGTGTAAAAAACATCTTATTTAAAAAGACCCGTCTGGAAGATACGTTTGGTGTTAATATGATTGCCATTTCTGATGGCCGTCCGACTTTATTCAGTTTAAAATCCATTCTGAAACATTTTCTGGATTTCCAGATCGAACTGAATCAGCGCAAGTACACCTGGATGCTGGCAGAAGAACAGAAGAAAAAGGAAATTCAGGAAGGTTTGATCCGGGCTGTGGATCTGATTGATTTAATTATTGAGATCATTCGGGGCAGTAAGACTCAGGCACAGGCAAAAGCCTGTCTGATGGGCGATCCGTCCGGTGTCACCTTCCGCCATAAAGAATCTGCACTTGAAGCAGAGAAGCTGGATTTCACCGAACGGCAGGCACAGGCCATTCTGGATCTGCGCTTATCCCGACTGATCGGGCTGGAAATTCTGGCCTTAAATAAAGCCTATAAAGATACCTGTACCAAAATCCGCCGCTATGAGAAGATTTTGGGCAGCAGAACAGTGATGTTAAAGACGATTAAAGAAGAACTTACCCATATCCAGGCAGAATTTGGTCATGACCGGAGAACAGAAATTACTTCTCTTGCACAGGCCCAGGATGTAAAAGAAGAAATGAAAGAAGAAGAAGTTCTGTTTTTAATGGATCGTTTTGGCTATGTAAAGATCGTGGAAGCATCTGTTTTAAATAAGAATAAAGACGCATTACAGGATTACCGATACGTGTTCTTGTGTAAAAATACAGGAAGAATCCAGATGTTTACGAAGGAAGGAAAGATGCATCAGATCAAGGTCATGGATATTCCTTTTCAGAAACTGCGGGAGAAAGGTGTTCCTGTGGACAATATCAGCAATTACGATTCTTCCAAAGAAGATATGCTCTTTGTATGCAGCTGCGCAGAACATCCGGAGCAGGAACTGATCTTTACAACTGCTCATGGTCTGATCAAACGGACGCCGGTTTCAGAATTTACCACCAACTCCAAAACCGTGGCTGCTACGAAACTGGGGCCGGAGGATTATCTGGTATATGTAGATTATTATAATAAGAAGCAAGTGATTCTCCGGTCCGAAAAAGGCAGCTTTTTACGATTTGATACCGAGGAAATCAGCACAGGAAAGAAAAATACCCTGGGACAGAAGGGGATGGCCCTTGCAGAAGAAGACCGCATCAAAGAGGTATGGCAGGTTACTCCCGGTGAAGATACGCATATTCAGATGTATGAGCGGGAAATTGAATTAAAAAGGATTCGCCCGTCTTCAAGAGGTGGAAGAGGAATTAAATTAAGATTGTCATAAAAATGTTGTTGACAAATACGGTGAGTGGTGGTATCTTAATCATGTAAATGTTAGCACTCCTCAAAAGTGAGTGCTAACAAATAGAATAAAAAGAGATGAATGCATACTGAAGAAAGGGTGGTGAAGGATGGAACTTGATCAGAGAAAGCTGAAAATATTAAATGCAATTATTCAGACTTATCAGGAAACCGGAGAACCGGTAGGTTCCAGAACCATTTCCAAGTTTACGGATTTAAAGCTCAGTTCGGCAACAATTCGAAATGAGATGGCGGATCTGGAAGAGATGGGATTTATCGTTCAGCCGCATACTTCAGCAGGCAGAATTCCAACGGATCTTGGTTACCGCTATTATGTGAATCAACTGATTGCAGAAAAAGATCAGCAGGTTTCTGAAATGAAGGATTTCATTATTCAGAGAGTGGATCGTCTGGAATTGCTGTTAAAACAGATGGCACGGATTCTGGCCAATAATACCAATTATGCGACCATGATTACCGGTCCCAGTTATTCCAACACAAAGCTGAAATTTATACAGCTTTCCAGAATGACTGCCAATAAGCTGCTGGTAGTAGTGGTTGTAGATGGTAATCTGATAAAGAATTCCATTGTAAACTTAACAGAGGCATTGAGTGAACAGGATGTTCTGTCGCTGAATCTGCTTTTAAACAGCAAGTTAAACGGACTTTCCCTGAATGAGATCAATCTGGGAATTATCCGGGAAGTAGAAGCCCAGGCAGGTGAGCATGGAAAGATTGCAAGAGAAGTCATTGACGCAGTGGCAGATGCTCTGAATGCAGATGGTGCAGATATGCAGATTTATACCAGCGGAGCAACGAACTTCTTTAAATATCCGGAACTGACCATTAGTTCTACTGCCAGTGAACTGATTCATACATTTGAAGAAAAAACAGAACTGAAGGATCTGGTGAAAAAAGCCATAGAGGATTCTCAGGAGATGGAAGATGGCAGCAAAGAAAATATTCGGGTTTATATCGGTAACGAAATGCCTACGCAGACCATGAAAGACTGCAGTGTTGTTACTGCCAGTTATGAATTGCCGGATGGCATTAAGGGAACAATAGGAATCATCGGACCGAAGCGGATGGATTATCAGAAAGTTATGGATACGCTGAGACATCTGAACGCACAGCTGGATATCATCTTTGATGAACCGGATGAAATTGTGTAAATTGGATTTGTGTTTTTCAAATTTCTGCAAAGAAACGAAAAACCATATCTTATAGAAATAACATGCAACTTATTGAAAGGAATGAATAACCGATATGGCTGAGACAAAGATGGAAGATATCCTGGATCAGGAAGAAGCTCAGGCACAGGAAGCAGCAGAAACTGCTGAGGAAACTGCGGCTCCTGAAGAAACACAGGAAGCAGCAGAAGAAACTTCTGAAACAGAAGCAGATGCAAAAAATGAAAAAAAAGGTTTCTTTAAGAAGAAAAAAGATAAAAAAGACGAACAGATCGAAGAACTGAATGACCGTCTGAAACGTAATATGGCAGAATTTGATAATTTCAGAAAACGTACTGAAAAAGAAAAAGCAGCCATGTTTGAAGTAGGTGCAAAAAGTGTTATTGAAAAAATTCTGCCGGTTGTAGATAATTTTGAAAGAGGTCTTGCAACAGTAGCAGAAGAAGAAAAAGAAGCTCCTTTCGTACAGGGCATGGATAAGACCTATAAACAGCTGATGAAGGTGCTGGAAGATATGGAAGTACTTCCTATTGAAGCAGTAGGCAAGGAATTTGATCCTGCTTTCCATAACGCAGTCATGCATGTGGATGATGAAAACGTAGGAGATAATGTTGTAGTAGAGGAATTCCAGAAGGGATATACCTACCGCGGCAGCGTAGTAAGATTCAGTATGGTAAAAGTAGCCAACTAATCACACCTGTTCCATTCAAATAAAGTTCATGAATGGGACAAAAACAGATACGTAACCGCAGCAGTTTATATAGATATTTAGTAAGTTAACAGGTGGCATATTTGCCGTTTTATAAAACAGGAGGAATGAATAATGGGTAAGATTATTGGTATTGACTTAGGTACAACAAACTCATGTGTAGCAGTTATGGAAGGTGGCAAACCGGTTGTTATCGCCAACGCAGAAGGTGTTAGAACTACTCCTTCCGTAGTAGCATTTGCAAAAAATGGCGAACGTCTGGTAGGTGAACTGGCAAAACGTCAGGCAGTAACCAACGCAGAAAAGACAATCGCTTCTATCAAGAGACATATGGGATCTGATTACAGAGTAACAATTGATGATAAAAAATATTCACCTCAGGAAATTTCTGCTATGATCCTGCAGAAACTGAAAGCAGATGCAGAAAGCTATCTGGGTGAAAGCGTAACAGAAGCAGTTATTACAGTACCTGCTTACTTCAATGACTCTCAGAGACAGGCAACCAAAGATGCTGGTAAGATCGCTGGTCTGGAAGTAAAACGTATCATTAACGAGCCTACTGCAGCAGCTCTGGCTTATGGTCTGGACAACGAAACAGAACAGAAGATCATGGTATACGACTTAGGCGGCGGTACATTCGATGTATCTATCATTGAAATCGGTGACGGCGTTATTGAAGTATTATCTACAAATGGTGATACTTTCCTGGGCGGCGATGATTTCGATAACAAATTAACAGATTACATGCTGGCTGAATTCAAGCGTACAGAAGGTGTAGATCTCTCTACTGATAAGATGGCTCTGCAGAGACTGAAAGAAGCAGCTGAAAAAGCAAAGAAAGAATTATCTTCTGCAACTACTACAAACATCAACCTGCCTTTCATTACTGTAACAGCGGATGGTCCCAAACATCTGGATATGACCATTACACGTGCAAAATTCAATGAATTAACAAATGATCTGGTAGAAAGAACTGCAATCCCCGTACAGAATGCGTTAAGAGATGCAGGTCTGAATGCTTCTGAAATTTCAAAAGTACTGCTGGTTGGTGGTTCCACACGTATCCCCGCTGTACAGGATAAAGTAAAACAGTTAACAGGCAAAGAACCCAACAAGAGCCTGAACCCTGATGAATGTGTAGCGATCGGTGCTTCTATCCAGGGTGGTAAGCTGGCTGGTGATGCTGGTGCTGGCGATATCCTGCTGCTGGACGTAACTCCTCTGACTCTGTCCATCGAAACCATGGGTGGTATTGCAACCAGACTGATTGAAAGAAATACAACAATCCCTACCAAACACAGCCAGATCTTCTCAACTGCTGCTGACAACCAGACTGCTGTAGATATCAACGTATTACAGGGTGAAAGACAGTTTGCAAGAGATAATAAGAGCCTTGGTCAGTTCAGACTGGATGGTATCCCGCCTGCAAGAAGAGGTGTGCCTCAGATCGAAGTAACCTTTGATATTGATGCAAACGGTATCATCAACGTATCTGCTAAGGATCTGGGTACTGGTAAAGAACAGCACATTACCATTACTTCCAGCACCAATATGTCCGATGCTGAAATCGAAAAAGCTGTAAAAGAAGCTGCAGAATACGAAGCACAGGATAAGAAGAGAAAAGAAGCAATCGATGCAAGAAATGATGCAGACAGCATGGTATTCCAGACAGAACAGGCATTAAAAGATGCAGGTGATCAGCTGGATGCTGCTTCCAAATCTGCTGTAGAAGCTGATATTGCTGACCTGAAGAAGATTCTGGATGCAACTCAGAACATGGAAATCAGTGATGCACAGGTTGAAGAATTAAAAGCTGGCAAAGAAAAACTGATGAACGATGCACAGGTACTGTTCCAGAAACTGTATGAAAAGAATCAGGCAGCAGGTGCAGGCGCTGGAGCTGGAGCAGCTGGCGGTGCAGCAGATGCAGCTGACGATGTTGTTGACGCAGATTACAAAGAAGTATAAAAATAAGATTTGTTTATAAAGCTTTAACCGCTTAACCAACCCCGAAAAACATGTCGCTGGCATGTTTTTCGGGATATTTCATAATACTAACACGCACAAACGGAACGCCGCCTGCGACGTTCCGTGTAGTGCGTTTGAGCAAGATTCAGAAAAGGTGATTTTATGGCAGAGAAAAGAGATTATTACGAAGTGCTCGGCGTAGCCAAGGATGCAGATGATGCTACTTTAAAGAAAGCATATCGTAAAATGGCCAAGAAATATCATCCGGATACCAATCAGGGCGATGAAGTGGCTGCTGAAAAGTTCAAAGAGGTACAGGAAGCGTACGCAGTTTTAAGTGATCCGGATAAAAGAAGACAGTATGATCAGTTTGGTCATGCAGCATTTGATCAGACCGCAGGCGGTGGTGCCGGTGGATTTGGCGGATTTGGTGGTTTTGATTTCGGCGGAGATATGGGCGATATTTTCGGCGATTTATTTGGATTTGGCGGCGGCAGCAGAAGAAGCAGCTACAACGGACCGGTAAAAGGTGCCAATCTTCGTGCAGCAGTTCGTATCACATTTGAAGAAGCCGTATTTGGAACGGAAAAAGAAATTGAACTGACTCTGAAGGATGAATGTACCGAATGCGGAGGCAGCGGTGCAAAGCCTGGTACTTCTCCCGAAACCTGTACCAAATGTAATGGACGGGGACGTGTGGTTACGACGCAGCAGAGTATGTTCGGTATGGTGCGCAGTGAGCAGGTATGCCCTGAATGCGGCGGTCGTGGTAAGGTGATTAAGTATAAATGCCCCAAATGCGGAGGCAGCGGATATACTTCTTCCAGAAAGAAAATCCAGATTTCTGTTCCTGCCGGTATTGACAATGGACAGAGCATCCGTATCCGCGGCAAGGGTGAACCCGGACAGAATGGCGGTGAGCGCGGCGATCTGCTGGTAGAAGTAATCATTGCAGATCATCCCGTATTCCAGCGTCAGGATACCACCATTTATTCTACTGTTCCCATCAGCTTTACTACTGCTGCACTGGGTGGAGCGATCCGTATCAAGACAGTGGACGGTGAAGTGGAATATCAGGTTCAGCCCGGTACACAGACCGACACCCGTATCCGTCTGAAAGGCAAAGGTGTTCCTTTCCTGCGTAATAAGGCAACCCGCGGTGATCATTATGTAACTTTTGTAGTAGAAGTACCCCGTTCTCTGTCACAGGAACAGCGTGAAGCATTAAAAGCATTTGCGCAGACTATGGGTGAAGATGGATCCGGTGCGGAAACAAAAGAGAAAAAGAGCTTTTTTAATAAGAAGAAAAAATAAGCCTGGAAAGGGATAAAGATTATGAAATGGATTCGTATCAGCATTGACACTACCACAGCGGCCGTTGACTTTATCAGTGAAATGTTAAGTGAACTGGGTGTGGAAGGAATTGAAATTGAAGATAATATCCCTCTGACCGAGGCGGAAACCAAAGGTATGTTTATTGACATTTTGCCGGAGCTGGCACCGGATGAAGGAAAGGCAAAAGTTTCCTGTTATCTGGAAACTGATGTGGATATTGATGCACTGACTGCTCAGATTAAAGAAGGTCTGGAAGAAACTGCCATGTTTGTGGATATCGGTTCCGGTGAGCTTACATTATCCGAAACAGAAGATAAAGACTGGATCAACAACTGGAAGCAGTTTTTCAAGCCTTTCTGTGTGGATGAAATCCTGATCAAACCCACCTGGGAAGAAATTCCGGAAGAACATAAGGACAAAATGATGATTGAGATTGATCCTGGTACTGCATTTGGTACAGGTTCTCATGAAACCACACGTCTCTGCATCCGCCAGATTCAGAAATATATGAAACCTGGCGATCGTGTTATGGATATTGGTACCGGCAGCGGCATCCTTTCCATTGCAGCCATGAAGCTGGGAGCTTCTGAAGTATTTGCCACAGACGTGGATGAATTTGCGGTAGAAGCGGCCAAAGAAAATGTGGCAGTAAATCATATTCCGGGAGAAAAAGTCCGCATGCTGACCGGTGATATTATTGGGGATGAAGCGGTGCAGGCAGAAGCAGGTGAAAATTACGATTTTGCAGTAGCCAATATTCTGGCGCCTGTGATCATTCTGCTTCAGGCAGAAATTGGAAAACATCTGAAATCCGGTTCTTATTTTGTAACCTCCGGTATTATCAATACAAAAGAAGCAGAGGTAAAAGCTGCATTTGCCGAAAATCCGGACTTTGAGGTGGTAGATACCATGTATGACAATGACTGGGTTTCCATTGTGGCAAGAAAAAGATAGGTAACAGTTCAGCCTTGGCTGAATAGTTACAAAAATAATATACAGCTCTGTAAAGTAAAATCTTATTCGCACAAAAGTATATAAAGTTACTGCTGTTTTTGCAAAATTATGGTATCTTTGAAAGAAAAAATTATTCGCAAAGGCGGCAGTTGCCATGGGAAGAAAAGAACAACGAGAAGCAAA
>JBGVFN010000030.1:0-9684 GCA_045121095.1 Lachnospiraceae bacterium | reverse complement strand
AAGATAGCAGGTTTCTTCGTCTGTAAGATTAATGGGTGTTGCATTCTTAGGCATATGATTTTCCCCCTGATTTGATATATAAAGCAGTATATCACAAAAGGGAAATAACATAAAGCTTTTAAAAACGAGCTATACTAGTATGACCCACACTAATTAGTCGGTTGTTTCACGCAGAATAAATTTTCAGTCTGCAAGGCGGAGGAATGAGTCGTAGCGGTGGCTACGACGATTGACGACAACGCAGCAGATGGAAATTTAGACAAGTGAAACAGCTGGTTAATTAGTTTGGGGCATACTAGATATATTCCTCATATATTCCAACTGCTTTCTACAACTGCCTTCTGCAACTGTTTTCTTCGAATACTCTGTTGAACGTTTATTTAAATTCTTCCTGTACACATTCAAGAGCAGCTGCAACAACCTTGTCCATATCATAATACTTATACTGTCCCAGTCTGCCGCCGAAGATTACATTCTTCTCCTGTTTTGCCAGCTCACGGTATTTTTCATATAAAGCATTATTTTCATCATTATTTACCGGATAATAAGGCTCCATACCCTGTTTCCATTCAGAAGAATATTCTCTGGAAATAACGGTTTTCGGCTGTTTGCCAAATTCAAAGTGCTTATGCTCGATCACACGGGTATAAGGAACTTCTCTCTCGGTGTAGTTTACAACTGCATTGCCCTGATAGTTTTCGCAGTCCAGCACTTCTGTTTCAAAGCGCACAGAACGATACTGCAGAGGTCCGTAACAGTAATTAAAATATTCATCGATCATACCGGTGAAAACAATTTTCTCTGCCACATCGGGATTTGCCTTGGAAAATTCAAAGTAATCGGTATCAACCTTCACTTCGATTCCTTCCAGCATTTTTTCAATAATAGCAGTATAACCACCCATGGGAATACCCTGGAAACGGTCATTGAAATAGTTGTTATCATAAGTAAAACGAAGAGGCAGACGTTTAATAATGAAAGAGGGCAGTTCTGTACAGCTGCGTCCCCACTGCTTCTCGGTATAACCTTTTACCAGCTTCTCATACACATCGCGACCAACCAGAGACAGCGCCTGTTCCTCCAAATTCTCAGGCTCTGTAATGTTCAGATCCTCAATCTGTTTATCAATGATCGCCTTTGCCTCTGCAGGTGTGCGGATGCCCCACATCTTGCTGAATGTATTCATATTAAAGGGCATATTGTACAGCTCATCCTTATATACCGCAATAGGAGAATTAATGTAATTATTAAATTCCGCAAACTGGTTCATATATTCCCAGATTTCCTTATTGCTGGTGTGGAAAATATGCGCACCGTATTTATGAACATTAATGTCTTCTACTTTTTCTGTATAAATATTACCGCCGATATGCTTACGTTTATCAATTACCAGACAACTTTTACCTCTCTTTTTTGCTTCGTAAGCAAATACAGCACCGAACAGGCCGGAACCTACTACCAAATAATCGTATTTCATGATAATTCCTTTCTACTACCAAGTAGTAAATCACAACAGTAAATGGGAGAATATTCTCTCAAATACGAGTATCATACCATATTCCAGAACTTCCAGCAATGTAACAGATACCGTTTTTTGGGATTTTACAAAATTCTTACCAGTTTATCTTGCATATTTTATCCACTTTTTTCATAAGCATTTCGTGGATTTTAATTGAAAACCGTATTCGGCGTTTAGCCGGATAAATCATTTCTGTAAAAAATTACGAATGCTGACTGAATACATTCAAAACAGCAGAGTTTCCTCTACTCTTCTTCCAGAAAAGCAAACGGCTCCCCATCTTCTGCATGCAGAAAATGCATCAGCATGTACGCACACATTAGTGCGACTCTTTCTTCTTTTAAAATCCTGCGGACTTCCTCTTTATCTGCCAGTACGATTTCCAGTTCCTCTGATTCCTCCAGGCCTTTAATGCTGCAGCTGCCTGATGCATAACCATAAACCGTAGCGCAGGATTCATCCGTCATACCAACTGTTGTAAAACGAGGTTCACTGTAAATTTTAGACACCTTAATGGGTTCCATATCCAGACCGGTTTCTTCTTTCAGCTCCCGCACAGCTGCTTCATTAAAATCCTCGCCCGGCTCCACCAGACCTGCTGGAAATTCGTATACATAATCATTTAATGGATAACGATACTGACGAATCAGCACGACCTTATCTCTTTTCGGGCCGTATACTGTGTAGATCACAACACCGTCCGCATTGTTTTCATGAGTGACAGCTTTCAGGCTTTCCACATTTTTTGCCCGTGAAGCCACAAAATACTGTGATTCATGTCCGTTTTTATGTGTAACATCCATTGTAAAAAAATTCAGGAATTTATGCTGTGTCTCCTGTGTGATTTTTCTGATCAGTCCCATAATATAACCCTCTCTGTGACATTTACTATGATATTGATTGTAATGCTTACTCGGATGTCTGCATCAGCAGATCTATCTTTTTTTACTTGTTATTCTAATCTTATATCCCATCCTTGTCAAACACGCTCTAACCAAGGTAAACACCTTCGTAAATACAGTGGGTGAAAACGTGCGCCGCCAGGCGCACACAAATAAACAGGGCAGCCACCGCGGCTGCCCTGTTTATTTGAAAGGAGAAAGTTATGAAAAAAATCTATCTAAAATAAAACTTATAATCCAACGAATATGAAATCTTATCATTCCTGAGATTGTCTGCTGTATCAATCTGATATCTTTTGGAATGTCTGCTGAATTTATTCAAGACAGTTCAGCCTCCGCTGAACTGTTACGTTTTTCTTTATGCCTATATCATACTTTGTGATTGTGATAATACTGTGACCTATATTTGAATGATTTATGAACAATCTGGAAAAATTTTATATCCTTATCCCTGGATTTTGTTTATTTTTCTTTCATTTTTTTACTCTTTTTTTAACAACTCTATTCCTCAGGCTCCTTTCGATGCTTCCGCCCAACCCGCTCTGCCTGCTTCGCATCCAGCAAAGATGCTCTTTTCAGCGCATCACTTCCGTATCTGCTGCGTATACTGTCCACCATCTGGTCCAGTGAACGGGCCTTTTGTCTTGCTTTTTCATCAAACAGTGTATATTGATAAAATTCTTCTTTTACCGCTTTTCCCGCGGAAAGTCCCAGCAGCCGGATGGGAGTGGTTTGATCCCAAAGCTGGTCAAACAGCCGCAGCGCATGTTTATAAATGACATCTGTCACATCGGTACTTTGTTTTAGCGTAGTCTGATGTGATATGGTATGAAACGTATCATCTTTAATACTTACACAGATGCTGGAAGCGGTCATTCCATCGGCCCGCAGCCGGCTTCCCACGCTGTCTGCCAGCGCCAGGAGCACCGGATAAGCTTCCTGTGCCCGCACAAGGTCATAGGGCAGTGTAATGGAATTTCCATACCCTTTATTGGCCACCTCTTCGTCCCCTACCGGGTTGTCATCAATTCCGTTGGCATACAAGTGCATCTGATGAGCCTGCTTCATGCCAAATGCATTTTTCAGAACGGATTCCGGCGTGTGAGCCAGCTCACCTATGGTACGGATTTCCATTCGATTCAGTTTTTCCACGGAATGATGTCCTACATATAAAAGTTCACCCACGGGTAAATTCCACATTTTTTGGGGAATTTCATCTGGAAATAAGGTATGTACTTTATCCGGCTTCTGAAAATCGCTGGCCATCTTCGCCAGCAGTTTATTTTCAGAAATACCGATATTTACCGTAAATCCCAGTTCATCCCGAATCCGGTTTCGGATTTCATGGGCAAGAGCCAGCGGATCCGGATACAATTTTCCTGTTCCTGTCATATCCAGAAATGCTTCATCAATGGAAAACTTCTCCACCACCGGGGCATATTCTGCCAGCAATTCCATCATGGATGCTGATGCACGGCTGTACAGCCGAAAATCCGGAGGAATCACCATCAAATGAGGGCATTTTCGAAACGCATAGGCCAGCGGTTCTCCTGTCCGAATCCCAAATTTTTTAGCAGGGACGGACTTTGCCAGCACAACGCCTGTACGTTTTTTCGGATCCCCGCCTACCACCGAAGGAATCAGGCGCAGATCTTCGGCATCCGGATCATTTTTCAGCCGTTCCACGGAGCTCCAGCTCAAAAACGCACTGTTCACATCTACGTGAAAGACCAGACGCTTTCCTTCCATATAAAGCACCCCTTTCCGGGTTGTATGTTTATATTAATAGCAATTCAGCAGACAGTTCAGCAAAGCTGAACTGTTGCATTTCCTGCGAAACAATTATCCCTATTATACATTTAATTTTAAATCGCCGTCTTTGATCCAGCCGATCTTACGGAATCCTTCCCCGAGAATCAATGTGATAACAGCCGGTAAAATAAAGCATACCAGTGCAATACCAAGCCACATCTGAACGCCGCCTTCTGTCATGGCAGTGTACACACCGATGGGACCAACCAGACCACAGGTGCCCATACCCGCACCGGCCGCAATATTTTCCATTTTAAATACAACCGTTGCAATGGGGCCGGTAATCATGGATGTGAGAATGGGCGGAATCCAGATCCTGGGATTTTTTACAATATTACCGATCTGCAGCATGGAAGTACCAAGACCCTGAGCCAGCAGACCACCCCAGCCATTTTCCTTGAAACTCATCACGGCAAATCCAATCATTTGTGCACAGCAGCCTGCAGTTGCCGCGCCTCCGGCAAGTCCATCCAGACTAAGCATAATACAAATAGCCGCACTGCTGATGGGAAGTGTCAGCGCAATACCGATCAATGCAGATACCAGGATACCCATAACAAAAGGCTGCATTTCTGTTGCTGCTTTTACCACATTGCCAAATGCGGTCATAAAACTGGACACGCCGGGTCCTACAAACATGGCAATAATTGTTCCGGAGAAAATCGTAACTGCCGGTGTTACCAGAATATCAATTCGTGTTTCTTTGGAAACGATCTTACCCAGTTCAACTGCAACGATGGTGGCAAGCAAAGCACCTACAGGTCCGCCCAGCGCATTCCCTGCAAATCCCACAGTTGCTGCTGAAAATAATACCAGCTGAGGCGCCTGCAGCGCATAGGCAATAGACACACCCAGCGCCGGTCCGGTGGCAGACTGGGCATATGTCTGAATTGTCTTAAATATCTCCACACCGGTTTTATCACCCAGTGTTCCGAAAATCGTACCGATCAGCAGTGACGCAAACAAACCAAAAGCCATAGCTCCCATAGCGTCGATCAGATAAGTTTTCACACTGATATTAACACCCTTTTTCTTTAAAAATTCTTTCATACGTTCTTTTTCCTTTCATAGTGTATGTACAGTTTAAGATTTGTTTTACAGTATACCGTTTTCCATCTGTAAACGCAACGGTAAAGTTATCCGTAAAATCAGGTAAAACAAATGTAATCTGAGCTGTTTTTTGGTAGAAAACAAACGAATTGTCTGACAAAAAACAAACGACCTGACACAAGATCAGATCGTTTCATTTTATTTTCCCAGAGTTACATGCTCCCGTATATGCGTGTAAAAAGCATAATACGCCTGCTTCAGATTTTCCAGTCCAAAAAGCTGCTCTGTATCTGCCGCATTTTCCCTGATCATATGCTTTGGCAGGTAGACCATGATCCGATAGGGAACATGAAAAACTGTGGCTGAGAGTTTTGTTTCCCGCACACCATTCCGCACATAAAAAGCAACACGGCGCAGACGTTTGGCTTTTTCCTGCGCTTTTTGCGCCTCATCAAATTCATCCAGTTCATCTGGATTCTCCACTTCAATGATCACCGGCATTCCATCGGTATAATTTTCTAAAATCTGCTTCAAAAACCAACTGCCTGTCCCCTGTCCGCGCAGAGATTCTTCCACCGCATAATAATCCAGCAGCGCCCATTTCTCTGCTTTCATGCAGCAAAGCCAGGCATAAGCCAGACAAGTACCGCCCGGATTGCCCGATTCATCCATCTGATACAACCCATATCCCATATAGCGGCCTTCCTGGTACCATTTTTCAACATAACGAAAAGGTTTTACCTCGTCCGCAGGAAAATGACGGCACAGCATGGTTTCATAGACTTTTTTCATCTCTGCCAGACTCTGTTTGCAGATGATGACTTTATTGGTATCTATTGTTTTCATTGACTGCTCCATTTTTATATCCATTCCTTTCCCTTCGCTTAAGGCACAAAATGTTATGAAAACTTTTCATTTTCCATCTTCTACCTTACATTTTTCTTCATTACTACAGCACATCTACTACAGTATATCTAAAAAACACTTTATTTTTCTTCTAATTTTTTTAACGTGGCCTCTGACAGCATGGTCTCTGATATCTGAACAATATACTGCACCACTTCTTCCCGGCTCCAGATACTTTGTCCCCGGAACCAGTTCACCAGTACGCTGGCCAATGCTTCTATATAAAACTCGCAGAGAAAACGATGTTTTTTCTCATCCAGCTTTACTCCAGCTTTCTTTTCCACACCTTCAAGCATGGTATTGGCCACTCCAATAAAATCCGCATACAAAAAGCGTTTTAATTCTTCCCGCCCCATGGTTTCGTAGGCACAGTTCAGGATATATTTATTTTTATCCACATAATCAATGGCAAATTCCACAACCTTTTCAAAGTCATTGATCAAATCAAATTGCTTGACCACCTCAAACGCTTCTTCTTCCAGCATCCACTGCAGTAATCCATAAATATCCTGAAAATGATAATAAAACGTATTTCGATTCACATTACAGTCTTTTACAATTTCTGCCACAGTGATTTTGGACAACGGCTTCTGTACCATAAATTTCTTCAAAGAAGCAGCCAGCATTTTTTTTGTGTTTAAAGCAGTTGCATAATTTTTCATTCTGCATCTCCCGTCAGTATTTCTTTTTCGGTCCCGCAGCCGAATGATCACAGTTCAGAAAAGCTGCGGGTTTTCCAATTCCCCCGTTCAATCCGGCAAATTGGTTCTATTATACCACGTTTTTGCAGTATGACCCACACTAATTAATCGGCTATTTCACGCAGAATAAATTTCAGTCTGCCCGGAACTTAGGACAATTTTAATCATTTGTCCTAATTTTAGGCATCTGTATGGAAATTGTCTATTTTACTTTTTTCATTCCTTTAATAACCTTAACTGTAGCTTGAAATCCATGTATTTGGATGCAGCGTAATAACATCATGCATTTGAATACCATTTCATAACATGATGCATCCGAACGCAGTTTCATAACATGATGCATTTGTAACCCAATCACATTATACCTGTAACCTGCTAGACAGTGTACTTGTAACTCAATAACATTAAGAAGGATTTTATTTTATGAAGAAATTTTATTCTGGCGTTGTAAAATGCCAAAAAGCGATTCTCACAATCTTTTTTCTGTTAGCTGTCGTTTGTATCTTTTTACAGCAGATGATTGCCGTGAACTACGATATCAACGACTATCTGCCGGAAGATTCTTCTTCTACCATTTCTCTGGATGTCATGTCCGAGGAATTTGAAGGGGGAATTCCCAATGCCCGTGCCATGATTCGCGATGTGACCATCCCGGAAGCACTGGAGTATAAAGAACAGCTTTCGCAGCTGGATGGCGTAACAGGAGTAACCTGGCTGGATGATGCCGCTGACATCACCATTCCTTTAAGCACCATGGATTCTGACATGGTGGAAACTTATTATAAAGATGGAAATGCACTTTTTTCCATTACCATTGACGAGGAAAAAAGTCTGCAGACCGTCGAAGATATCCGTGAACTGATCGGAACGGATAATGCTTTGACCGGTAATGCAGTTGCCACCGCAGATGCTACCACCAGCACGATACAGGAGATCAAGATCATTGTAGTAGTTGCCATTATTTTTGCAATTATCATACTGACCATTACCACCACTTCCTGGGCAGAACCGTTCGTTATTTTGCTGGGACTGGGCATTGCAATTGTCATTAATGCTGGTACCAACCTGATTTTCGGTGAAATTTCCTTTGTTACCAATGCAGCTGGTAATATTTTACAGCTGGCGGTTTCCACCGACTATTCGGTGTTCCTGATTCATCGTTTTGAAGAATGCCGCAAAGAAAACTCCAATCCCAAAGCAGCCATGATCGAAGCTCTGTGCAAATCCACCAGTTCCATCATGTCCAGTGGATTGACCACCGTAATCGGCTTCCTGGCCCTGGTTCTTATGAAATTCCGAATTGGACCGGATCTGGGCCTAGCTCTGGCAAAGGGTGTTGCGATCAGCTTGATCACAGTATTTGTTTTCATGCCCTGTTTTATTCTGGCAACCCACAAATTGATCGACAAAACCCGCCATCGTCCATTTTTACCTGGTTTTAAATGGCTGGGAAAACTGATCAGCCGTATTATGATTCCCGCCTGCTGTTTATTTGCCCTGGTTATTGTGCCTTCTTACCTGGCTTCCAATTCTAATGAATACTATTACGGTTCCGAGCACATTTTCGGAACAGATACCCGGATCGGGGCAGATACAGAAGCCATTAATGATATTTTCGGTAAAAACGATACTTACGTCCTCCTGGTTCCCAAAGGAGATCTTTCTACAGAAAAACTGCTTTCTGATGAACTGCATGAACTTCCTGAAGTAACCAGCATCATTTCCTATGTGGACACGGTTGGAGCAGAAATCCCTTCTTCCTATCTGAGCGAGTCCATTTTGTCACAGCTTTCTTCTGAAAATTATGACCGCATGGTAATTTCTGTAAGCGTAGGTGCAGAAGGAAATGAAACCTTTACTCTGGTGGAAAATGTCCGGTCCATCGCAGAAAAACATTATCCCGGCACATGGTATCTGGCCGGTGCAGGTGTCAGCACCTATGACCTGATGGATACCACCACAAAGGACATGACCAAAGTAAATCTGGTGGCCATCGGTGCCGTTTTCCTGGTGCTGCTGATCAGTATGAAATCCCTCACACTGCCTATTCAGCTGGTACTCAGTATCGAAACTGCCATCTGGATCAACCTGTCCATGCCTTATTTCAGAAGCGCAAAGGTATTTTACATCGCCTACCTGATCATCAGTTCCATTCAGCTGGGCGCCACGGTAGACTACGCCATTCTTATGGCTGACCGCTACAAAGAATACCGGGAAACTCTTGGCAAAAGAGATGCTGTCATCCATACCATTGACAGTGTTACCGTTTCCATCCTGACTTCCAGCACATTGCTGACCTCTGTGGGATTCCTTCTGGGTTATCTCTCCTCACACGGTCTGCTGGCGCAGCTGGGCATGTTCCTGGGAATCGGTGCGCTCTGCTCTCTGGCCATTGTATTCTTTGTACTTCCGGGACTTTTGTATCTCTTCGATGGAACTTTCGTGAAAAAGGATGATGCAAAAGGGCGTAAAAGCAAACCTGGCAAACTGCATATTGCGCTGCCGGGGCGTAAACATGAATAGACACACAACGAACGTTGCTAACATAACTTTACCTGGGAAATTATAGGTAGTGAAGGCTCCATTACAGAGCTACGTTACACGGAGACACGCTCTCGCTCTACAAACAAAGCTTCACTGGAGCTTTGTTTGCATGTTAACGATGCCCAAACGTAGCTGACACTAAACTCTCGTCTTTCTTTACAGAAAGCCGCTCGTTAAGTGCCGACGTTTGACCAAAGGTCTCCTTAGCAATGTAGCTCTGTAATTCCGCCATTTACGTTTTTTATAAAAA
>JBGVFN010000029.1:0-29736 GCA_045121095.1 Lachnospiraceae bacterium | reverse complement strand
CGGACACTAAACTCTCGTCTTTCTTTACAGAAAGCCGCTCGTTAAGTGCCGACGTTTGACCAAAGGTCTCCTTAGCAATGTGGCTCTGTAATTCCGCCATTTACGTTTTTATAAAAATTCAAGTAATACATAAAATGTTCGCTGTAGTACTAGATTGCGTTTGAAAAAGCATTCAGGTAAAGATACTTTAAAAGAAATCAAACCGGAGGAATCAATCAATGAAAAATAAATCCAAATTAAATAAAATCAAAGCCAAAAAGAACAGTCAGCCCACAGTCCCTGCAGAATGGCTGTATTTGACAGAACAGGAAATTACAACAGCAGACATTGCAGCTGCTTTTGAAGACCAGGAAAAAGTGGAAATCTGGGAAGCTGCCGGTGTAGCAGAGGTTATTCTGGGCGAAAAAGCATCCATGGACATGGAATGGACAGAAAATGATCTGGGGGATGAAGTAAGCAATCAGTTTCTGGAACAGCACCAGATAAAAACCGTATTTTTAGTAACCATTCCACCTCAGGAATATGAAGCCGCTCAAAGCGCCATGCGAAAGATTATGGAGAAAAATGGTGGATTTTTCTGTGGAGACACTGAAGACTTTACCCCAGTGGTAAAGTAAATGGACATGGCTGCTGTCCGGGACTTTCATAGTAAAAATAGCTTCCCTACCGCTTATTGGAGGCTCGCCATATCTTCTGTTTTTCCGCTTCTTTAATCAGATCATCCCGAAAATCCGGATGTGCAATGGAAATCAGTTTTTCCGCTCGCTCCCAGGAAGTAGCCCCTTCCAGATTGACCGCGCCATATTCTGTAACAATATAGTAGACCTGGCTTCGGGGAGAAGTAATAATTTCCCCCTGAAAATGCGGCAGGATACAGGACTGCAGAGTTCCATTTTTATCCCGGAAAGTGGAATTTACGCAGATGAAGGATTTACCGCCTCTGGAAATGGATGCACCTTCCAGAAAGTCCAGCTGACCGCCGGTACCGCTGATCTGGCGGGTGCCCACACTTTCGGCGCTGACCTGCCCATATAAATCCACACTGATACAGCTGTTAATGGAAATCATATTGTCGATCATGCCGATTACATCCGGGCGATTTACATATTCCAGCGGATAAGCCATAATGGAAGGATTATCATCCAGCCAGTCATAAAGCCGGGGTGATCCAATGGCAAAGCCCATGACACTTTTACCCGGATTGATATTTTTCAGGCGGTTCGTTAGTTTTCCCTGCTCAAACAGCTCCAGATAAGCATCGGAACAAAGCTCTGTATGCATACCCAGATCCTTTAGATCGGAGTCTGCCAGGAGCGTTCCCACCGCATTGGGCATGCCGCCCACCCCAATCTGAATGGTGGAACCATCCTTTATAAAAGGAATGATATGTTCAGCAATGCGGATTTCTTCCTCTGTTAAAATATGCTCCGGTACCTCCGGAAATGGATCATGAGGTCCTTCCACCACGTAATCCACCTCAGAAATATGGATACAATCATCATAACCTCCCCGGATCTTGGGCAGATGTTCATTAATTTCCAGAATCACGATCCGTGCTTTTCTTAAAATCTCCGCAGAAGTTCCCGTATTAATAGAAAAATTGAAATAGCCGTGCCGGTCCATGGGAGGAACGGCGATCATAGCCACATCCACATCAATAAAAAAGTGATAGTAGGCCGTCAGATTATGAAAAACCATGGGAATAAAATAACACAGCCCTCGATCACAAAGCTTCCTTTCATAAGGAGAGCAGTGCCAGGTATTATAAGTAAAATGTTCCTGTTTCGGATCGCATTCCACCACTTCAATGGGTCCGTTGATCATATTGCCGCGGATTTTTACGTCAGTCAGTTCCTCTTTTCTTCGTGCCAGAGCCTGATCCAGAAGCACCGGTTTCGCTGTAGCAGTGGTATAATCCACCCAATCGCCGCTTTTTACCACGCGCACGGCTTCATCCGGGGTACGCAGCTTGCTTTTATATTCCTGATAGTAGTTCATAGAACACCTCCCTTTGGTTGCGTTGCTGTTTGGTTTGTTTCAGTATAACATTTTTCAGGAGTTTCATCTACGTATACTTGTATTTGACAATACATTTTACCATATCTATAATAGGAAAAACATAACAGTTCAATAGGAACTAACTGTTTTAAGTGAATTCAGTAAACATTCATACATGACCTTTTAAGGGAGTTTCTTTTAAAATTGTTTTTAAAAAAGGGTCTTTGGATGAACGTTACAGCAAGGAGGAATGCAGGAAAAATGAAACATCTTGGCACGAAAGTTCTGGAAACGAAACGATTGATACTGCGTCCATTTACCATATCAGATGCACCAGCCATGTATAAAAACTGGGCCAGTGATGATGAAGTAACGAAATTTTTAACATGGCCTTCTCATGCGAGTGTACAGGTCAGTGAGGAGGTCATTGCAGACTGGGTATCTCATTATGAAGAGGGAAATTACTATTCCTGGGCAATTGTCTGCAAAGAAAATGGAGCAGAACCCATAGGAAGTATTGCGGCTGTTTCGCAAAATGAGCAGATTCGGACAGCAGAAATCGGATATTGTATGGGAAAATCCTGGTGGGGAAAAGGAATTATGGCAGAAGCGCTGGTGGAAGTAATTCGTTTCTTTATGGAGGAAGTAGAATTTAATCGTGTAAGTGCCCGTCACGACGCCAATAACCCTAACTCCGGCAAAGTTATGCAGAAAAGCGGCATGCATTATGTGGGTATTATGCGGCAGGCGGACATGAATAACCAGGGAATTTGTGATGCGGTGTATTATGAACTGCTGGCAGAAGATTATTTTTCGTAACTATTCAGCCAAGCATGACCGTGTGCCCTTTAGGGTATTTTTGTTTAAAAGACCGTGCCAAGCTTTATTCAAGACAGTTCAGCAAGGCTGAACTGTTACTACTAAAATGTGACAGAAAAAATAGTAAATCAAAGCTGAAACGGTAAAAAAACACAAAAACAAGAGAAAACCTGAAAAAATGAGAAAAAGTTTAAAAACAGGAGAAAATGACCTAAATTAGCGAAAAACAGCCCGTTGCAAATTAACAGGGGATTTAATAAGATATACACAGTTATTTAGCACTCAATCAGAAAGAGTGCTAACAAAAAATAAAAAGCAAAGCTCAAAAGAAAGTTCAGGCTTTTGATACCCCACGAATAAGGAGGACATAAAAATGAAGTTAGTACCTTTAGCTGATAAGGTTGTTTTAAAACAGAAAGAAGCAGAAGTTACCACCAAATCTGGTATTATCCTCGCAGGCAGTGCTGCAAAGGAAAAACCCCAGGAAGCAGAAGTTGTTGCAGTAGGTCCTGGAACCAACGAAGTTACAATGATGGTAAAACCTGGCGATATGGTAATCTATTCCAAATATGCAGGAACAGAAGTAAAACTGGGTGAAGAAGAATTTATCGTTGTAAGACAGAACGATATCGTAGCAATCGTTGAAGAATAATTATAATTTTTTATCATTTGGAGGATGAAAATCATGGCAAAGGAAATTAAATACGGCGCTGAAGCAAGAGCTGCCCTGGAAGCAGGCGTTAATCAGCTGGCAAATACAGTAAGAGTAACTTTAGGACCGAAAGGCAGAAACGTAGTTCTGGATAAAACATACGGAACTCCCCTGATCACCAACGATGGTGTTACAATCGCAAAAGAAGTAGAACTGCCCGATGCATTCGAAAACATGGGTGCACAGCTGGTTAAAGAAGTAGCAACCAAGACCAACGATGTAGCTGGTGATGGTACTACTACAGCAACTGTTCTGGCTCAGGCTATGATCAATGCTGGTATGAAGAACCTGGCAGCAGGTGCAAACCCCATCATCTTAAGAAAGGGTATGAAAAAAGCGACAGAATGTGCAGTAGAAGCTATTAAAGAAATGGCTACTCCTGTAAGCAGCAAAGTTCAGATGGCAAGAGTTGCTGCAATTTCCGCTGGTGATGATGAAGTTGGTACTATGGTAGCTGATGCTATGGAAAAAGCAACCAATGATGGTGTTATCACAATCGAAGAATCCAAATCCATGCAGACTGAACTGGAAATCGTTGAAGGTATGCAGTTTGACAGAGGTTATATCTCTGCTTACATGTGCACAAACATGGAAAAAATGCAGGCTGAACTGGACGATCCTTTCGTACTGATCACAGATAAGAAGATCTCCAACATTCAGGAAATCCTGCCCTTACTGGAACAGCTGGTACAGAGCGGCAGAAAACTGCTGATCATTGCTGAAGACGTAGAAGGCGAAGCTCTGACTACTCTGGTTATGAACAAACTGCGTGGTACTTTCACTGTTGTATGTGTAAAAGCTCCCGGCTACGGCGACAGAAGAAAAGAAATGTTAAAAGATATTGCAGTTCTGACAGGCGGTCAGCTGATCAGCGAAGAAGTTGGTCTGGAACTGAAAGATGCTACAATCCAGCATCTGGGACGCAGCAAATCTGTTAAAGTTATGAAAGAAAGCACAATCATCGTAGATGGTGCGGGTAACCCTGAAGCAATCAAAGAACGTCTGAACCAGATCAAGGCTCAGTACGAAACTACTTCTTCCAGCTTTGACAGAGATAAACTGCAGGAAAGAATGGCTAAATTAGCTGGTGGTGTTGCTGTAATCCGTGTAGGTGCTGCAACAGAACCTGAAATGAAAGAAGCAAAACTGCGTATGGAAGATGCTCTGGCAGCTACCAAAGCAGCAGTAGAAGAAGGTATCATCTGTGGTGGTGGTTCCGCTTACATTCACGCATCCAAGAAAGTTGCTGAAATGACAAAAGAACTGTCAGGCGACGAAAAGACAGGTGCTGAAATCGTATTAAAAGCACTGGAAGCTCCTCTGCTCCACATTTCTGCAAACGCAGGTCTGGAAGGCGCAGTAATCATTAATAAAGTACGCGAAAGCGAAGTAGGCTGCGGTTTCGATGCTCTGCATGAAGAATATGTAAACATGATCGATGCTGGTATCGTAGATCCTGCAAAGGTTACAAGAAGCGCTCTGCAGAATGCAACTTCCGTAGCATCTACTCTGTTAACAACTGAATCCATCGTTGCTGCAATCAAAGAACCCGAACCTGCAATGCCTGCAGGCGGCATGGGCGGCGGCATGATGTAATCCACAGCAAGATATGATTTCTAAAGGAATCAATATTGCCTGCCAATAAACTTTGTGCTAGAATAGCATTTACAGACGGAAAAGGTCGTAATGCGTGCAGGCCGGATAGAAAGCCGGTCTGTGCGCAATTTTTTTATTTATTCAGCTTTTGCTGAATAGTTACCATTTATCAAAATACCTGGAGGATAACAACATGGAAAGTCAGTATTATGAACATCTGGTGGCATGCAAGACACCGGTACTTATGAAAGCAGCGAGAATATTCAGTATTGTGGCATTTGTGGCTTCGCTGCTGTTTTTGATGCCGAATTCGCTTATTATCGGTATTGTGGGATGTGTTCTTATGGGCGTGGTTTTCTGGCTCAGCAATCAGGAAACTGCCAAAGAATATGAATACGTATATATCGATGGTGATATTTCATTTGACGTGGTTTACAACAAATCCAAGAGAAAGAACAAAGGAAAAACTTCTTGGGAAGAAACAAAACTGATCTGCCGTTCGGACGCACCGGAGCTGGAAGGTTACCGCCAGAGGGGTGCAAAAGAGGTGGACTTTACCAGTGGTGATGCACAGAATGAAAAAGCGGTATATGCCATGGTTGTTGAAAAACAGGGTGCGTTCAAGATTGTTTATTTTGAGCCCGCACCGGAAATGCTGGAGATGATGTGGCGAAAAGCTCCTTCCAAAGTAAAACGCCAGTAGACAGATTGTCAAGAATTGTCAGAAGAAGTTCTTTTTCAGAAACCGTTTTTTCGTCAATTTGTGTCTTTTTTTAGCAATTTATAACAAATTTTTTATTTGACAAGGAATATATTTTCTGATAGACTGTTATTCAACTTCAGAGTATTTATCAAATTTGTTATTTTTTGTTGTTTATTGTAAGATTATTTTATGCGTTTTTGTGAAAGTGAGGTTAATACTGTGGGAACTATAATCGGTGAGGGCATTACTTTTGATGATGTATTATTGGTACCTTCTTATTCAGAGGTGATTCCGAATCAGGTATCACTGGAAACTCAGCTTACTAAGAAGATCAAGCTGAATATCCCCATGATGAGTGCTGGTATGGATACTGTTACTGAACATCGTATGGCGATCGCTATGGCACGTCAGGGCGGTATCGGTATTATTCATAAAAATATGTCAATCGAGGCACAGGCCAGCGAAGTGGACAAGGTAAAACGTTCTGAGAATGGTGTTATCACAGATCCTTTCTATCTTTCTCCTGAGCATACACTTGCAGATGCCAATGCACTGATGGCTCAGTATCGTATTTCCGGTGTACCGATTACCGAAGGAACCAAGCTGGTTGGTATTATTACAAACCGTGACCTGAAATTTGAAACTGATTTTTCCAAGAAGATTAAAGACTGCATGACTTCTGAAGGTCTGGTAACTGCACGCGAAGGCATTACTCTGGAAGAAGCAAAGCAGATTCTGGGCAAAGCAAGAAAAGAAAAGCTTCCGATCGTAGATGAGAATTTCAATCTGAAAGGTCTTATCACCATTAAAGATATTGAAAAACAGATCAAGTATCCTTTATCTGCAAAAGATGCACAGGGACGTCTGCTGTGTGGTGCTGCAGTAGGTATTACTGCGAATGTACTGGCACGTGTAGAAGCTCTGGTAAAGGCAAAGGTTGACGTAATCGTTGTAGACTCTGCACATGGTCATTCCAAGAACATTATCAATGCAGTTCGCGAAATTAAGACTGCTTTCCCTGACCTTCAGGTTATCGCAGGTAACGTAGCAACTGGCGCAGCTACCAAGGCTCTGATTGAAGCTGGTGTAGATGCTGTTAAGGTTGGTATCGGACCTGGTTCCATTTGTACAACCCGTGTAGTTGCTGGTATCGGTGTTCCTCAGGTTACAGCCATTATGGATTGTTACGAAGCAGCAAAAGAATACGGTGTTCCGATCATCGCAGATGGCGGTATCAAGTACTCAGGCGATATTACCAAAGCGATTGCAGCAGGTGCCAATGTATGTATGATGGGCTCCATGTTTGCAGGCTGTGACGAAGCACCTGGCGATTTCGAATTATTCCAGGGCAGAAAGTACAAAGTATACCGCGGTATGGGTTCCATTTCCGCTATGGAAAATGGTTCCAAAGACCGTTATTTCCAGGAAGATGCAAAGAAACTGGTTCCCGAAGGTGTTGAAGGCCGTGTAGCTTACAAGGGTTCCATCGAAGATACTGTATTCCAGCTGATCGGTGGTCTGCGTTCCGGTATGGGTTACTGTGGTGCACCCGATATTGAAACACTGAAAGCAACTGGTAAGTTCGTTAAGATTTCAGCAGCTTCCCTGAAAGAAAGTCATCCTCATGACATTCATATTACAAAAGAAGCACCCAACTACAGTATTGATCACTAATCACTTATAAAATGCAGATGGCCGTTTGGCTGCCATAGCTATTGCAGTTATACAGCAATTGATGATTGGTTGACTGTTTCTTGCAGCAAAACAGCTGTCCACAATTTTAGAAAAGCGTAGTTATTAAGGAGATAATCAGAGCGGTTATCTCCTTTTTTGCCAAAAGGATAAGGTACATTATGATTAAAACAAACAAGCGAAGAAAATCCGGCAATAACAAGCTGATTAAAAGATTATGTATTTGTCTGGCAGTATTATGCTGCTGTTCCTGGCTGATTTCAGCTCTTCTTCCAGAAGATGCACAGGGAATATGGAATGATGAGGGTGTGGATCCGGCATCTTACAGTGATGAGGATGTACCTGAATGGATCACACAGAATTTTCTCCCGGTGAATGAATACTCCAGACCGGGAATTGCTTTAGAAGAAATCAATGGCATTGTGGTTCACTATGTAGCCAATGCAGGCAGTACCGGTTGGGAAAACCGTCATTATTTTGAAGGACTGGCAGAAAGTCACGAAACAAAGGCAGGAGCCCATTTTATTATCGGGCTGGATGGAACGATCATTCAGTGTGTGCCTTTGGATGAACTTACATACTGCAGCAACAGCCGTAACGTGGATACCATTTCCATCGAATGCTGTCATCCGGAGGAAGATGGAAAATTTACGGAGGAAACCTATCAGTCTCTGGTAAAACTGTGTAAATGGCTCATGGAACGTTACCATCTGGATACAGAAGAAGTGATTCGCCATTATGATGTAACCGGGAAGAAGTGCCCACTGTACTTTGTGGAGCATGAGGATGCCTGGGAAACGTTTAAAAAGGAATTAGAGTAAAGATTTTGTATATCCTTTGAAAAAAATGCCATACTAACGAAAGGAAGAGGGATGTCAGCTCGTTACGGACATCCCATTGTTACCGGAGGTTGGTATGGCACAGACAATTAGCAGGAACATTGATGAAAATATACAGTATTTTCATAAGAAACTGGCGGTAGATCGTAATTTTGATATTATCTACCGGGTTGTGAATATTTGTGGACGCAAGTCCTGTTTGTACATGGTAGATGGATTTGCAAAGGATGAAATTGTGCAGAAAGTGCTGCAGACAATTATGGCAGGTTCATCGGAGGAGATGCCGGATACTGCCCATGAATTGTCTAAGCGGATGATTCCTTATGGGGAAATTGGCCTGGCAAAGGATGTGGATACGGCTGTAAAACAGCTTTTAATGGGGATTACCATTTTATTTGTGGATGGATATGATCAGGCGATTACCATTGACTGCAGGACATATCCAATTCGAAGTGTGGAAGAACCGGATAAAGACCGGGTTTTGAGGGGATCAAGAGACGGCTTTGTGGAAACGCTGGTGTTTAATACGGCACTGATCCGACGCCGCATTCGGGATCCGCAGCTGATTCATGAGATCATGCAGGTGGGAAGCAGTTCTTCCACCGATATTGCCATCTGTTACATGCAGGACCGGGTGGACCAGGAACTTTTAGATACCATTAAGGCACGTATGAAAAATCTGAAAGTGGATGCCCTTACCATGAATCAGGAAAGCCTGGCGGAATGCATTTTTCCTCATAAATGGTATAATCCTTTTCCAAAATTCAAATATTCAGAGCGGCCGGATACGGCAGCTGCCTGTATTCTGGAGGGAAGTATTGTGATTATGGTGGACAATTCACCGGCGGCCATGATTCTGCCATCCAGTATATTTGACATTATTGAAGAGGCGAATGATTATTATTTTCCGCCTATTACGGGAACTTATCTGCGTTTCAGCAGAATGCTGGCATTTTTACTGGCAGTCTTTTTAACTCCGTTATTTCTGCTTTTGGTGAATCATCCGGAGCTGCTGCCGGATTATCTGAAATTTGTTCTGCCGAAGGATCCGGTGAATGTGGCATTTATCTGGCAGTTTTTGATTCTGGAATTTGCAGTAGATGGTTTGAAGCTGGCGGCGGTCAATACACCCAACATGCTGACGACTCCCTTGTCGGTAATTGCCGGTCTGATCATCGGTGATTTTGCAGCCAGTTCAGGCTGGTTTAATCCGGAATGTATGCTGTATATGGCCTTTGTCGTACTTGCCAATTATACGCAGACCAGCATGGAACTAAGCTATGCCCTGAAATTTATGCGGCTGATCTTGCTGATTCTGACGCAAATTCTGGGAGTATGGGGATTTATAGCCGGCACCATACTGGTTATTGCAGCGGTTGTAGGCAATCGTACCATAGCCGGAAAGAATTATCTGTATCCGCTGGTTCCTTTTAATGGAAAAGAAGTGCTTCGCCGGTTTTTCCGTGTAAGGATTCCTCACAGCTGGGAAAGTGAAGATGGTATGGAAAGGGCATCGGATAAGAAGCATTAGAGCTAACATTGAGCAGCAGAGAAAAGCGTATCATGGAAGATTTGCCATATAGGGCTTGAAAGGAAACAAAGGAATTGAAAAGGAGAGGAACATGAAAAAAGAACTGGCTGATAAGATGACAAAGCCCCAATACGAGGCGGTGACCCATAAAGAGGGACCCATGCTGGTTCTGGCGGGGCCGGGCTCTGGAAAAACGTTTGTGCTGACCTGTCGAATTCAGGAACTGATTGAGGCAGGGCATGTGAATCCGGGGAATATTCTGGTGGTGACTTTTACCAGGGCTGCCGCAGACCAGATGAAAGAACGTTTTCTGAAGATGTCAGGTCAGGAAAATACGGCTGTATCTTTTGGAACGTTCCACTCCATTTTTTTTAAGATTATTCGATATGCCTATCAGTATCAGGGAAGTCAGATTATCCGGGATGAGCAAAAATATGCAGTACTGCGGGAGATTATCCGTAATCAGCAGGTGACTATTGAGGATGAAAAAGAATTTATCAGCGGAATTCTCAGTGAAATCAGCGTGGTAAAGGGTGAGATGATGAATTTGGAGCATTATTACTCCACATCCTGCCCATCTGATGTGTTCAGGCGTATTTTTCAGGCGTACCAGGGCTGGATGGACCAGAATCATATGATTGATTTTGATGATATGCAGGTAATCTGTTACGAGCTGTTTCAGGGACGTCCGGATATTCTGGCCGCCTGGCAGCGCAAATACCAGTATATTCTGGTGGACGAATTTCAGGATATTTGTCGGATCCAGTATGAGCTGGTGCGGATGCTGGCAGCACCTCAGAATAATCTGTTTATTGTGGGGGACGATGACCAGTCGATTTACCGGTTCCGAGGTGCCAGACCAGAAATTATGCTGGGCTTTGAAAAGGATTACCCGGACTGCAAAAAAGTACTGCTGGATGTGAATTTTCGCTGTGACCGCAATATTGTGTCCGCAGCAGGAAGAGTTATCCGCTGCAATAAGACACGATTTGACAAGGATATCCGTGCCAGCCGGCCCGCTGCTCATGCGGTGCTGGTACGAAAGTTTGAGGACAGCAATCAGCAGTATCTGCATATTATCCGGGAGATACAGAAAGCCGCAGAAGCAGGAACACCATTGGAGGAAATTTCCGTACTATTTCGGACAACCCGTTGTGCCGGAGGGCTGGTGCAGAAGTTGATGGATTTTAACATTCCTTTTCAGATGAAAGACGTACTGCCGGACTTATACAGCCACTTTATCAGCCGAAATATTCTTGCCTATGTGCGGATTGCCATGGGAAGCAGAGACAGAGGTGATTTTCTGGAGATCATTAATCGGCCCAATCGTTATATCAGCCGAACCTTGTTTGATACCCCGCAGGTTTCCTTTGATGCACTGGCGGCTAAATTTCGGGATAAAGAGTGGATGGCAGACCGCATTTACAAGCTGGAAGTGCAGATTAAAATGCTTTCCAAGATGACGCCGTATACAGCCATTACCTATATTCGAAATGCCATGGGATATGAAGAATATCTGCAGGAATATGCAGCATTTCGCCGGATGAAGGTGACGGAACTGACCGATGTGCTGGATGAAATCCAGGAGGCGGCCAGGGAATTTGAAACCTATGAGGAATGGCTGTTACATATTGAAACCTATCAGCAGGAATTAAAAGAGCAGGCAGCTGACCGGAACCGGCGGGGAGAAGGGGTGGTATTGTCCACCATGCATGCCTCAAAAGGGCTGGAATATGATACGGTATTTATTATGGATGCGAACGAAGGAATCACACCCCACGAAAAAGCAGTGATGGAGGAAGATCTGGAAGAAGAACGGCGATTGTTTTATGTGGCCATGACCAGAGCCAAAAATAATCTTCTGATCTGCTGTACGAAAGAAAAATTCCATAAAGCGCAGCAGCCGTCCATGTTTATACGGGAGTTCATTGGAAATAAAAAAGCGGGAAACAATGCGAAGGCAGGAATGAAAAGCACGAAGGCAGAAATGGAAAATAAGAAGACAGAAAAGATAAGAAGATAAAAACAAAAATAGAATAACAGAAAGAATAAACAGTAAGAACGATTAGATGCAGAAGAAATAGAATAAAATAAATAGAAGGAATAGAAGGAACAGAACGAAGAAAACAAATAGAATAAACCGAACAATAGAACAAGAAAAAGCAGAACAAGAAAAAGCAGTCTCGTTACCGGAAAAGAGTGGTAATAGACTGCTTTTGTAAGTTAGAACGAAGTTAATTCATTAAGCTTCAATATCTGCATCAGCCGGAACGGTATCAAAGAAATCCATCTCATCCAGAAGTTCTTCCAGCGCATCGATTGCAATATCAAATTCATCATCATCTTCGATATTGATCAGATCGGGAACGCCATCTTTACCGACCGTGTAACCATAAATAAATACACGTCCTTCGGGATCAGATACATCTTCCATGGGCTGTACAGCAATGTACTGTTTTTTGTTGCTTGCAGGATAAATACGCAGTACAGCACATTCCATAGTGCTTCCATCATCCAGTTCGATGGATACGGTTAAGTCAAATCCGGGATCATCATTTTTCTTTTTTGCCATAATTATGAACTCCTTTTATACGTTGGTATTTTGTACGTTAATATTTTATACGTTAATATTTATACGTTGAAACGGAACAGGATAACGTCACCGTCTTTTACTACGTATTCTTTTCCTTCCAGTCCGATCAGACCTTTTTCTCTGGCAGCACCGTAAGTGCCTGCATCCAGCAGATCCTGGTAATTAATCACTTCTGCACGAATGAAACCGCGTTCAAAGTCGGAATGAATCTTACCAGCTGCCTGAGGTGCTTTGGTTCCTTTCTTGATGGTCCATGCACGGGTTTCGGATTCACCAGCGGTGAGATAACTGATCAGACCCAGCAGACTGTAGCTTGCCTGAATAAGTTTTTCCAGACCGGATTCTTCCAGACCCAGATCTTCCAGAAATTCTTTCTTTTCATCGTCTTCCAGTTCTGCAATTTCCTGTTCGATCTGTGCGCAGACAACAAATACTTCACTGCCTTCTTCTGCTGCAAATTTGCGTACAGAAGCAACATGCATATTGGAAGCGGCATCATCAGCCAACTCATCCTCTGTTACGTTGGCAGCATAAATAACCGGTTTTGCAGTTAACAGATTGAGAGATTCCACGAATTCCATGGACTCTTCATCGTCCAGAGTAAAGGTTTTTGCAGAATTACCGTCTTCCAGATGTTTTTTCAGCTGTTCCAGAATCTCCAGTTCCTTTGCCAGAGCTTTGTCATTTCTTGCACCGCGTACAGTCTTTGAAATTCTGCGTTCCAAGACATCCAGATCCGCAAATAAAAGCTCCAGATTGATGGTTTCAATATCTCTTAAAGGATCGATACTTCCATCCACATGCACAATATTGCTGTCCTCAAAGCAGCGAACAACATGAACAATCGCATCTACTTCACGAATATGGGACAGGAACTGGTTGCCCAGACCTTCTCCTTTGGAAGCACCCTTTACCAGACCTGCAATATCTACAAATTCGATAACCGCAGGAGTTACCTTACGGGAATTATACATATTAGCCAGCAGTCCCAGACGAAAATCGGGAACTGGTACAATACCCACATTGGGGTCGATGGTACAGAACGGATAATTGGCTGATTCTGCACCAGCCTTTGTCAGTGCATTAAATAAAGTACTTTTTCCTACATTGGGCAGGCCTACAATACCTAATTTCATTTTTTTTCCTCCCTTAAACAACCGGATGTTAATTATCCGATTGCATCCAGATTCTATCTCATTTCAAACAGAACATGACATACTCTGTGCAATTTTACCATAAAAGAAAAATGGATTCAACTATTCTTTTACTTTTCCAGTTTTCTGCTTTTTTAGTTGCGTTTTTGGCAGGGCAAGAGTAAAATAAAGCGTATTGGTAAAATTTATGAGAAATTGTAACAGTTCAGCCTTGGCTGAACTGTCTTGAAAAATTCAGCAAGCATTCATAATTTTCTTCGAAAATTATTCATTTGGCTAAACGCCAAATACGATTTTCTGCCCCAAATACCGTTTACAAGCAAGCTTGACACGGTATTTTGAACAAAAATACCCTAAAGGGCACACGGTCATGCTTGGCTGAATAGTTACGAAAAATTAAAGATTGGAGCGGTAAAGTGTATATGTTACAATTAGCACCAGACATTCGGTTTCCCGGTTTGGGAATAGAAATTAACGATCTGCCCAGTGGAATCATGCTTCCTATAGGAGACGGATTTGAAGTAAAATTTTATGGTATTATTATAGGAATTGGTATTTTATGTGGATATCTGATGGCATGCCACTGTGGAAAACGGGAAAAGATTTCATCCGACACCCTGTTGGATTTTCTGTTATATGCCATGATTTTTTCCATTATAGGAGCACGGACCTATTACGTAATCTTTTCATGGGATTATTATAAGGAAAATCTCCTTCAGATATTCAATCTGAGAGCCGGAGGACTCGCCATTTACGGCGGTGTCATTGCAGCATTCACAACTCTTTACGTATATACACGGATCAAAAAGCTGTCCTTTTTCCAGGTAGCCGACTGCTGTGTTCCCGGTCTGGTTTTGGGACAGGCCATCGGAAGATGGGGAAATTTCTTTAACTGCGAAGCCTTCGGTGGATACAGCAGCAACATCCTTTCCATGTGGATTTTAAAATCCAAAGTCTACAGCGGATACATCACCGAAGAACTCAGCAGAAACCTGGCCACCTGGCAAGGCGAAGAATACATCCAGGTACATCCCACCTTCCTATACGAATCCCTCTGGAATTTGGCTGTACTCCTTATTCTCCTTCTGGCTCACAGAAAGAAAAAATTCAATGGTCAGATATTCTGGATGTATCTGGGCCTGTACGGACTCGGCCGCGTATGGATCGAAAGCCTCCGCACCGACCAGCTCATCCTCGGCAGCACAGGAATCCCCGTATCCCAATTACTATCCGCCTGCCTCATCATCACCAGCACCATCGCAATCATCGTACAAATGCGCAAATACAAATCAGAAGTGTAATATTGTCCAACGGACGCAATAGAAAAGTAACATTGTCCAACGAACGCACTGCCAGACATACGAACTCCTTCCGATGACTAAAAATGTCATCTACAGGAGTTGCATGTCTGGCAGTGCTGTATTTTGGCACAATATACATGGGGAGAAAACATAAAAGCAAGAATGAAACAAAAAGTAAGTAATGAATCAGGTCTGTTCTTATATTTGGATATCCTGCCGAAGACTCAGTTTCAAAAAATAAATATTAATTTCTACAAAAAATAACGAATGCCTTTAAATAAATCCAAGACAGTTCAGCCCTTGCTAAATTGTTACTATTTTCAAAAAAGTTCGAAATTTTAATAGAAACAGAAAACCTAAGCCCCAGAAAGAACCAACAAATCACCGCCATATCCCCACATTTTTTAAGCGAAACCCAGTGGAAGTACCAGTATACCCTGAAGGGACCATCACAAACGCCGGCACTTGATTTTTCAAGCGACAGCGCTGAAAAATCTTAGTACCGCTGCGTTTGGGACGAGCGAGAGCGGGTCCCGGAAGGGTATACTGGTACTGGAACGTCCGTCTAAAAAAAACAAAAAAACCCCTTTGCAACTTGCTCGTCCTGTGCTAAAATAATCTCCAAAGTGGCTCAAAGTGCAATTTTGTGCAACAAAGATACGCTAAAACATACGAAGGTGTCAGTAGAAAGCGGGAATTCAATGGAGATGGAGGATCTGTTTGCGGAATTTGATCTGAATATGCTTTATGGAAGGTTTAATCACTCCCTTGACAGTAAGGGAAGAGTGATCATTCCTGCACGTTTTCGCAGTTCTCTGGGAGATGTGGTTGTTATTACCCGGGGATATGACATCCGTTGTCTGAATCTGTACTCTAAAACTGAGTGGGTAAAACGGATGGCCAAGTTAAAGGCGATTCCGGCCAGCGATGAACAGGGACAGAAGTTTATCCGTTATTTTCTGGGCAATGCGGAACCTTGTGTACCGGATAAACAGGGCAAGATCCTGATTCCGGCTCATTTGCGGGAAGCGGCAGAGCTGGAGAAGGAGATTACGCTTTCTGGTATGGGCGACCGGGTGGAAATCTGGAACCGGACGATCTGGGAAGCAAACAGCACGTATGAGTCAACCGCAGATATCCGCGCAAGCGTGGAAAAATATGAGTTCTAAAGGAAGTAAGATGGAACAGATTGCATTTAATCATGTATCGGTACTGTTAAAAGAGACCGTGGATGGACTGAATTTGAAACCGGGAGCAGTGATCGTGGATGGAACCATGGGATTTGGTGGTCATACACAGGAAGTTCTGAAAAGACTGGATGGAACCGGGCGGGTCATCTGTATCGATCAGGATGCAGATGCCATTGCGGCGGCAACTAAGAGACTGGAGCCCTGGAGCAATCAGATTAAGATTGTCCGCAGCAATTATGTGGACATGCCGCTGGTACTGGATTCACTGGGGGTGGATCAGGTAGATGGCATTATGCTGGATCTGGGAGTTAGTTCATTTCAGTTGGATGAGGCTTCCAGAGGATTCACTTATCGAATGGAGGGACCTCTGGATATGCGCATGGACCAGCGTAATCCTGTGACAGCAGCAGATCTGGTCAATACCTGTTCAAAAGAGGAACTGCTTAGGATCCTGTGGGATTACGGTGAAGAACGATATGCCAGAAACATTGTGGACCGTATTTTGAAGGAACGGGAGATTGCTCCCATTGAGACCACCACACAGCTGGTGGATATTATCCGGGCATCCATTCCTGCCAAAGCGAGAAATGCAGGCGGACATCCTGCCAAGAGAACATTTCAGGCCCTGCGCATTGAAGTGAATCATGAACTGGATGTACTGACTGATTCTATAGATGCTATGATCGACAGACTTGCACCGGGCGGCAGGCTCTGCATCATTACATTCCAGTCTCTGGAAGACCGGATTGTGAAAAATCAGTTTAAAAAGAATGAAAATCCATGCACCTGCCCGCCGGAATTTCCGGTTTGCGTGTGTGGCAAACAGAGCAAAGGACGGGCGGTTACACGAAAACCGATACTGCCCACAAAAGAGGAAATTGCACAAAACAAACGATCAAAAAGTGCAAAGCTCCGAATATTTGAAAAAAGATAAGGGGGATGTAAGATGCCTGAGTACAAGACCCAGCGCAGATACCTGGTGAATGGTAGTTCTGCCGTAAGAGAACAGGAAGAAAGACAAGTCGAGAGAAAACCGGCAAAGAAGAGACAGCGGCGGGTACTTCCACGCAGTGCAGTTAATATCATTCCGGTTGCGTATGTATTTGCAGTTGCAATTGCCTGCACATGTATCATGATTTTCTCTGCCATGTACATTCACTCCAAAACAGAAGTAACTGCGCTGACCAAGAATATTTCAACTCTGCAGAGCAGTCTGGAAACGATCCGTCAGGAGAATCAGGATCTGCAGAATGAGATCACAAACAGTACAAGCCTGGATACGATTCGCAAAAAAGCGACAGAGGAATTGGGCATGGTACCTGCAGATGAGTCTCAGATCGTTTATTTCGAAGGCTCTGATTCAGAATATGTAAGACAGAAGGAAGATATTCCAAATGAGTAAAAAAAAGAAAAAGCGGCCCGCACCAAGACGGGTCGCAAAATATATCAAAATGAGAACAGGCCTGGTATTCCTTGTGGTACTGGGCTTAATGTGTTTTTTATTATTTCAGATCATACGAATTAACCGATATGATGGGGAAAATTATAACAAGAAGATTCTGACTCAGATGGCCTATGACAGTCAGACAATCCAGGCAGAGCGGGGGCAGATTCTGGACCGAAACGGCACCAGTCTGGCCTATAATGAAAATCAGTATAATCTGATTCTGGAACCGAAAAATATCATAGCAGATGAAGATAATATGGAAGCCACGATTACTGCATTGGTAGAATGCTATGGTTATGACCGGGAAGAACTGGAAACACTTATTACAAATAATAAAAAATCATACTATCAGATTTATAAGAAAAAGCTTTCCGAAGAAGAAATGCAGAAGTTCCTGGATTATAAAGAAGCTTATGAGAATGAGGAAACTTCAGGAGAAAGTGAGACAGAAGAGGAGACCAGTGTAACTTCAGAGGAAACAGAAGATAAGAAAGGAGCTGCTGATTCCGGGGAGTCATCCACGGGTGAAACAAAAGCTTCCGAAGCATCGGAAACTGCTGGAGAGTCTCAAGCAGCAGAGTCTTCTGAACAGGAAGAATCAGCTAATCCGCTGGTAACTGCTTTTCAGGCAGTGAAAGAGTTTTTCTCACATACCGGTTCTGATGATGAAGATACAGAGAAGAAAGGTAAAATTGTCGGTGTTTATTTTGAGACCAGCCAGAAACGGATTTATCCTTACGGTTCCCTGGCATCCACAACCATTGGATTTTCCAATTCAAACGGTGGTGTAGCAGGGCTGGAAGCACAGTATGATGATCTTCTCAGTGGAATCAACGGCCGTAAATACGGATATCTGAACGAAGAATCTTCTGTAGAAATTCAGACCATTCAGGAAACGGACGGATATTCCCTTGTGACCACGATTGATGCGTATATTCAGGGAATCTGTGAAGATATCATTAATAAATATGAAGAAGAAGTAGGCAGTAATGTAACCGCCCTGATGGTCATGAATCCCAATAATGGCGAGATTTATGCCATGGCATCCAGCCGGCAGTTTGATCCCAACGATCCCAGCGATCTGACAGATATTTATTCAGAAGAAGAGATTGAAGCCATGACAGAGGAGGAAAAATCGGAGGCGCTGTTGATGCGGTGGAGAAATTTCTGTACCACCAGCAGTTATGAGCCTGGTTCTACGGCTAAGATTTTTACCATAGCAGCAGGGCTGGAAGAAGATTTGCTGGATACCTCCAGCCGTTACGTTTGTGATGGATCAGGAGTTTATGGGAACTGCCGTATTCATTGCCACAAACGGAGTGGTCATGGTTCGCTGGATATAACGGGGGCATTGATGGCTTCGTGCAACGATGCACTGATGCAGATGGGTGCTGAAATTGGAGTAGAAGCATTCTGTGAATATCAGGAGAAATTTAATTTTGGTCAGCTGACAGGAGTTGATCTGCCGGATGAACTGTCCTGTTCCAATCAGATTTATCATGCATACAATATGACATCCGTTGACCTTGCGACCAATTCTTTTGGTCAGAACTTTTACGTAACCATGGTGCAGATGTGTGCTGCATATTCTTCCATCGTAAATGGAGGAAATTATTACAAACCTCATGTGGTGAAGCAGGTAGTAGACAACGAAGGCAATGTGGTACAGAATGTGGAACCAATACTGGTCCGCCAGACGGTCAGCAAGAGTACCAGCGAATATTTAAAAGAAGCACTGCTGCAGGTTGTTGAAAATGGTACTGGCAGCCGCGTACAGATTGAAGGTTATGAAATCGGCGGTAAAACAGGTACTGCTGAGAAGAATAATCAGGGAGATGCGGATGAAGCGTATACGGTTTCTTTTATGTCCGTTGTCCCTGCATATGACCCGGAAGTTGTAGTCTACGCCATTGTAGATGAACCGAATTGTGAAAAGGCACAGAATACTTATCAGGCAAAGGATGTGTGTAAAGCAGCTTTGGAACAGATTCTTCCGTATTTAAATATTTATCCTGTTTCCGATGAAGAAGTTTCGGATGAACATGGAGATTTTACATCCCCTGAGGATGAAGAAATCATTGAAGATGATGCTTCCATCATTGAAAATCTGGAAGAAGAGCAGGAAGCAGAGCGTATTCGCCAGGCAGCCGATCAGGCGCGGTCCGGAAATACCAATACAGAAGAATAAAGTATGATTAGACCGCGGAGGGTGCGCATAAGATAGGAAGAAGATATCCTGCAGGTGATGGTGTGCGGTATGAATTTTCACGTTTTCCTATGAAGATGCGAACCCTGGTATTTGCGGGAGCTTGTTTTCTGCTGCTGGCCGGAGTAGCCGGACGTATGATCTGGCTGATGGTCTGGCAGAGTGCCTATTATGAAGAAGAAGCGTCCGATGTGCAGCAGCGTGAACGCGCGATTAAGGCAGCAAGAGGCGAGATTTATGACCGAAACGGTACGTTACTGGCGGGAAACCGGACAGTATGTACCGTTTCGGTTGTTCATAATCAGGTAGAAGAACCGGAACTGGTCATCAGCAAGCTTACAGAGATTTTGGAACTTTCCGAAGAAAATGTCCGTAAAAAAGTGGAAAAATACAGCTCCAGAGAGGTGGTTGCCACCAATGTGGGTAAGGATACAGGAGATAAAATCAGGGCGCTGCATATGAAAGGCGTTAAAGTAGATGAAGATTATAAACGCTATTATCCTTATGGAACCCTGGCAAGCAAGCTTCTGGGATTTACCGGCAGCGATAACCAGGGGATTTTGGGGCTGGAAGTAGAATATGATGACCTGCTTCAGGGTACCAATGGAACCATTCTTACACCCACGGATGCATCCGGTGTGGAACTGACGGAGGAGGCTGAAACGCGGGTTGAACCGGTGGCAGGAAAGAATCTTTATCTGACGCTGGACAGTGATGTGCAGTCTTTTGCACAGCAGACTGCGGAAAGCTTGTATGAAGAAAAATCGGCACTTCATGTAAGTATTATTGTAATGAACCCGCAAAATGGGGAGATTTATGCCATGGCAGATGTGCCGGAGTATGATCTGAATGATCCGTTTACCCTGTATCATGAAGATGGAACCGCTTATTCTGAGGAAGAATTATCGGCTCTCAGTGAAGAAGAACGTTCCAATCTGCGTAATGGCATGTGGCGAAATTTCTGTATCAATGATACCTATGAACCAGGTTCCACATTTAAAATTATTACTTTGTCAGCCGGGCTGGCAGAGGGAGTGGTGACACCGGAGGACAGTTTTTTCTGTCCTGGATATAAAATTGTGGAAGATCGGAAGATCCGCTGCCACAAGACCGGAGGGCACGGCAGTGAGAGCTTTGTGCAGGCCACCATGAATTCCTGCAATCCGGTATTTATAGAAGTGGGGCTGCGTCTGGGGGCAGAAACGTTCATGAAATATATCAAACAATTCCGGATTCTGGAAAAGACTGGTGTGGATATTCCAGGTGAAGCCGGAACCATCATGCACAGTCTGGAAAACATTGGAGAGGTAGAATTGGCTACCATATCCTTTG
The DNA here is from genome assembly GCA_045121095.1 of Lachnospiraceae bacterium. Lineage (GTDB taxonomy): Bacteria > Bacillota > Clostridia > Lachnospirales > Lachnospiraceae > TWA4. The sequence goes on along the minus strand of JBGVFN010000029.1, from coordinate 8,623 downwards.
GTCAGTCTTTTCAGCTGACACCGTTAAGACATCTGACTACCATCTGTTCCCTCATCAATGGCGGAAATGCCATTACCCCTCATTTTGGCAAATATGTGGAAGATTCATCGGGAAATGAGGTGGAATATTTTGACTGGGAGACAGAAGGACAGGTATTGGACGAGGATGTAAGTGCCACGGCCCGCACCATTTTAGAGGCAGTTGTGGCAGAAGGCGGCGGAAATAAAGCCTATATTGAAGGGTACCGCATTGGAGGAAAGACGGCTACTTCTGAAAAGTTGCCCCGGGGAAACGGCAAATATATCTCTTCCTTTGTGGGATTTACTCCGGTGGATGACCCACAGATCGCGGTTCTTGTTCTGGTCAATGAACCGGAAGGTGTTTATTATGGCGGTACTGTATGTGCGCCTGCGGCAGCAGAAATACTGGAAAATATCCTTCCTTTTATGGAAGAACGCTATTGACAGCGGACCACGCGGGCGATATGATTACGGAGTATCCACGAAAATACGATAAATCCGCCTGCGCTTTGGCATGGATCATGTGTCTGAGTTTGCGCGGATGAAAATACATATTAGAGGTGAATATTATGAGTATGAATTTTAATAGTGCCATTATTCCGGCGCTGGTATCTTTTGTGATCAGTGCGATTGCATGTAAATGTCTGATTCCGATTCTTTATAAATTAAAGTTTGGTCAGTATATCAGAGAAGATGGTCCTCAGAGTCATCTGAAAAAGCAGGGAACTCCCACCATGGGCGGCATTGCCTTTGTTCTGGGAATTATTGTAACCTGTCTCTTTTTTGTAAAAGATTATCCGGCGATTGTTCCGATTCTGTTTGTAACAGTCGGATTTGGTCTGGTTGGTTTCCTGGATGACTTTATTAAGATCGTTATGAAGCATAATGAGGGTCTGAAGCCTGGACAGAAGCTGTTTCTTCAGCTGCTGGTAGCTGCTGTTTTCTGCTATTACCTTATGAGCAGAGAAGTTCCTGGAACTTACATGCTGATTCCCTTTACTTCCATTAAACTGGAACTGGGCTGGCTGTTCATTCCTGCATATTTTATTATCGTGCTTGGTACTGACAATGGCGTAAATCTGACCGATGGTCTGGATGGTCTGTGCAGCAGTGTAACTTTAATGGTGGCAGTATTTTTTACCGTGATCTCCGTTATGACTGATGCAGGAATTGAACCGGTCTGTGCAGCAGTAGCCGGCGGTCTGGCAGGATTTTTACTGTTTAACTGTTATCCGGCCAAGGTATTTATGGGGGATACCGGTTCTCTGGCCCTGGGCGGTTTTGTAGTTTCCGCGGCATTTATGACCAATATGCCCCTGTATATTGTATTAGTAGGATTTATTTACCTGATGGAAACGGTTTCCGTTATGCTTCAGGTAGCTTATTTTAAGAAAACTGGCGGTAAACGTCTTTTTAAGATGGCTCCCATTCATCATCATTTTGAAGCACTGGGATGGTCTGAGACAAGAATCGTAACCGTATTTAGCATTATCACTGTTTTCATGTGTCTGGTTTCTTTCCTGGCATTATAAATGGAACATACCTTTACGCAGAGTATAATTTTCGATTAAAATTACTGTTTACAAGCAAGCTTGATACAGTAATTTTATCGAAAACGATGCTCTGCTGAATAGTTACGAAAAATCAAAGGAGTATCATATGGAATTTTCAAAAAAAGTACTGGTTGCCGGTGCAGGCATCAGCGGAATTGGTGCAGCAGATCTGCTGTTAAAGCTGGGCGCACAGGTTATTTTATACGATGGTAATGAAAAACTGGATAAAGAAGCTGTCCGCAGTAAATTTGCTCCGGAAGCAGCCATTGAAATCTGGAAAGGCGAACTGACTGCAGAGATGGCTTCTCAGGCAGAGCTTTGTGTCATCAGCCCCGGAATCCCGCTGGAAGTTCCTTTTGTAAAGGTACTGCAGGAAGCACAGGTGCCCATCTGGAGTGAAATTGAGCTGGCTTATCGAGCTGGCAAGGGCAAACTGGCTGCAATTACCGGAACCAATGGAAAGACCACTACCACTGCTCTGGTGGGTGAAATCTTTGCCAACGCAGCAGAAAGTGCTTTTACTGTTGGTAATATTGGTATCCCCTATACACAGGAAGCGCTGAATATGCGTGATGACTCCCTGACTGTTGTGGAATGCTCCAGTTTCCAGCTGGAAACCATCATTGACTTCAAACCGGAAGTCAGTGCAATTTTAAATATTACAGAAGATCATCTGGATCGTCACAAGACCATGGAAAATTATGCCCATATTAAGGAAAATATTACAAAAAATCAGGATTCTGACGGTGCCTGTGTACTGAATTATGAAGATGAACGTCTCCGTGAATTCGGCAGTCAGCTGAAGATTCCGGTTATTTTCTTTAGCAGTACCAGAAAGCTGGAGGAAGGTATTTTCCTGGATGACGGCATGATCGTTCTGAAACAGGGTGAGAAGAGAATCGAGTTTGTTAAGACCGAAGAAATGAACATCATTGGTCCCCACAATTATGAAAATGCCATGGCAGCTGCTGCAATGGCATGGGCTATGGGCATTGATGTGGAGATTATCCGCAAAACGCTTCGGGAATTTAAGGCAGTAGAACATCGAATTGAATATGTAACCGAGAAACATGGTGTTGTTTATTATAACGATTCCAAGGGCACAAACCCCGATGCTGCCATTAAGGCCGTTCAGGCTATGACCCGTCCTACTATTCTGATTGCAGGCGGTTATGACAAAGCATCTGAATATGACGAATGGATCGAAACCTTTGGTACTACCATTCAGCATATGCTTCTTATGGGTGTGACCGGTCCCAAGATTGCTGCCTGTGCAGAAAAACATGGATTTACCGATTATTCCTTCGTGGAATCCATGGAAGAAGCAGTAAAAGTGGCTGCAGAAAAAGCGCAGTCCGGTTATGCGGTACTGCTGTCTCCTGCCTGTGCAAGCTGGGGAATGTTCCCGAATTACGAAGTACGCGGTAAGATTTTTAAAGAATGTGTTCATGCGCTAGATTAAAACCGTATGTGCCACATTCAAATCGGCTGCTGTTTCTTCGGAAAATATCATGTTTTTAGATTTGTTTTTCAAAATAAAGGGAGGTGCGGACAATCGCTTCACGAAATAAAAGCACAACCAAAGATAAGAAAAATGCAGGAAATGAGCAGGTAAAAGAGAAAATAATTGCGGGCAAACGGTTTAAGGTTCTGCCGGAGCAGTATGGACAGCATTATGATCACAGACTTTTGATTACCATTCTGGTACTGTGCTGTTTTGGCGTTATTATGGTTTACAGCAGCTCCGCTTATGTGGCATCCGCTTCAGGAGAAGGGGAATGGCATTATGCGCTGAAGGAAGCTGCCTTTATGGCTCTGGGTTTTGCATTTATGCTGTTTGTCTCGAAACTGGATTATCACTGGTTTGTGAAATTTACGGCACCTCTGTATGTACTATCTGTCGTTCTGATGGTTCTGGTAGATTTTACATCATTTGGTGTGGAAGTAAATGGACAGAAACGATGGATCAACCTGATTCCCGGTGTGCGTCAGCTCCCGACTTATCAGCCTACAGAATTTGTAAAGATTGCCCTGATTCTGACCTTTGCCTATATGATCAACCGCTGTATTAAAAATATTGACCGGCTTACGGTAATGTTTACCATGATTTTAATGATGCTGCCTCTGGTGGGGTTTGTTATTATTAACAACTTAAGTTCCGGTATTATTATTGCAGGAATTGGCTGTTTGATGTATTTTATCGCCAGCAAACGAAAGAAGCTTTATTTGTTTCTGGTGATTTTTGTGGTGACAGTTGTAACTGTTGTTTATATTTACCCTAATATTCTGGTTGATCTGCATCTGGTCAAGGCATATCAGCTGGATCGTATTATGGTATGGAAAGATCCTGCCAGCGATCCACTGGATAAGGGCTATCAGGTCCTTCAGGGACTTTATGCCATCGGGTCCGGCGGACTTTTTGGCAAAGGTCTTGGAAGCAGTATACAGAAGCTTGGTTTTATTCCGGAATCACATAATGATATGATTTTTGCCATTATCTGTGAAGAACTGGGAATTTTTGGTGCAGCCTGTGTTATGGGGCTGTTTGCCTATATGATCTACCGCTTTGTGTATATTATCCTGCGGGCACCGGATTTATATGGTGCCATGATCGTATCCGGTGTTATGATACATATTGCATTGCAGGTCATACTGAATATTGCGGTTGTAACCAACACCATTCCCAATACGGGTGTAACCCTGCCATTTATCAGTTATGGCGGTACTTCGGTGGCGATTCTGCTGGCAGAGATGGGCATGGTACTAAGTGTCTCCAACCAGATTATCTATGAGAAGTAGGCAGTTGTTTTTCGTTTCTTTCTGAAGCTTCAGGCATATGATAATATAGATGATTCAAAATTCAAAAGCATCATATAATGTAACGTTCAGTATTGACTGGACTGTCTGAAAACAGGTTTCAGAAAGGATAGACAGGTATGAGCAGGTTGCGGATCAGGGGACATGGTCCTTTACAGGCACATCTGCGGGTGCAGGGGTCAAAAAATGGTTCGCTCCCCTGCCTGGCAGCCACTTTGCTCCATCCGGGCATAACGGTTCTGGATGGTGTACCAATGATTCAGGATGTGGTTACTGCATTAAAGATTATGCGTGCACTGGGAGCAGAGATAAAAGTAGAAGGCAATCGGGTGGTGGTGCATGCCGCACAAATAAAAAGTACCCGGATTCCTGCACATTTTATGAAACAGATGCGTTCTTCCGTGATTTTTATGGGAGCACTGCTGGCTAGATGTGGGGAAGCAGAGGCTGTTTATCCTGGCGGATGTGTGCTGGGAAGCCGCCCCATTAATTTTCATCTGGATGGATTTCAAAAGCTGGGAAGTCAGATAAAATTGCAGGATGAATGCATTTGCGTACAGGCAAAACAGCTGACCGGCACCCGGATTACATTGCCCCTGCCCAGTGTGGGAGCTACGGAGAATCTGATGCTGGCAGCTACCGGTGCACAGGGAATTACGATCATCGAAAATGCTGCCAGAGAACCGGAAATTCTGGAATTGGCAGCATTTCTCAGGCAAATGGGATTTGATATCTGCGGAGAGGGAACTTCGTGCATCCGGATACATGGGAAGCAGAAAACCAAAGATATGGAATTTACTCTGGCAGGTGACCGGATTGCAGCAGGCACATGGCTTTTTTGCTGTATGAATACAGGTGGTATGATTGAACTGGAACATGTGCCAGTAGATTGGATGCAATCCACTTTACAGGTTTTACGGCGGATGGGGGCTGCCATCACAGTGGAAAGTGAGCGGCTGATCTGCAGAGCTCCAGATCGGATATTTCCTGTATCGTATCTGGAGACAGCTCCGCATCCAGGGTTTCCCACAGATCTCCAGTCTCCGCTTTTGGCAGTTCTTTGCAGAGCCTGTGGAAACAGCAGGATTCGTGAGAATATATTTTCCAGCCGGTTCCGCACAGCAGATGAACTGGGAAAAATGGGAGCCTGTATCACCATTGACCAGGATCAGAAACAGGCCTGGATTCAGGGAAGATGCCATTTCCATGGAGCAGAAGTAACAGCGCCGGATCTGAGAGGCGGTGCTGCACTGGTAATTGCGGCTATGGGTGCGGATGGAGAGACCATTATAGATGATTTTTACCATGTTCAACGAGGATATGAATCCATTACAGATACAATCAGGATACTTGGAGGAGAAACATGCTGGATAGGTTCCAAAAACGAAAAACAGGATGGATAGTCGTGCTGGTTTTACTGGCGCTGCTGCTGATTGCAGTGATTGCAATCGGGAGTTCAACGATAAAAACTGTGACTGTAACAGGAAACAGTTTCTATACAGAAGATGAAATTAAAGCATTTCTGTTCGATTCTACAGTGGAAAACAATACAATCAAATGCTATCTGGACAATCATTTCGGAAAAAATAAGGAGATTCCCTTTATAGAGCGTTACCAGATCGAAATCGTAGATCGGCATAAAGTGAAAGTAATTGTATATGAGAAAAATATCATCGGCTATGTATATTACATGGGCAGTTATATGTATTTTGACAGGGATGGAACAGTAGTAGAAAGCAGTTCGAGTAAGCTGGAAGGCATCTGTGAAGTTCAGGGAATTAATTTTTCGCAGATTGTACTGCATAAAACGCTGGAAACAGAGCAGAAGAGTGTGTTTAACCAGGTACTTATGATGACTCAGCTGTTTGAGAAATATGAACTGAAGATTGAGAGGATTTCCTTTGACTCAGCCACCAGCGTCAGTGCATATGCAGGCGATGTGAAAATTGAATTGGGAGAACCGGATAATATGGATCTGAAAATTGCAGAACTGGATGCAATTCTTCCAAAACTGGAAGGGCTGAAAGGCACGTTGTATCTGGACAATATTCAGTCGGGAGCATCCTCTGATGGTACATATTATTTTAAACAGGAACAGTAAATAATGTAACAGTTCAGCCTTGCTGAACTGTCTTGAATAAATTCAGCAAGCATTCATAATTTTCTTCGAAATACCCTAAAGGGCACGCGATTATTCATTTGGCTAAACGCCAAATACGATTTTCTGTCCCCAATACCGTTTACAAGCAAGCTTGACACGGTATTTTGAACAAAAATCATGCTTGGCTGAATAGTTACCTAAAAAATAGGGCAGTTTTTGCGGAAGTGTTTTGTTAAAAATTTGAAAAAACAGTTGATTATTTTATCAAAATAAAATAAGATATTGTTAAGTGTTTAGGATGACCTAAATCCGCGCATACGGTAGACTGTGATGAAGGAGGGGCTCATATGCTCGAAGTGAAGATAGATGAATATGAAGGCGAAGCCAAGATAATTGTAATTGGTGTTGGCGGTGCCGGTAATAATGCCGTAAACCGCATGATTGAGGAAAATATTGGCGGTGTAGAATTTGTTGGTGTGAATACAGATAGTCAGGCATTGACACTGTGTAAAGCACCGGTAGCACTTCAGATCGGTGAAAAGCTTACAAAAGGTCTGGGTGCCGGAGCAAAACCGGAGATTGGTAAAAAAGCAGCAGAAGAAAGTGCTGATATGATTCAGGATATTATTAAAGATGCAGATATGGTATTTGTAACCTGCGGTATGGGCGGCGGGACCGGAACCGGTGCTGCACCTGTAATTGCAAAGATGGCTAAGGATAAAGGGATCCTTACCGTTGGTGTTGTTACAAAGCCTTTCAAATTCGAGGGAAAACCTCGTATGAAAAATGCCATGGCTGGTATTGAGGAACTGAAAAAGAGTGTAGATACTCTGATCATGATCCCCAACCAGAAGCTTCTGCAGATTGTTGATAAGAAGACAACCATTCCCGATGCATTCCGCAAAGCAGATGAGATCCTGCAGCAGGCAGTACAGGGTATCACCGATCTGATCAATGTGAACGCGCTGATCAATCTGGACTTTGCCGATGTACGTACTGTTATGAAGGATAAAGGTATTGCTCACATCGGTATCGGTTACGGCAAGGGTGACAATAAGGCAGAGGATGCAGTAAAACAGGCAATTTCCAGTCCACTTCTGGAAACTACGATTGCAGGTTCCTCAGATATTATCTTTAATATTACCGGTGATATCAGTCTGATGGATACTTCCGAAGCAGCAGAATATGTACAGGAACTGGCTGGCGAAGAAGTTAATATTATCTTTGGTGCAAGATATGATGAAAATATGTCTGATGAAGTAGTAATTACCGTTATTGCTACTGGTCTGGATGCACCTGAAACAACAGAAGAAACTATAACCCGCACCAGACCCCAGGTTCCCCCCACACAGGAACAGCCCAAACATACCTTAAATCAGGTAGGCGGCAGCTATAATTTTGGCAATGCAGCCAGCAAAGTGGAACCTACTGAAAAGATGAAAGACATTGTATTCCCTGACTTTTTTAAAAATACAAAAAGATAAAGTAATACAGGAAAATAAGTGATACAAAAAGATAAAAAGTGATGTATACAGCAGCACATGTATGCAGAAACGAAGTACAGGATTCGGAGTACTGCCATACTCTAAAACCGATGAAAAAACAGGATTATAACAGGATAAAACAGGATTTGAAATGCCGTCAGTGTCATCTGGCGGCATTTTTTGTCGATGAAAAGAGCAGAGATGCTCTTATTTTTTTACAAAAAAGGTACTTTCTCTGAGATAAAATGAGTGGAAAGCACGTTTCTAAAAATGAATCAATATAAAAGCAGCGGAAAGAAGGAAAAACAGTGTGAACAACAGCGGCGTAATTTATCTGGATGTGCTTTTTGCAACAGAGGTTCTGATGAATTCTCTGGTTTTGATTCTTTATGAAAAAATCAGCAGGAAAAAGTACAAAAAGAGTATCAGTCTGCTGGCTGTTCTGGTTGCTTCTGTTCTGGGAGCAGGAGGAATCGTGGCGGCATGCAGCGCAGACTGGTGGAACAGCTGGTGTTCGCTGTTTTTTTCCTGTACAGTCGCTTTTATTGAACTTTCGGTTTTAAAACTTTGAGGTGAAAAGCAGAAAAAAAAAAAAAAAAATTGAGTCCGAAAGCTGTTTATGGAAATGCCGGCCGTGTTTTCAGGCGC
>JBGVFN010000028.1:0-6040 GCA_045121095.1 Lachnospiraceae bacterium | reverse complement strand
ATTATACTACAAAGAGATGTATTTGTATTTTTTTATTTAAAAAGTTGTAAACTGGTGTAAAATAGAAAAGAGGTTAATATTTATGAATGTATGTAAGGATAGAGCATTTAAATTATTGGAAAAGATAAGTTTTGAGCGCATTGCAGGAACAGACAAAGAATTATTGTGCGCCCACATGCTTGAAGAAGAATGCATAAAAGCGGATGTTCCTGTTATTTTAGAAGAATTTGAAATCAGTAAACCCGATATTTTTGAAGCAAAACTGGAAGTGACTCAGCCGGAATTTTGCAGTATTCCCTGTATTGCTCTTGGCAGAAGCGGTGAGACCCCCGATGAAGGAATTTCCGCTCCTTTATGCTATGTTGAAAATGGCAGCGAACTCAATATGCTGGATGCAAAAGGAAAGATCGTACTGCTGTCCGGTGCTCTGAAGCCTGAAGTTCGGGACAATATGATGAAAGCCGGTGCAGTTGGTTTTATTATTACATTCGGTTCTTTATTTGATCCGGAAGAAATGATTCCGCAGCTGCGTACCAGAAATGTGAGAAAACATCCCGATGATCCTTTTAATCTTCCTGGTCTTATGATACATATTACAGAAGCCCAGAAGCTGCTTCGCATGCATCCCCAGGAAATTCGTATGGTATTGAAACAGGATGCCAAAAAGATGGTAAAAAGCCACAATGTCATCGCTACCATTAAAGGTACAGAAAAACCGGAAGAAATTATAACCTTCTCGGCCCACTATGATTCTGTCATCTACTCCGCCGGTGCATGGGATAATGGCACTGGTGCCATGACCATTATGGAATTGATGCATCATTTTAAAGCAAATCCCCCTAAACGAACTGTAAAATTTATCTGGTGCGGTGCCGAAGAACAGGGACTGCTGGGTTCCAGAGCATACTGCGAAATGCACGAATCCGAATTATCCACCCATTTACTGGATATCAACGTGGACATGACCGGTGTTCTGCTGGGATATGATACTGTAATCTGCTCCTGTGATGAATCTGTCAAAACTTATATTGATTTTCTGGCAAAATTGGAAGGATTTCCCATTCAGTCCTCAATCGACTTACATTCCTCCGATTCTTCTGCCTTTGCAAATGCCGGAGTACCTGCTGTCAGCTTCTCCAGACGCTCCTGCAACGGCGGTGCGGAAATTCATTCCCGCCGGGATGTGATGGATTATCTGGATCCGGATACCTTTATCCGCACCGTAGAATTTATGGTCAAATTCTCTGATGCTGTAATTAATGCAAAAGTATTCCCTGTTCCCAGAGAACTTCCGGAAGAACTCCAGAAGAAACTTGTAACATTCCGCAAAGTGAGAGGAATTCCAGAGAAAACCAAGGATGATGTAAAAAAGAAATAGAAGAGGTTTCACACTATTATGAATATCTGCAAAAACCGAGCATTTGAATTACTGAAAAAAATCAGTTTTGAACGCGTAGCGGGAACAGAAAAAGAACTGGAATGTGCGCACATTCTGGAAGAGGAATGTAAAAAAGCTGATGTTCCTGTTACAATTGAAGAATTTGACATCAATATGCCTGAGATTTTTGAAACCAGGCTGGAAGTAACCGCACCGGACTTTCACTCCATTCCCTGCATCGGCATTGGAAAAAGCGGTCAGACGCCCGATGAAGGAATTACCGCACCTTTATATTACGTAGAAAATGGTACCGATGCTAACCTGATGGATGCAAAGGATAAAATCATCTTATTTACCGGTGATTTTAATCCGGATATGCGGGAAAAACTGGAAAAATCCGGTGCTGCCGGCTTTATCCTGACTTTCGGCTCTTTATTTGACCCGGAAGAAATGATTCCCGAGCTGCGTACCAAAAATCTGCTGCGGATTCCTGATGATCATACCAATTTCCCTGGTGTGGTAATCCACATTACAGAGGCTCAGAAACTGCTTCGCATGCATCCCACAGAACTTCACATGGTGGTAAAACAGGATGCCGACCGCATGGTAAAAAGCCACAATGTAGTCGCTACCATGGAAGGCAGTGAAAAACCGGAAGAAATCATTGTATTCAGTGCACATTATGACTCTGTCATCTACTCCACCGGTGCATGGGACAATGGAACCGGTTCCATGACCATTATGGAACTGATGCATCATTTTAAAGCAAATCCTCCCAAAAGAACCCTGAAATTCATCTGGTGCGGCGGTGAAGAATTCGGTCTGCTGGGCTCCAGAGCTTACTGTGATATGCACAAAGAAGAACTGGAACACTATTTGTTCGATATAAATGTGGATATGACCGGCACTTTACTGGGCTATGAAAGAGCATGCTGTTCCTGTGATGAATCCTTTGCCAAATATCTTGAATTTTTTGCAAAGATTGAAGGATTCCCCATTGAGGTTTCCACAGACTTATATTCTTCCGACTCTTCTGCTTTTGTAAATTCCTATGTCCCTGCCATGACAATTGGAAGAGGGGGCTGCAAAGGCGGTGCGGAAATCCACTCCAGACGGGACACCTTAGAACCACTGGATGCGGATGCATTTATCCGTACGGTAGAATTTATGGTCAAATTCGCAGACCCTCTGGTAAATGCAAAAGTGTTCCCCATTCCCAGAGAGATTCCCAAAGATCTGCTGGAAAAACTCACCATGTATCGAAAACTCATGGGCGTAAAGACAGATAACGAAGACGGGGCAAAATAAATAACGCGAAAAACGCTTCTTTAACAGAAATGGTGATTGATCGCCGCACTGAATAAAGAAGCGTTTTTTGTATCTAAAACTGTTCTTCCTGAAAAGCCTGGCATAAATAAGAAATCAAGTCCAGAACTTCCTCTCCATTTTGGAAACTTGCATATTATGATTGATGAACCTTCTGAAAACATTCTGCAAAAACAGCACCTCCGATAATCAAAACAGCCCCCATTATCTGCGGTAAAAGCATTTGTTCCTGTAAAAGAACCACTGAAAAGAGTACTGCAGACAGCGGTTCCAGATAACCACAGATTGCCACCGTCTGTACAGGGAGTTTTCCAATTGACGAAAAGTAAAAATAACATCCAATTCCTGTATTCAGCAGACCAAGGATCAAAATAGGGATGATACTTGTTTTGGGAATCTCCAGTGCAAATCCCTGTCGGACTCCCACAAATACCGCCACCGTAAGAAAACTGATCAACAACTGCAGCATGGAATTTTCAAGCCCGGTAATCTCTGCTGCTTTTTTATTGAAAATAACCATGAAAGCATACATAACGGCTGACATCATACCACAGAAAATGCCAAACAGATTGTTTCCGCTCCATGCACTGCCATTTACTAAAAAAATGCCGCAAAGCACTGCAAGAAAACCGATCATTTTCTGAATTGTCAATCGTTCTTTGAATAAGACGGGTGATACCGCCATTACCATAACCGGCCCACAATAATATAAAAGGGACGCAATACTGACACCAATCTGTGCATAAGCCTCATAAAGAAACATCCAGCTGGTTCCCATGGCCATACCGGATATACAAAGAAAAAAGAACTGCTTTTTATGTTTATAAAAGGTTATTTTCCCTTTTCTCAAAAAATAGATACCCATCAGCAGCATACTCCCGATGAATGTCCGCAATAAAACAATCTCATGACTGCTCAGGTCAATATGACTTGCCACAATCCCATTTAAACCAAACAGCAAAAGTGCTGTTATGTATTTACAATACGCCCTTTTCATTCTACCTTTCATACCTCCCGTATTCCTGTTACTTTTTTGTCCACAATGGTGAAGCATTCTACAGCGATTCGTATTTTCACTTTAAACTTATGCTCTGTTAAATCACCAGAGTAATATTTACATTGATATTGTATCGTGTTATGATACATTTGGAAAACGGATTTTTTACATGATTTACATTACAAAATCGCATAGACAAAGGATTACCGATGAATATTTTAAAATATATGGCATTTATAAAAACGGTGGAATATGGCAGTTTTACAAAAGCTGCAGAGATTCTGAACTACTCCCAGTCAGGAATCAGCCGTATGATCAACGATTTGGAAAAAGAATGGAAAATTACGTTATTGGAAAGGAACCGCACCGGGGTAAAATTAACCTCCGATGGCTCAAGACTGCTGCCTTATGCAAAAAGTCTTTGTGAAGAATATCAGAAACTGCAGATACAGGTGGATGACCTGCACGGCGTACAATCCGGTATTATCCGGATCGGGACATTTTCCAGCGTAGCTACTCACTGGCTTCCTAATATTATTAAAGCATTTCAAAAGGATTACCCCGGAATTGATTATGAACTGCTGTTGGGGGATTATACTGAAATTGAAGAATGGATTGCAGAAGGACGTGTGGACTGTGGCTTTTTGCGTCTTCCCACCAGACCGGAATTTGAAACCATCTATCTGGAACAGGACAATTTGCTTGCCATTTTGCCGGAAAATCATCCTCTGGCAAAATGCGATAAAGTTCCACTGGCAGATTTGTGCCATGAGCCTTTTATGCTTCTGGAAAAAGGAGCAAAAGCAGAAATTTCAGAAGTTTTTGAGCGAAATCATCTTACCCCGCAGGTACATTTCACAACATGGGACGATTACGCCATCATGTCCATGGTGGAAAGCGGTCTGGGAATCAGCATCCTGCCGCAGCTGATTTTAAAACGGATTCCCTATCATATCGTGGCAAAAGAACTGGATGTACCTGCTTACCGCCACATTGCCCTTGCTCTTCGCGAACGAAAAACCGCATCGTTAGCGGTTAAAAAATTTCTGGAATATCTGGAGTATCGATCTTTTTAGATAAAAGTCCCGGACAGCAGACATGTCCACTTTTACCACTTTACCATTTTTACAAAAATTCCAGGTCCACTGCCTGTTACCATTTCAAAAGGTTTTCCATCCATAACAAAACCGGCTTTTCGGTAACAGGCAATGGCCCTCTGGTTCCATGTACGCACAATGAGATATACACATTTATCCGGGCAGCGTTTTTGAGAAATGATACAGGCATCTTCTAAGACACGCTGACCGTATCCTCTATTACAATATGCTGGATTTACGCTGATTCCCAGCATCACACCTTCTTTATCTTCCCGCATATTAATATAAGCGATAAAACGATCTCCATCATAAAAGGAATAATAATTTTTCTCCCAACCGGGAGTAAAGAAGCCAGTCTGCTGCTGTTTTTGTACTTCACAAGGTGGTAAATTATAAATCTCATATTCACCGGAATATTTCCAATCACTAACCTGCCATTTTTCCTCTTCTGTTAAAAAATGACAGGTTAATTTATCTTTTGATTTCATCACAACATATACACCATTAAAAATTTATCACAATAAGTTCCATCTTTTTATTTAAGCCTCCTGGCTTCTTTAATTTTGACATGAACAGGGCAATTCCATCTCATCCTTCATGGGAACAAAACCATACTTTTCATATAATGGTCTGCCCATCTGTGTTGCTTCCAGCGATATCTGTCCAATCTGCTTTTTCTTCGCCTCAGAAACCAGTATATCAGTCAGATTCATGTTCGAAACTCCTTATTCTTAGATTTTTCACCATTTCTAAAGGCAATCCCACACACTCTGAAATGATAGTATCATCTAAAAATTTTAATAGGTTTCTGGCATTCTCTATTTTATTTTGCTGTACACCTTTTTCAATACCTTCGTTCATTAACATATCATATAGTTTACACATGGTTATTTCCTCCTTTTTTTCTATTTCCATTTCCAGATAACGCAGGTCACCTGATATGGCAGCTATAGCATTTTGTGTTTCCAAAGGGTGATTTAGCCTTGAATCTGTTTCCTGCACGAACTGCCTTAATTGTTTTGGTGAATCCTTATATTTTGCATATGCAGCAACAAATCGAAAATCTGAATTAAACTTTTTAATGGTCTCCTGATCCAATTTCCCCAACTCAATCAAATTCATTTTATAATTGGGAACTAATTCCCCTAGAGCGTGTTTGAAAAATCATTCACGCAGTCTGCACACCCCAGTTTTGGCTAAATTTTTCTCAGATTCAGTCAGCGTAGCCCGCTACGCCTCCTT
>JBGVFN010000027.1:0-14493 GCA_045121095.1 Lachnospiraceae bacterium | reverse complement strand
CAAGATAGCAGGTTTCTTCGTCTGTAAGATTAATGGGTGTTGCATTCTTAGGCATATGATTTTCCCCCTGATTTGATATATAAAGCAGTATATCACAAAAGGGAAATAACATAAAGCTTTTAAAAACGAGCTATACTAGTGTACTATTGCATTGATATTTCGCTAAATAACTGAGACGGTACACTAATAAAATCCACAAATGAATTTTCACAAAACAATTTTAAAACACGAATATAAATAGTATATACCCATTCATAAAGCTGATATTTTATAGCAGAGGCGTTGTGGCAACGCCTATGAGAATACAAATGGCCTAATGGTCACGCGCTGTTCTCATGACCCCCTCTTCAAACTAATTTACTTAAGTGGTGGATAGTTCATTAATATACTTGTAAGATTTTGTTAACATACTGAGATTCTATTATCAGTTGTATTGTGATATACTAAAAGTAACCTTGCATCGTCTGCCCAACAGCACGATACTATTTTAGGAGGGAACTTTTCATGACACAATCCAACAGATTATTCCACAAAATACTTGTACATCTGTTTCTGATTTCTCTACTGACCTGCTCTTTGACCGGCTGTCAGAATACTGCCGGAAAGACATATGAATCCATTTCTCCGGAGAATGAAACGGTACAATTAACAGATGAACAGACTGAATTTGAAGAATTCACCCTGAATCTGTTTCGAGACGAAATCACTGAAAATACGCTAAATCTTCATTATACTTTGGAAGATCCTTCTTCCTATGGCATTTCTGATTATCCCCTGACACTTGGAGAATTCAGCGGGGAGAACACGGATGAAGCCTGCAGGCAGGCAGAAAAACTGCGCAAGGAACTGCGCGAATTTGATTACGATAAACTGACTGCCAATCAGCAGATTACCTATGATATTCTGGATAACACACTGAAATTAAGTGCCATGGCCGGCTCATACCCTTACTATGAGGAAATTTTACAGCCCTCCATCGGATTTCAGGCAGAGCTTCCCACATTACTGGCTGAATATACTTTAAATACAGAAAAAGATATTACTGATTATCTGGCACTTCTCGGCGACATGAACCGTTATTTTGACCAGATCATTACTTATGAGCAGGAAAAAGCCCAGGCTGGCCTTTTTATGTCCGATTATTGCGTCGATATGGTCATTAGTGACTGCCAGTCGTTTATTTCTGAAACGGATGATAATTTCTTAATTACAACATTCGAAGAACGCCTGGATGCCATGGAACAGCTGGATTCTGCCAAAAAAGAAGAATATCTGGAACAAAACCGCACCCTGGTTACGGACAGTGTTTTTCCGGCTTACCAGAAATTAATCGATGCATTAACAGACCTGAAAGGCAGCGGCACCAATGAAGGCGGTCTCTGTGAATTTGAAAATGGTAAAGATTACTATATGTATCTTTTAAAACAAAGTGTAGGTACCGACCGTTCTGTCCCGGAACTGGAGAAAATGGCCCTGGAACAGATTAACAGCGATCTGCAGACCATCCAGACCATTTTACAGGAAAATCCCCAGTTAAGTACCCAGTTAAATGATTTTGCTTTCACACTGACAGACCCTGAGGAAATCCTTGAGGATCTTCAGGTAAAGATACAGGAAGATTTTCCTGAATTAACAACGGATATTCAGCTGGATGTGAAATATGTCAGCGAGTCCATGGAGGATTCTTTAAGCCCTGCTTTTTATCTGACCCCTCCCATTGATAACCTGACCGACAATGTCATTTATATTAATAAAAAATTATGTACCGTATCCGACCTGTACACCACTCTGGCACACGAAGGATATCCAGGCCACCTGTACCAGACCGTTTATTCCGCTGCCTGCAGTGACTCTCCCATCCGCCAGATCTGCTCCGTCTCCGGTTACTCCGAAGGCTGGGCAACCTACGTAGAAAATCTGGCTTACAGCTACGATACAGAACTGGATTCCGACCTGACCACTTTAGCACAGTGCAACAATTCTGCAAATCTGGGAATCTATGCGCTGCTTGATTTTTACATCAATTACGATGGCTGGACACTGGACGAAACCAGCGAATGGCTGAAAGAGATTTATGCTATCAGTGATGAATCTATCATTAAAGAACTGTATTATTCCATTGTTTCTCAGCCCTGCAATTACCTCAAATATTATGTGGGATATCTGGAATTTCTGGATTTAAAGGCCGATGCACAGGAGGAACTGAGAGAAAAGTTTGACTTGAAGCAGTTCCATACATTTTTGCTGGAGATTGGAGATGCTCCATTTTATCTGATCAGAGAATATATGGAGGGGTGGATTCAGAGTTTGGGATAAACGTGGTGGATGGCTCCATTAAGCAGCTCCCCTATACGGAGACGCGCTCTCGCTCCGTGATAAACGTAGCGGATACTAAGATTTTTCGGCAGGCAAAGCCTTTGAAAAATCAAGTACCGACGTTTATCAAGGGTCTCCTTTATAGGGGAGCTGCTTAATTCCGCCGTTTACGTTTATTTGGGGGAGTCTCAGCGGTTGTTTGTTGCGGGAAGGTTGTTTCTGGGCCATACCAGTTGTTTTTTCTTCTATGGCCCAAGTTTTCTGAAATATACAGATTTAAGGAATAGCAACTGAGTTTGCCAGACAATTATTACTTGCATATAAATGCTTGACTTTTCTATTCTCCTGTTTTTACATATTCTTGTCCCTGTACGATGTTCCTCTGTTTCATTTCCCGGCGAATGGTGTTGAGGACGTTTTTTTTGTTGGTGCTCCAGGTGGGGGCGATCAGAAGGTTTTTTGGGCCGTCGCCGGTGATTCGGTGGATGATGGTTTCGGGGGGCAGGTTTTGGAGACAGGTGAATAGGATGTCCAGGTATTCTTCCATGGTAAGGCTTTGAAAAGTTCCTTTTTGATAGTCTTCTGCTAAGTCGGTGCCTTCCAGTACATGAAGCAGCTGGAGTTTGATTCCCTGAGTCATGTATGCAGCAGCAGGCGGTATGAATGTTTTGGTGTCGTCCTTATTTTCACGGCTTTCTGCAGCCTGCATGAGTGATTGATTTTGAGTGTTCTCACTTCCCCATGGTTCTTCTGCTTTCCGGGCGAGATAACGTATGGTTTCTGTCATGTCTTCTTTGGATTCTCCGGGGAGTCCCAGGATTACATGGGTGATGACTTCGATTCCTGCTTTTCGGAGCTGTTTTATGGCATTTTCATAGCAGGAGAGTTGGTAGCCCCGCCGGATGTATTGAGCAGTTCTCTCGTGAATAGTCTGAAGTCCCAGTTCTATCCATACGGGTTTGATCTGGTTGAGTTCTTTTAACAGCTGTATGACTTCCGGGGGCAGGCAGTCCGGGCGGGTTGCGATGGAAAGGACTGCTACCTGAGGATGGGAAATGGCTTCTGTAAAAATCTGCCGCAGGTATTCTACTGATGCATAGGTGTTGGTGTAGGATTGAAAATATGCAATAAATAAGGCTGCATTGGTTTTTTGACAGATTTTTGCTTTGGCCTGCTCAATCTGAGCGGTTACGGAACCGGGAATTATCTTTAAAGTTCCTGAATCATCGCCATTTTCCCGCCCTGCTGCTTTGATGGCAAATTCACCGGAGCCGCCTGCGCTGCAGAAAATACATCCTCCGTGTCCCAGTGTGCCATCCCGGTTGGGACAGCTCATGCCCCCGTCCAGCGCCAGTTTATATACTTTCTGCCCGAATCTTTTTTTGAGATATTGATTTAATGTGTAATAACGTTCTCCGGCATAGTTTTTATAATATTCAGAAGCATTATTACCTTCATGTCCATTCTTTTTGTTATCTTCTAAACTTTTATGAACCTCATATTTCCCGCAATATGCCTGCCCCTTATCATATCCAAGTTCCTTGTAACCTTCGCCTGGCTTATAATTTTTATGATTTTCATAATCTTTATGATCATTAAATTTATATAAATTCATGTTTTTCCTATTCCTTCTGCCTTGAAAAGTGTATTTCCTTGTAATATAATCTAACAACAGAAAAAAAACAATGCAAACATTTGACCTCTTAACAGGAAGGAGGATTATGCATAAATATTTAAGAGCAATTGGTTTTTCCGATTATACACGCCACAAAGAGATTCAAAAGCTGCTGAGCCAGGTTTATGATAAACCGGACAATATTGAAGTGTCCGATCTGCTGGATTCCACTTTTATCACCATGGAAAAGGATTTTGGTAAGGATATGGGAATCGGTATTTTTGGTGAGTATGATGATGATGACCGTTTCCAGATTGAATATTATTATCCTTATTTTAAAAGCAGTACCGTTTCTTCTAATATAAGCTGCAGTATTTCCCGCCGTGCGGACCGGTATGCGTTTTCCGTGATGTGTGAGGAATATCGGCTTGGTATTTCTTTGATTTTTTACCTGCAGAATACCAATGGTTATCTGAATTGTATCAGCGATCATATTTCGTTGAAACAGAAAATGCCCATTCGTCTGAGCGCCATGTCCAATAATGGCTGCATTTTACTGCCGATTCGTAAAACGGTGGCTGACCGCAATCAGGCTCTTGTGATGTCTAAAAAACGGGTTAATCTGATTGAATCGGCCCGCAATGGGGATGAGTCCGCTATGGAATCCCTGACCATGTATGATATTGACCAGTTCAATCAGGCCGCCATGCGTATTCAGCATGAGGATCTTTATTCCATTGTGGATACCTGCTTTATGCCGGCTGGTATGGAATGTGACCAGTATTCTATTATTGGTGATATTCTGGAGATGGAAGAAATTGAGAATACCTTTACCCATGAAAAGATTTATCACTTTTTACTTGAATGTAATGATATCCACTTCAGCGTGATCATTAACCAGAAGGATCTTTTTGGAGAACCGGCTGTGGGAAGACGATTTAAAGGTGATGTATGGCTTCAGGGGTATGTGGATTTTCCGGAAGAAGTGCAGTAAATCAGACTATGCCCTGGAACGAGCGTTTCTTTGCATAAAAGGACATGTATTAACAGGAATTGATCTGACTAAAATAAACATACCCTCAGCGGACAAGAAGAGGATACACGCCATTTGTCTACTGAGAGTATTATTTTTTGATATTAATCTATTAATTTTCTCCTAAAAGAACCTGCACAGCCCCAGCATCACGCCCATAGCAAAGAAAAGAATTCCTTTTCCTGCCACCAGCCACAGTTCATTGCCCGATAATTTTCCTCCCACATCATGGATATTACCTCGCGGACACACCTGTGCGCATTTTCCGCAGCGGATACATTCTCCTGATAAAAGACTATCTTCTTCCAGCCCCAGATGCACCGGGCATTTTTTCTGACATACACTGCAGTTTTTGCCGCAATTGGCCTTCTGCCGTTTTAATGTAGAAATGGGAAGGATGGGCAGCAACGCAAATACCGCTCCCATGGGACACAGAAACTGGCAGAAAAACCGTTCCTGCGCTGCCATTCCTGCCACAATCAGCAGCAACAGAATCACCCCTGCTGTATATCCATTGAAAACAAATCTTCCTGCAGTTATCATGGAAAATACATCCCATGGACTTGTCCCGGAGAATTTTCCATATACCCCAAAAGCGCACAGGATAACGATTAACGCAAGGATAATATATTTCACTTTCTGAAGAATTCCAAAGCATCCTTCTGGTAATGAGAATTGTTTCTTTTTCTTAAACACTTTTGTCTGAACCAGACCGGAGATCCAGTAAATGCAGTCTCCCAGGGATCCAAATGCACATACATAGCCACAGAAATATCTTCCAAATAAAATAGTAAATCCGCATAAACCAATCAGTGTGACCACAAAGCTGGTGGCTTCCAGCACACTTCCCGCTCCAATCTGGTTAAACAGATATTTCACCCCTGAAAATCCCGCCACAAAAGCAGAGGGCATGCTGATAAAGAAAATCAACTGGATCATTGCCCGTACAAAGCGCTGCTGTTTTTCCTGCTTTTTTCGCAGCTGTCCGGCGGTTAATGGTTTATTATTTAGTTTATTAACCTGTTTATTATTCAGTTTATCATCCGATTTATTATTTAACCTATTACTAGGCTTATTATGTAACTGATTATTAAACTCATTCTTTAATTTTACATTATTTTCCTGAATCAGCATTATGGTGTCACCGCCTTACTGAGTGCGTCCTGCGTGGCTTCCAGAATCCCATTGGAACTAAACGTCGCTCCTGAAATGGCATCCACCTGAGTACTCTGTTCTTTCACAATGGTGTCCACCAGTACTTTTGCCATATTAAAATAAGCCTGATCTTCACTATCTGCAGAAAGAATTTCTACCTGTGATATTTTTCCATCTATGATAGTAACAGATACCTGGATTTCTCCGCCGAAACCAAGGCCTGTTCCTTCATATGTACCATCGGCATATGCTGCTGCGTGGGTATCATTTACATCTGTACCATTTCCGCCTGCACCATTGCCTTCTGTGCTGTTTTCTTTTGCACTGCTGTTTTCCAATGCCATCACCGACTCATTGTAAGCCTGCGCCTCTGCTATTTTCTGTTCATGTTCCTCCACCATCTGCTGTCTGTCAAAAGCAACGGTATTGTAATAAAATAGTGAACTTACCACTACGGCCAGACTTATCAGACGACCGAGAAAGTTTTTATATTTCATCCACGAAAGCTCCCTTCTGCACTTTTGTCAATAACCATTCAGCAAGACCGTTCAGCCCCTACTGCATGGTTACTTTTGTCAAATAAATTATTCCATGCCATGAAGATTGTGTTCATAACAGATAATGTGCTTTCATCTTTTGAAGTTTCCATCACAGTTTCTTCTGTTTCCGTCACAGTTTCTTCTATTTCCGTCACAGTTCCTTCTGCTTCCGTCACAGTTCCTTCTGTTTCCGTCACAGTTTCCATCACAATTTCTTCGCCTGCAGCCTGTTTTAACGCTTTACTTACAGCTTCCACAATTGCGTTTGAGGAATACGTTGCGCTGCTGACTGCATCCACATTTTCTGTACTCTGGCTGTCAAGGATCTGTTTTACCACACCTTCGTACCAGATATTTTTGCGAGTGCGCCCATTGATTGCATATTCCATATAAGGTTCATTGTCTTCTGGAACTTCAGATTGATCATTAATTTTTTCAACTTGGATATCCGTCAGTATACCATCTTTTACTGTAATAGCTGCCAGCACGGTATATGTAAACCCATCGTCTTCAAAGCAAAGGGCTTCTCCGATATAAGTTCCATCTTTATATACAGCTGAATTCTGTTCTCCATCGGATTTGTCTGAAGCTTCATCCTGACTGTCTTCATTTTTAGAATCCTCTGCTGAACTATCCTGATTACTGCTTTCTTCTTTAGAATCCCCTGCTGAGCCGTCCTGTTTACTGCTTTCTTCTTTAGAATCCTCTGCTGAACCGTCCTGATTACTGCTTTCTTCTTTAGAATCCTCTGCTGAACTGTCCTGATTACTGCTTTCATTTCCAGAATTATCCTGCCCTTCATCCTCTGCAGGTGATTCAGGAATCTCCACGGCATTTTCCAGTGCATTGCGCACGGCTTCTGCAATAGCGTTGGAAGAATAGGTTGCACGACTGACTACATCTACATTGTCCGTACTCTGATTATCAATTATCTATTTTACTACACCTTCATACCAGACACCGCTTCGTGTACGTCCGTTGATGGCATATTCCATATAGCTGTCATTATCTTCCGGGTAATCGGACTGATCATTGATTTTTTCAACCTGAATATCTTCGATGACTCCTTCTTCTACCGTAACACTTACATAAACGGTATATGTAAACATATCGTCATCAGTACAAAGAGTTTCTCCTGTATATACACCATCTTTATAGCCTACAGCAGTCTGATCACCATTCGATTCGCCATTGTTAGTATTATTTGCACCATTTCCAGCTGTACTGCTGCCACTATTGATTCCGCTGTTTCCTTCTGCGCTGCCTGAAGCTGTTCCTGTACCCGAATTTCCGTTATTTCCATTATTAGAAGTTCCTGCGTTTTCACCGTCTTCTGAACTTCCATCTTCAGAAGACGCCGGCATGGCTTTACTTAATGCATCAGCTACTGCATTCATAATGCCTGCAGAACTGTACGTTGCACCTGATACTGTATCCACATCCAGATTCTGCGCACCAAGGATTCTGTCAATCATCACCGATGCCTCCACCAGATAAGAAGGAGTTTCATCTTCTGCGCTGATAATTTCGATAGACGCAATTTCCCCATTAGAAATAGTTACCTGCACGGTGATATCACCGCCAAATCCTTCTGCTGTACCTTCATAGACACCATCTACATAGCCATCTTCAGAAACAACCGTTGTCTGAACTACAGGCTTTTTCGTTTTATTATTAGTATTGGAGCCTGAAACCGGAAGTTCTGTATCATCTTCTAAATCCTCAGAAACATTAACCCCTGCTGCCTGCCGCAGAGCAGCTTTTACGGCGTTAATAATACCATTGGAAGAATAGGTCGCTCCCGATACGGTATCCACATTGGGGCTCTGGGCAGAGAGAATTCTGCTTACCACCGCTTTTGCAGAAGACATATAGGAAGGCGTTTCCCCGGATGCGCTGACAATACTGATATCTGCAATTTTTCCATCTGAGATCACAACTTTCACCTGAATAGTACCGCCAAATCCTCTGGCTGAACCGTAATAAGTCCCATCCTGATATCCTTCAGGTTCTTCAAATACTTCTTCTACCAGTGCTTCTGTCTCCTGTACAGGTGCAGTTTCTGTTTCAACCTTTTCTCCTGTAAGTGCATTCTGAATAGCAGCCAGAATACCTTTTGAAGAATAGGTTGCGCCTGATATTACATCCACTTCCCAACTCTGATTCTTCCTGATATGCCGCATCCGCATGAATCGCCAGAAGCTCAGGAATTTCCCCAAGAACCGGACTTGTGGCAGGAAGCATGATAACAATCAATACCACAACCAGAACTGCCGGACACAAATTCAACAGTGAAGATAATCTGGAAAATCCTTTTTTCTCTGGTTTCTTATCTTCCATTATGTATAAATTCCTCCCTTTCCTTATTCCTATGAGATTTCTAACTCATTATGCTCTCCATATTAAGTTATACAGGTACTTTTTCTTCTGTAACCCAATCTCTCTATTTTTTCTGGGCCATACAGGCTCTTTTTTCTTCTGTGGCCCAGTTTCTCTATTTTTTCTGGGCCATACAGGCCTTTTTTCTTCTGTGGCCCAGTTTCTCTATTTTTTCTGGGCCATACAGGCTCTTTTTTCTTCTGTGGCCCAGTTTCTCTATTTTTTCTGGGCCATACAGGCCATTTTTTCTTCTGTGGCCCAACTTCTCTATTTTTTCTGGGCCATATACGCTCTTTTTCCTCCTATGGCCCAGTACCACTCTTTTTACGGAGGTATAAGTGAACGTTTTCTGCTTCTTATACCTCCGCTCGGGGGTATTTCGGATACTTTTTCACTTCCTATACCCCAAAACTTCTTTTTCGGGGGTATAACTGGACATTTTTTGCTTCTTATACCTCCGCTCGGGGGTATTTCGGATACTTCTTCACTTCCTATACCCCAGAGCGTATTGAAAAATCATTCATGCAGTCTGCACACCCCAGTTTTGGCTAAATTTTTCTCAAAATGGGATGTTCATCCTGCATAAAGCCTTTCTCAAGCATGCTCCAGAACTCCATCCGGCCAGAAATCAAAGTTTGGCTGCATGGATACTAGAACGATTTTTTCGAGTGTGCCATAAATGATTTTCGATTTTTCTGAATATTCTGGTCTTATTTATGTTCAATCACATGCAGTGGAAAGTTTTGTGCGGTAAAACAATCTTCCAACCCTTCTGTGATATAAATTTCCTGTTCTTCTGTCATGAGAATCATATCAAATGTATCTCCATATTCCTGCCAGTAAGCTTCCGCCTTTTCCAGCCCCATGATAAAAACAGAGGTGGACAATCCATCTGCCAGCATACCATTTTCACTGACAATGGTTACAGAAATCAGCCCGCTGTCCGCGGGATAGCCCGTTTCAGGATTCAAAATATGATGATACTTTTCTCCCGTTGTTTCGTCCTCAAAATATCTCTCATATCCGCCGGAAGTAATCACGGCCTTGTCAACGACAGAAACAATTCCCATATAATTGTTCATATTATCCGGATCCAGTGGATTCACTACACCACATCGCCAGGGGCTTCCATCAATCTTAGAAGAATAACACTGTACATTTCCACCCAGTGAAACCACACCGGAAACCAGCTCATATTCCTCAAAAATCTCCATAACCCGATTGGACGTATATCCTTTTGCAATAGCCCCCAGGTCAATGCCTTGTCCTTCTCCAAGTGTAAGCATATGCGTCTGCGCATCATAATCCAGTATGGAAGTATCCACATTGTTTAACAACTGCTGCAGAGCATCCTCTCCCGGTACCTGATACTGCTCTGTTGTAAATCCCCATTCCACCATCAGCGGGTAAATGGTAATGTCAAATGCCCCTTCTGTACTTTCAAACAGGGAAATGGATTCTTCCAGCATAACCTGTGTATCCGTGGAAATCATTCCCTTTCCATTTTGATTCAGCTGCGCAATTTCACTTTCTGCGTTGCCTGTAGAAAGCAGATTATCCAGTCTTTCAATCTCCGCAACCGCTTCATCCAGCGCTTCCTCACACTTTTTTCCATAACCTGTCAATGTCATGTAGGTATCCATGGCAAATATGTCACGGGTTGCGGAAGAGATCTCTCCGTTCTGCTCTTTCGAAACATTCTGAGACTGTGCGGTTTCTTCTGATATACCGGTACTTTTTTCCGTTTCCAAAATGCCGTCACTCTCCCCGGCAGCAGCACCTCCGCCACATCCGGTCAGCGCCAAAACCAGCAGAAGTATAAAAGGCAGAAATCTTTGTGTTCGCTTTATTTCTTTTCGCTTCCTTCCTTTTCGTTTTCTATTTTTCACTTTTACCACTCCTATGGCAAACCGGGCTCGTACGGAATGCCGTTCTCTTTTATACCAGATCTTGCCTGAGTATTTTCCTTAAAATATTTCCCTGTTTTGCAAACACACTCTAAACAACCGCAACAAGGCCACCTTTTCCGGGTGACCTTGTCCGTTTAGAGGGGTAATATAATTACGGTGGGATTAAAACAGTTTCTGTTGGAAATATTTTATTCCCATTCCCAGATAAAAACTATTTTCACCGTGGGAAACAATGATTAATGATTCTGTTTCAGCTCTATTCCTGTTCCATATCACTGCGGCGTTTTACCTGAATCAGAGCAATTGCTGCCACACAGCTCATCATCAGAACCATCCACAGGATCATGTTGCTGCTGTCACCAGTCTGAACGGATTCTGACTGATTTGCAGATTCTGCGGAGCTTTCAGCCTGTGTAGGGTCTTCAGACTGTGTGGGGTCTTCAGACTGTGTAGGGTCTTCAGACTCACCGGGTTCTTCAGGAGTTTCAGCAACCTGGTAATCAGCATTTACACTGATATCTGCATAATTATCACTGATAATAGTGATTAGATAAGTACCATTTTCTGCTGATAATTCAGTTGTAATGGTGCCGGTGCCATTGACTACATCTACTGCTACATTTTCTGCGATAACAGTTGCTGTTTCACCTCTGCCTACCTGTGTCTTTACAGTTGCTTTCGCATTTTCAATGCCTTCAGGCAGACCTGTCAGAGTGATTGTATTTTCATCCGCAAACTCTGCGGTTACTTCTCCGGCGTTCTGTTTAACTGTCAGATTTACTTCATATCTGTAGATACCGTAAACTGTTTCTTCTGTTCCATTTTCATCAGTCTTAGTATCTTTCAGGTAATAGGTTACGTTAGTGATGGTCTTTCCTGCCAGACCCTTTCCATCCAGTTCTTCCCAGTTCCAGCCCAGATCGGTCCTTCTCCAGATATGTTCTACATGACGCAGCGCATATTTTTCTCCGTCGGATGTGGTCAGGGTTACTGCATTTACAACTGCGGTATCAGTGATCTCTGCTGCGGAAACAACCAGTTCGATATCGGTGTAGTGGCCGCCGTATTCCAGCCCCGCAGTCATTCCTTCCGCTTCGGTAACAGTTCCATTTACTGCTGAGAATGTAAAGCTTCCGTCTTCTCCAACGCTCAGAGTCTTGTAATGAGTGGGTTCTCCTGTCATTACATAATACGCATAGTTTCCGCTGGCAAACAGCAGGTCTACGCCGCTTACGTCTTTATTATCTGTAGTACTCTTTCCGGTTGCTACAGTGATTGTTCCTATACTTTCATCAGTTACTTTTATCTGTTCTGCCAGCACAGCCATATCTTCCACATATACAGGGTAGGTGATACCAAGGATCTTTGCATCGCTGATGGGGTCTGCTGCTGCATATCCTTCATGATAAGAACCTGCTGCCATACTCTGGTTGTAAGTCTTTACAGTTGCTGTGGTAGCTACGTCTACTCCGCTGATTCCTTCTTCTTCGTAGAATTCATCGTAAGGGATGTTCATCAGAACATAGCCACTACGGTCTACGTTTACTTCAAACGCAAGATTGTTATAGCCAGTTGCATTTACAATCACACTATAAGTTCCATTTTCTGAGAAGACGCTGCCATTACTTGCATCCAGGTCGATTTTGCCTGTTTCAGTATTGATAATTACTACACTGCCTTTACCAGAAGCTTTATAATCTGTTCCATTTACCGTAACAGTTGTAATCGCACTTAAATATTCTGCAAATGCTTCATCTGAAGAGCCTTCCGCTTTTCCCAAAGCGACTGTCTCTGAAGAATATACAGCAGGCATTTCATCGGTAGTTAAAATAAAGTCTGCTGATACCTCTGCATATTTTTCATTTTTATCGCTAATTGTCAGAATATACTGACCCTGTTTTGCAGTTTCTTTATTCCATGTTAATGTACCATTTTCAACTGCTGCACCGTCCAGACCTTCTACTGTGTAAACAGCATTGAAATCTTCCGGAAGACCAGTTACAGTTACCTCTGCACTGCTTGTGTTTTTATCTGTATCCGCAATCTCTACAGAGCATTCAAATTTTACAGGGATATATACGTTTACAGGGATTTTAAAAATACCACTGCTTGTAAAATAAGTGATTTCTTTAATAGTCTGTCCCATCATGGATTTATAATGTTCAGAATCAGTAGGACAATTATGTACTGCATCAGTAAATCCGGTACACCATGCCAATTCTACGCCTTTCCAGATATTTTCCAGATGACGGAGACCATAATCGTTATTTTCTGTACTAAGAACAATACCATATACTTTATCAGTGCTTGTGTTAAAATCGAATCCTTCCAGATTTAACTGATAATCACCATAAGAAGTATCTGTTAAAAGCTCTGTTGTTACGCCAGCTACTGTTGTTGCTTCACCGATTACTTCACCAAATTTAAGATTTCCTTCTGCATCTACGGATACTTCTTTATAAAATCCCGGTTCTTCGTTCAAAATATAATAAGAATAGCTTGCACTTTCAAACAGCGCATCCTGTCCTTTATAAGTTGTGGTACTTGTATTTCCTTTATTTGTTACTGTAATATCTACAGAACTTTCGTCTGTTACCAGTGTGTATTCAGATAAATCAACACCCTCGCCAACTTTTACAGGGAAAGTAATACCGGTAATATCAGAGCCGTCAGAATTTACATGATAAGAACCACCAGCCATAGTTCCGGTTCCAGTTCTTGATTTGTTTTTAGTTGCAGATGTGAAAATATCTACAGAAATATCATTACGAACTTCTGCTTCATAGAATTCAGCGTAAGGAATGTTCATTAGAACATATTCAGAAGTTGTTGTTTCAGAAGGTTCCTGACCGTCCGGCTGAGTCGGTGTTTCGGGTTCAGTCGTTGTATCATCTTCATCAGTATTGCCAGTATCACCTGTGCCGGGTTCTTCTGTCACAGCAGCGTCTTTCAGTGCAGCGGCTACTGCTGAAATGATTGCCTTTGAAGTACAGGTTGCACTCGATACTACATTAATTTCGTTTTCATTAGCACTATTCTTCTCAATAATCTGAGCAGCTACACCAACATATTTACCTCTGCCGTTAAGTGCTTTGTTGCTGTATGTTTCATTATCATCCTCATCTCCAAAAGTATTTCCCTCTGAAAATGCTACTTTTGTGATTTTTCCACTGTCTATTATAACGTCAATGTTAAGGTCATAAGCGGTAAAATCTTCATATTCATCAGGATATACTGTAGCTGTTTTTGTATAAGTTCCGTCTTCATAAGTTGCTGCTGTGCTGTTTTCTTCCGCAAGAACAGGCACAGGAATCATACTTACAAGCATAACGAGAGCTAATACCAGAGACAGTATCTTTCTTGTCTGCTTCTTCATCCTTTTCTCCTTTTCATGATTATATTTTTTAGGCGTTTGCGAAACGCCAAAAGCCGCATAAATACGGCATTTTTTTGTTGTAAAAATAAAATATCTCCTCAAGGTTTATGGTAAAATAGAATTGCCTAGAAACTAAATACCAATCCACCTAAAGGAGATATACTCATATG
>JBGVFN010000026.1:0-17566 GCA_045121095.1 Lachnospiraceae bacterium | reverse complement strand
CATAGGGATAACCTGTGGATAGCCGCCGCCTGCAGCACCGCCCTTAACACCGAAAACCGGTCCTAAAGAGGGCTCTCTTAATGCCAGAACAACGTTTTTGCCGATCTGAGCCAGAGCATCACCAACACCAACGGTAACAGTTGTCTTACCTTCACCTGCAGGTGTAGGGTTGATCGCTGTGGTCAGGATCAGTTTTGCTTTTTTGCCGCTGCCGGGTTTTGAAGTCATCAGATTGTAATCTACTTTAGCTTTGTATTTGCCATACAGTTCAATGTCGTCCTCTGTAAGACCAATCTTAGCTGCAACTTCACGAATGTGAATCGGTGTAGCTTCCTGAGCGATTTCGATGTCTGATTTGAATCCCATAAATAATTACCTCCTAAAATTGTTAATGTATCGTGAATAATCATCTTTCACCTAAAAACATGATTATCTGGTACGTTTTTAGCTTTTTGTTGCCCCGTGTACAACCTTTATCAAAATTCAACAATAGATTTTTGGCAAACATGTATCTTCGTGACAATTTAAACGGCTTCTTTTGTGCGTCCGTAAAAGATGGACAAATCTTTAACAATATAATATATCAAAACGCTTAAAAAATCAATGTATATTTTCCACATATTATCCATTTTTACCAATGCCAAACTTTGTGTATTTTTCATCTATTTTACATACAAAAGTAGCTTTTTTTTGTATAATTAGTGTTCATCATAGCAATGTTACAGTTTATTTTTCATAAATTATCCTGTTTTTAGAGCATTATCATAATTGATTTTTTAGCACTACTATTATATACTGATTACGATTTCAGGCAAAGTAGAATTGCATGCGTAGTGTTCCTGGAACGGGGAGATGTCCGGGAAACGAATGCCCTACAGTTTTTCTTTTCATCTGGTAATGTGAATCAGATCGATCAGGTAAGGCTGTACTGATGTCCGCGATATGCAGTTCGCATCCCGTTGCTTTAGCAATTATGTATATAATTACTAATCATACGAACCGGATGTGCCTGGGCACACCCGGTTTTTTTATGAATATCCAGAAGGATGCGTCATAGACCCATTCTTCTATCACGCATTCCTTCGGATTGCAATGGTTTCCCTTCTCCTGAATCGTTTGTAACCAGCTGCTGCTGTCCATGATTTCCCGATTTTATGATTTTCATTGGATGGCACACCAGATTATTGCTGCGATTCACATTTCATCTCACTCCGCTTTACATATCTTATCTTTTTGTGAATCCCGGCATTGTTACAATACATTTGTCTATTTTGAGGAGGAATAACAATGATCGACAAACCAAAAATTGAACAGGCTGTCCGCATGCTGTTGGAAGGCATCGGCGAAAATCCCGACCGCGAAGGACTGATCGGAACTCCTGATCGTATTGCCAGAATGTGTGAGGAACTTTTTTCCGGCACAGATGAAGCCGCCCGCAAAGCACTTTCTGTCACGTTCAACTGTACCAATGATGATCTGGTTCTGGAAAAAGATATCCAGTTCTACTCTTTATGTGAACATCATTTGCTGCCATTTTACGGAAAGGCGCATATTGCCTATCTGCCCAATGGAAAAGTTGCCGGGCTCAGTAAACTGGCAAGAACTGTAGAAGCCTATACACGGCGTGCTCAGATTCAGGAACAGCTGACTGAACAGATTGCTGCCGCATTGATGACCTATTTAGAACCCAGAGGTGTTATGGTTGTAGTGGAAGCAGAGCATCTGTGCATGACCATGCGTGGAGTTAAAAAGCCCGGAACTCAAACCATGACTTATGTCTGCCGTGGGGAATTTCAGGATAACCCCATTTTGTGTGATCGTGTTTTGCGTATGATTGGTATGTAACCATATTGTTATGTCACAAATAACAATATGCTATACATTATGAATTTAACTATATTAATAATATTATAATGTAAATTAATACTATAGTGCAAATATTACTATAATATGAATTATTACTATACTACAAATAAAGAAATTATGAATCGACCTGAACAAATCAGAAATCACCCTGTCTTTGCAAAAGAACTTTCCCGGATTGCTCGTCTTGAAAAAGACAGGCGTTACTGCGGTCATGACCTGCAGCATTTATTAGATGTGGCAAGAACCAGCTGGATTCTCGTACTGGAAAATCACTATCCCCTTACGAAGGATGTTGTCTATGCGGCGGCTCTGCTTCACGATATTGGCAAGGGAATGCAATATGAAGACGGTACACCGCATCATCTGGCCAGCGCACAACTTGCTGAGCCAATTTTGAAAGACTGCGGATATACTTTTGAAGAAATACATGACATTCTTCATGCCATCCGCCTTCATCGTAAACCAACCGATGAAGATACACCGCTGGTTCAGGTTCTTTATGCTGCCGACAAGAAAACCCGGCCATGTTTTGCCTGCGAAGCTCAGGAAGACTGTAACTGGCCGCAGGAGAAGAAAAATCTCCAGCTTATCTATTAATAAAAGGAATACTAATATGAAAATTGGAACAAAAGAATTTGATTTTAAAAATCACTGCTATATTATGGGAATTTTAAATGTAACTCCAGATTCTTTCTCTGATGGTGGAAAATGGAATAATATGGACGCCGCTCTAAAGCATACGGAAGAAATGATTGCCGATGGGTGTGATATTCTGGACATCGGTGGAGAATCTACCCGCCCGGGCTATACACTGCTTTCTGATGAAGAAGAAATCAGCCGTGTAACCCCTGTAATCGAAGCCGTTAAAAACCGGTTTGATATTCCGATTTCACTGGATACTTATAAAAGCAAAGTAGCAAAAGCTGGTCTGGAAGCTGGCGCTGACCTCATCAACGATATCTGGGGCTGCAAATACGATCCTCATATGGCATCTGTAATTGCATCTTCCGGCGCAGCCTGCTGTCTGATGCATAATCGAAAAGAAGCTGTATACCGTAATTTTCTTGGAGATGTACTGGTGGACCTGCTGGAATGTGTTCATATTGCCCAAAATGCAGGTGTTGCCGATGATCGTATCATCCTGGATCCTGGCATTGGATTTGGAAAGACCTACGAACACAATCTAAAACTGATGAATCATGTGGAAATTCTGCAGCAATTGGGTTATCCAGTGCTCCTGGGCACCTCCCGGAAATCTATGATTGGTCTGACCCTGGATTTACCGGCTTCGGAACGTTTGGAAGGTACTCTGGCTACTACTGTGATGGGCGTTATGAAAGGTTGCTGCATCGTTCGTGTTCACGATGTAAAAGCCAATAAAAGGGCAGTTGCCATGACAGAAAAATTACTTCAATTTTAAACAACGGAGGAATT
The DNA here is from genome assembly GCA_045121095.1 of Lachnospiraceae bacterium. GTDB lineage: Bacteria > Bacillota > Clostridia > Lachnospirales > Lachnospiraceae > TWA4. The sequence continues at coordinate 14,266 of JBGVFN010000026.1, read as the reverse complement.
TATGGACGAAATCCGAATTTCAAACCTTGCAGTCTTTGCAAAACACGGTGTTTATCAGGAAGAAGCTGTTTTAGGACAAAAATTTTTAATTTCTGCGACTCTGGAAACCAATATCCGAAAACCCGGACTGACGGATTCCCTGGATAATACCATTAATTATGGCGAAGTCAGTCATGAAATTACCCGTTTTTTGACAGAAAACCGTTTTCAACTGATCGAAGCCTGCGCAGAACAGCTGGCAGAGCATCTGCTTCTTACCTATCCGTCAATTGAGCGTATTACACTGGAAATTAAGAAACCCTGGGCACCCATAGGGCTTCCGCTGGATACAGTATCCGTAAAAATCACCCGCGGATGGCATACAGCATTTATTGCTCTGGGCTCCAATCTGGGAGATAAAGAGGCATATTTACTGTTTGGTATAGAAGAATTAAAAAAAATAAAACAAATTCAGCTAGAACAGGTTTCTTCCTTTATCCAGACAGAACCCTACGGTTTCACCGAACAAAATGTGTTTTTAAACGGTGCCTGCAAAATCCGTACCACTCTAACGCCAGAAGAACTTCTGGATGTGTGCCAGCATATTGAACAGGAGGCAAAACGTGTCCGCAAGATTCACTGGGGCCCCAGAACGCTGGATCTGGATATTCTGTTTTATGACCAGGAGATTATTGCTGCCGAACGCCTGAATGTTCCCCATCCAGACATGTCAAATCGGGATTTTGTACTAAAACCCATGGCAGAATTGGCTCCCTGGTGGGAACATCCAGTAATACACAAAACCATGCAGCAAATGTTGGATGAATTGGAAAACAGGGCCAGATAGTTCATAGACGCATTCCTGTCCCCATTCCGTTCAAAAGAAATTCTTAATTGAAATACAATACCCTCAGCAGACAGTGTATCCCTTTGTCTACTGAGGGTATATACGTTAAAGGATGAAAACCTTCTTTAAATCCGTCAGATTTTCAGTCTTTTTCTCTGCACAGTTTTTCGATACTGCATATCCTTACATCTTTTTCTATACATTTTCTATATTTTTTACATTTCCTGAAGTGCTTCCATTAATCTTGGAATCATCTGTTTTTTTCGCGAAATAACGCCTTTCAGATTCACGGTTCCAGGTTCTGTAACAGAAGGTGCATCTTTTATGGTAAATGCTTTACAGATTGCGCGACCGGCTTCATGTCCGCAATAAATGACCTCGGAAGATTCTTTCATAATATTCGTTAACATGAAAAACATCATGCCGCATCTCTGTTCCTCGCGGAAACGATCCACTTCCTTCATCATCTTCTTTTTGGCATTACGAAGCTCGGAACCGCTCATGGAACTTACCTGTCCCACGCCAAAATCCAGGTCACCGCATTTGAATTTCTTGAAATCCAGTTTAAAGATTTCCTGCGCGCTGCGTCCTGCCAGATTACTGCCCGCCGCGAACATATCGCTTGCATAAGTTTCCACATCCTCGATTTCTGCAATCACTGCCAATGCTGCTGCCACATTGCGGTCAATGGCAGTACAGGTGGGAGACCGGAATGCTAAGGTATCTGAAAGGATGGCAGATAACAGCAGACCTGCAATGTGCTTGGGAATTTCGATGCCATTTTCCATATACATCTGATAAATGATGGTGGCTGTACATCCTACCGGCTGATTTCGGAAGAAGACCGGTCCCATAGTTTCGATATTACCAATACGATGATGATCGATAATTTCCAGAATCTCCGCATCCTCCAGACCAGGAACTGCCTGACTTCTTTCATTGTGATCCACCAGGATCAGCTGTGTTTTCTGTGCAGACAGCAGATTACGACGGGAAATCATACCTACATACAGCCCTTCTTCGTCCAGAACCGGGAAATAACGGTGACGTTTTTCTGCCATGATTACCTTTACATCGTCCAGGAAATCGTGCAAAGTAAAGCTGTCAATGGGGCCTTTCATCATGAAGTATCCCACAGGAATACTCTGGTTCATTAAACGAGCCAGAATATAGGTATCATAATTGGATTCAATGACTCTACAGCCACGATCTTCTGCAATTTTCTTAATAGTGCGGGAGGTCTTTGCGCCATTTGTCAGGATCAGACAGGCCGCATTCATTTCGATGGCACATAACTGGGATTCATAGCGATTTCCCACCAGTACCACATCTCCCTCTTCAATATATTCTTCCATGACATCGGGGTTGGCCGCTGCAACCAGCACCTTACCTCCGGTTACACAGCCGTTAGGGTCCCCTACGACCATTTTACCATTTACGGTTTCCAGAATGTTCTGATACGGAGTATTGGCCTTTCCTACGATTCTGTTATCATAAACTTCCATATAGGAACGGGTAATATCACCCATGGAAAGAACGCCTTGCATCCTTCTGCCTTCCTTCAGGACCGCCAGACAAACTACCTTATGTTCATGCATGTACTCCCATGCTTTTTTCATCGATACATTTTCAGTAAGACCATCCAGATGTTTAATTTCAATATCTTTTACTCTCTGGCGTACATCGTCCAGATATACCGGTTCTTCTACGCCGAAATAATCCAGCACATATTGTGTTTCCGGATTGACTGCACCGGCACGGCCAGCCTGATACGGATCACCTGTAATCTCTCGTTTTAAATTGGCATATGCAATCGCAGAACAAATCGAATCGGTATCCGGATTCATATGCCCTACAACTGAAACCATCTGCTTTGAAGCCATAATATATTCTCCTGCCTTATAAGATTTATGTCCAGAAGCCTGTCCAACGAATCCCTCTGTTGGCGCATCGACAGACCCATGAACAGACAGGCAGAAAGAGGGCGTTCCGCCTGTCTAAAGTTGATTCTATTATCATTCAGCAGTAAAAATTTGTCAATCTTTTTGTCGTAGGCCATAAATCTTTGTAGTATCATTCAGTCCTGTAAAAAAAATACATTTTTTTATGGACAGATTTACCTGCATGTTTTTCCTACTTCTCCAGTTCTGCCCGCAGCTTCAGTAAGGCAGCTTTTTCAATGCGGCTGATGTAGCTGCGGCTTACATTCATCTGTTCTGCAATTTCACGTTGTGTGTATTCTTCACAACCGCAAAGTCCATAACGCATGCACAAAACCTGCTGTTCCCGTTCTTTTAAACAGGAGCAAAATGCAGGACCTAATTTTCCCAGGTTTTGATTGGTGATCAATACTTCCAGCGCATCCCGTCCATTTGCTTCCATAATGTCACAGAGATTGATTTCATTTCCTTCCCGGTCCGTTCCAATGGGCTCAAAAAGGGAAACCTCCCGGCTTCGTTTTTTATCACTGCGCAGCTGCATGAGGATTTCATTCTCAATGCACCGTGCCGCATACGTAGCCAGCCGATTTCCCTTCTTATAATTGTAAGTGTCAATTGCTTTAATCAGTCCTACTGTTCCTATGGAGATCAAATCATCCGGTTCCCGGGCTGTTTGGGTGTATTTACGGGCAATATGCGCCACCAGACGCATATTATGTTCGATCAGCCGGCTTCGCGCCTGTGCATCACCGGCGGCCGTCTGCCGGATACAGGCTTCTTCTTCTCCGGCAGAAAGCGGTTTTTTAAAGGCAATCAGAATAACGCCACCTTTACAGCCGTTTATAACAGTGTATGCGGTGGACAACGGGAAAGTGAGCAGATTTTTTATATATAAACCATATTATTCTTTCTTTCGAAACTGACTGGGTGTCATATCAAACCGTTTTTTAAAGAGCCGGTTAAAATTAGACAGATTTTCAAATCCGGTTCGTTCTGCAATATCCAGTATGGCATCATTATTAGCCCGCAGTTCTCTTGCGGCCCGGCTTAATCGGTAATCAATCAGATAATCATTGAAGCCGCGCCCTGTATTTTCCTTAAACCAGCGCATAAAATGACTTTCACTGTAACCGCATTCCGCAGCTACATCTTTAATGGTAAGCCGTTTGTCATAATCTTTTTCAATACGAAGCAGCACCGCTTTGATTTTCTGCCGGTTCCGGTACTCTCCTGCTGTTTCCTGTTTTTCCGATGCCATGCGAAATAATTCGGAAAATAAAGACAGCATCATACCTTTTACTCCCAGTTCATATCCCCAGAGATGTTCATCACATAAACGATCAATTCGATCTAAATAGGCAGCCACCTGATGGTGCAGCACATTTTCCACATCAATATACACGGGAAGCTCTGTTTTTCCCCGAAACAGAGGATACAGATAATTCTGGCTGCACACATCCATCTGATTGTTGCTGAGGAAATCCGTGCTGAAAATGATATTTTCATATTCCATCCGTTCTCCCGGACCGGTCTGCAGACCATGAATATGCCCCGGCAGCACGATAACAATATCTCCTGCTTTTACGGAAAACGTCTCAAAATCCACACGGACATATCCGTTTCCCTTCTTTATATAAATCAATTCCACACTATCCTGCCAATGCAGGGGCACAAAAGAAAAATCCAGCGGAATGGTACATGGATAGATGTTAAATGCAAACATTGTATCAGCATGTTTTTTTGTCTCGTGATATGCCAGATCTTTTATTGTTTCTTTCATTTCTCTTATCGGTTCTTCTATTCTCTTTTTATCTGTTTTTTTATTCATCATATTATCACTTTCCTGTATTGAATTATGATAGGATTGTATCATTTCTTAATGGTATTATACAAGCAAATTTTCTGTGAATATGGTAAAAAAATAGTAACCGTTCTGTTTGGTTTTTATATCAGACAGAACCGATACCAACATTCAATTTTCGATTCTAGAGCGTGAATGATTTTTCAAACACGCTCTAGTACTACAGTGAACATTGATTGTGTAATTTTATAAGGTAGTGAAGGCTCCATTACAGAGCTACATTACACGGAGACACGCTCTCGCTCTGCCCAAACGTAGCGGACACTAAACTCTCGTCTTTCTTTACAGAAAGCCGCTCGTTAAGTGCCGACGTTTGACCAAAGGTCTCCTTAGCAATGTGGCTCTGTAATTCCGCCATCTACGTTTTTTATAAAAATTTAAGTAATACTTAAAAAGTTCGCTGTAGTACTAAGAAAAGCGCTTATTTGAAAGGAGCTGCAACAACAATGAATGCAAAAGAATTAGAAAACCGTTTAACCCTTATCTGTAAAAAAAATATGGACGATTGTTCCTATGAAGAATTGTATACTGCACTGCTCAACATCGTGGAAGAAGAAAGCGAAAAACGTATCCAGCCTGTAAATGGGCGTAAACTTTATTATATATCTGCCGAATTCCTGATCGGCAAATTATTAAGCAACAACCTGATCAATCTGAATCTTTATGATTCTGCGAAAGCCTGTCTGGAAGCACATGGGAAATCCATGGCAGAACTGGAAGAAATCGAGCCCGAACCCAGCCTTGGCAATGGCGGTCTTGGACGTCTGGCTGCATGTTTCCTGGACTCTCTCGCTACTTTAAATCTGCCCGGTGATGGCATCGGTCTTCGTTATCACTGCGGCCTGTTCCATCAGAATTTTGTAGATGGTCTGCAGAGCGAAACACCTGATTTCTGGCTGAAAGAACAGAACTGGACCAAAAAGACAGAGAAAACCTATCCCGTTTCTCTTGCAGGAAAAGAATATACTGCCAGACTGTACCAGATTGCCGTTACCGGATATGAAGGCCGTACCAACCACCTGAATCTGTTTGATCTGGACACCATCGATCCTTCCATTATCAGCGATCACATCGCTTTCGATAAATCGGATATTGAAAAAAATCTGACCCTGTTCCTCTATCCCGATGACAGCGATGACGCTGGACGCCTTCTGCGTATTTACCAGCAGTACCTGATGGTCAGCGCCGGTGCTCAGATGATCCTGGAAGAATGCGAAAGCCGCGGCAGCAATCTCCACGATCTGGACAAATATGCGGCAATTCAGATCAACGATACCCATCCTTCCATGGTTATTCCCGAACTGATCCGCCTTTTATGCGAAAAAGGAATCTCCTTTGAAGAAGCAGCTGAGATCGTAACCAGAGTCTGCGCTTACACAAACCACACCATTCTGGCAGAAGCACTGGAAAAATGGCCCAGATATTATCTGGAAAAGGTTGTACCTCAGCTGATGCCCATTATTGAAAGGCTGAATGATATGGCGCGCCGCAGAAGCGATGACCCCGCTGTCAGAATCATTGATGACTACCAGACCGTACACATGGCACGTATGGATATTCATTTTACCCACAGTACTAACGGTGTAGCCGCACTGCATACAGAAATCCTGAAAAACAGCGAATTAAACAGCTTTTACCGCTTATATCCTGAGAAATTCAACAACAAGACCAACGGTATCACTTTCCGCAGATGGCTGCTGAAATGCAATCCTGCCCTGACAGAATGGATTGAAAACCTGATTGGTCCGGATTTCAAAAAAGATGCCTCCAATCTGGAAAAACTGGCTGCTTTTGCAGAAGATGAAACCATTTTAAACCAGCTGGCTGACATTAAACAGGACAATAAAAAAGCTCTGGCTGACTGGCTGAAACAGACCCAGAATATTACCGTAAATCCGGACAGCATGTTTATGATTCAGTCCAAACGCCTTCATGAATACAAGCGTCAGCAGCTGAATCTGCTCTACCTGATCCACCAGTATCTGGAAATCAAATCCGGACATCTGCCGCAGGTACCGATCACTGCTATTTTCGGTGCCAAAGCTGCACCTGCGTATACCATTGCAAAGGATATTATCCATGCTCTGCTGGCATTATCCAAAGTAATCGCAGCAGACCCTGAAGCATCAAAATGGATGCAGGTCGTATTTATCGAAAACTACAATGTAACTGCTGCAGAAAAAATGATTCCTGCCTGTGACCTGTCTGAACAGATCAGTCTGGCTTCTAAAGAAGCTTCCGGTACCGGAAATATGAAATTTATGCTGAACGGTGCCCTGACTCTTGGTACTATGGATGGCGCCAACGTAGAAATCGCAGAAGCGGTTGGCAATGACAATATCTACATCTTCGGCCAGAGCAGCAATCAGGTCATCCGCCGTTACCAGCATGGTGATTATCAGGCCCGCGAATGGTATGAAATTGATTCCAACATCCACAGAGCCATTGATTTCATGACCGGTGAACAGATGCTGGCTCACGGACACGCAGAACACCTGACCCGTCTTCAGAATGAGCTGATCAACAAAGACTGGTTCCAGACTCTGCCTGACTTTAACTCCTATGTAGTACGCAAAAATCAGGCCGTAGCAGATTATGCACAGAGCCGCACCAACTGGATGCACAAGGCACTGATCAATATCAGCAAAGCAGGATTTTTCTCATCCGACCGTACGATTGCGGAATATGACAGAGATATCTGGCATCTGGGAGAATAGTGTCAGAACTGGCTAGAGTACTCTCTTCAAAAAAACGCTTCCATGGACCATAAATCCATGGAAGCGTTTTTTAATATCACGATCTTTTATCGATCACTTTTGAAGCGATCATATCTTAATGCACTCAGATCAACTACAGTCGGTTCTCCCACCACCATTTGGGCAAGCATATAACCCACTGCCGGTGCTGTACCAAATCCATGTCCTGTAAATGCAGTAGCAAGAATCAGTCCCGGTACTTCCTCAACAAAGCTGATAACCGGTACTCCATCAATACTCATATCCAACCAGCCGCCCCAGGTCCGTACAATTTTGGCATCTTTTAAAGCTGGAATATAACCCATGATGGCACGGCATCCTGCTGATACCGTCAACGCCATGGTCCGATTATCTTCCGGTGACTGATCCACCGCTTCTTCCAGCCCACATTCAGATCCGAAAACAAAAGAACCATGCTTACACTGGTGACCATAAAAATCCGCTGCTGCGGTACCCAGCATCATGTCAAACATGGGAGGCTGCATTTCCGTTACCAGCGCTTCTTCAAAATATCTTGTCATGGGAATATCAATGCCAACAGTTCTTGCGATGGCACGGCTCTCATATCCAGCTGCCAGAATCAAGGTTTCACCCTCAAAAACGGTTCCGTCCAGGGTAACGACGGCTCTCGCTTTGCCTTTTATTTTACGTATGGCTGCTACAGGTGCACCAGTTACAAAATGTACGCCCAGTTCCAGTGCCCTTTTATAATAAGCAAGTGTGGCTTTCATCGGATTTGCATGACCATCCGTGGGACACCAGCTGGCACCGATCACGTCATCTGATAAATACGGACATAATTCTTTTACTTCTTTTCCATCAATCAACCGGACATCCAATCCCACTGATCTGGCGTTATCTGCCAGTTCTTTTAATCTCTTCATGTGTGCTTCTGTTTTTCCAAGACGAAGATTTCCACTCTGATAGTATTCCACATCCACACCCAGTTCTTCGGAAAGACCGGGCCATAAATTTTGAATTCCATACATGGCGTAAGGAATTTCTCTTGCATCTCTGCCCGATTGTCTGACACCCCCGCCATTTCTGCTGGAACCACCATGTCCGATACTATCCGCTGCTTCCAGCACGATTACATCTGTCACGCCTCTTTTGGCCAGATAATAGGCAGCTGCACAGCCATTGATCCCGCCTCCGATAATAATTACCTCTGCTGTTTTTTTCATCAGACATTCCCTCCGTCTCTGCCTAAAATTTCCATCTCCACAGGCCGCATGGGGGCTCTCGAAACCGATGGCTCTACAACCAGAGGAGAAACTTTTAATTCTTTTGCAATGATTCCTTTTACCAGCCGTTCGCAGGTCTGTCCCTGGCATAACCCCATACCGTTACGCAAATATCTGCGCATTTCTTCCAGAGTAAGCATCCCTTCATGAACTGCTTTTCTGATTTCGCCTTTTGTCACTTCTTCACATCGGCAGATCAGCATATCATCATCCGGCTCTGATATAAATTCTCCAATTTCTTTTAATTTATCATTTACACTAACCATTTATTATCCTCCCTCCGATTTTCACTTTGCGCTTTTATAGAATCTTGCTTTCATCACCATATCTTTTGGAACCTTAATAGTCAGAAGATTCGTTTTATCAAATGCTTTGGAAGTTTTTATTTTCACTACTTCTGCATCACATACGATTGCTCCGCTTCGATCAAGCGCAACTCCCCTTTCGCCTTCCACGGGAAGTGGAAGAAATTCATAAGGCAACGTAACTGCAGCAAATCCATCTTCATAATCTTCATCCAGAAGAAATATCGCCTGTCCGGAACAGGATGCCACACATAACCCACAGCCGATACACTGCGCATCCTTATCGACTACCGGCAGATTTGTAATATGGTCACCTATTTTAATACAGCCCTTTGAGCAAGCATCCTGACACGGATTGCATGGAATATTCTGTGTACATTCCATAACAGGATGAACACCGACTTTTCGAATCACGCCAGGATACCGTTCAATTTCTTCTTCTGCCACATATCCTTTTGCCAGCAGATTTTTGGAAATGTCATACCCTTCTTCTGTTTTTTCAATCTGTTTTCCACGGTTTTTGGGAGCAAACATGCCTTCTCTGAGCGAACCCAGCATTTTTTCCAGTTTCCTGCTTTTTTCTTCATATTCTTCTTTTGTAAGATAACCGGCACTGCAGGCGATGGCAGCTCCCGCAATACTGCCTTCAATCATGGCAGAACTGGCTTCTTCAATACCGGAAACATCTCCTGCTGCAAAAATTCCAGGAATGGAGGTTTCTCCATAAGCATCACAAACCGGCAGTACACCGCCCTTTGTATCTTCCATTTTACATCCAGCCTGTTTTAAAAGCTGTGACATGGGGGAAAGACCTACGGCAAGGCAGATGGTGTCTACATCAAAATGTTTTTCGGTTCCTGGTATTACATTCCAGTCGGGACCAACCTGTCCGATCACAACACCTGTAACAGCCGGATTTCCTTCTGCTTTTACGATCGTATGAGATAAATAGAACGGAACACCGCATCTTGCAACTTTAGCTGCATGTACGCCATATCCGCCCACCCGAGGCGCTGCATCCACCACTGCAGCAACTTCACAGCCTGCCTGCATCAGCTGATAGCTGACTACAAGACCCACATTTCCACTTCCCAGCATCAAAATCCGGTTCCCCGGCTTGATATTATGCAGGTTCATCATCGTCTGTGCTGCTCCCGCACCAATAACTCCCGGTTTCGTCCAGCCATCAAATGTGACCATATTTTCACTGGCCCCGGTCGCAACCAGCACTTGATCTCCTTTTACATGCAGGATTTCATCATTAATTTTTACTGTTACCTCTTTTTCCGGATATAACCCCTGCACAGTGGCATTTAATACGACCTCTACGCCATATGCTTCTGCCTCTGCCAGCAGCTGCTCTCCAATCTGAAAGCCTCTGATCTTTGCCCGATGTTCCTTTGAACCAAAAAATTTATGAATCTGTTTAAAAAGCTGTCCGCCCGGTCTGGAATTTTCATCAAATACAACAGGTTTCATGCCTGCTTTTGCAGCTTCAATAGCTGCTGAAAGTCCTGCGGGTCCTGCTCCTACTATAATTAAATCGTATCGTTTCATTGTTCCTCCTAATCTGCTGCAATCGATTCAAGATCATTCAGCAACTGCTGAACTGCCGCTTAATGTTTTGTCTGTACTCCATACTGTGTTTCCACTTTCATACCTTCTTTTAAGGGTGTAATACAGGTTCGTACATTGGGTTTTCCATCAACCACCATAACACAATCGGTGCATCTGCCAATGGCACAAAAAATACCTCGCGGTTCCTGATTTTTCTTTGTATATCTGTGAACCATAACACCTGCTGCTTTTAAAGCTGATGCAATGGGTTCTCCCTCCAGTCCTGTTAACGTTTTTCCATCAAAGGTAAATGTAACCTGCTCTTTTTCAGGACTTACACCAAGAATGGGATGTTCTTTTATTCTATCCATAATGACCTCCTGTCCCGGTTACGAAATCCGGAAATAAAAAAGGCAAGAAAACCCTTTTTAAATGTGCTCCCTTGCCTGCGTAACCTTATTAAAATAAATTTGAACTTGATTTACAAAGTATAAACCCTTGTATCATACCAGAGTCAACACTTTAATTTTTTGTATTTTTCTGTCCTTTTCTTGATTCTCTTTCATTTTTTCTTTATACTCAATCAATACCCTCCGTGTATAAAGTACATGTATCCTCCTGTACACTGAGGGTACCTTCCATATCCGAAAGGACATACATCATACATGGGAGGTATCATTCACCGCTGGAAAGGAGAACATTCATGCAAAAGAAAAAGAAATATTTCAAGATTGGTGAAGTTTCCAGGCTTTTTCACATTGGAGTGGATTCCATCCGCTACTATGAAGAAATCGGAATCCTGAAACCCTATCGAAACCCTGATAACAATTATCGTCTCTACACTCTGGATGACCTGCGTAAACTTACCATTATCCGTGAACTCCTGTCTTTAAATTTTTCCACAGAAGAAATCAAGCAATTTGAAGAATCCCGAACGGTAAATTCTACCATTGCTCTTTTTGAAAAAGAATTGAATCTGATTAATGAGCGTATTGTGGATCTGCTGCAGCAGAAAGATAATATTCTGGCACGGATTTCTGATATCCAGAATACCCTTTCTCTGAAAGAGCAGCAGAACATCCGCCTCCTGGATCTGCCTGAACGTCATTGTATCATGGTAAGTCCTACTAATATTCCTGACAGTTATCTCAGTTATTCTCTGATGGAATACATGCAGAGTCATCCCCAACGGGTAGATACCATTGGTACCTGCGACTGCTATACACTGGATATCGAAGGCAGCAACCCGGATTCAGATTATTACCGCACAGAAAATGTTTTCTTTTATTCAGAAAACAGAAATTATCACAGCAATTACAGTCTGCCTGCCGGAAAATACTTATCCCTGGTCTATACAGGTTCTTTAAAGAAAACAAAACAGTTGATGCCGTCTCTTTTCGATTATGCACGGAAACATCGACTGGAAATCACAGGAAAACCCATCGAGTTCTGCCGCATCGATGAGTACGAAACCATACATGAGAACGAATTTGTTACAGAAATCCAGCTTCCGGTTACACCAGCTTAAGTTATTTTCTCTTTCAATTTGTTATAATCTGCTTTCACAGAAACCGGCATTTTACACATGATCCACATGCAGACAATCGAAACTGCACTTACCAGAACACTTGTCTGCATGAGTCCATGCAATCCCAGATTTTCCTTAAGGATTCCACAGAAAAAAGCGGCTGCACCTTCTCCTATTCCAACCGTTGCTGCATTAATCAGGGATACGCCCTTAACGGCATCACATGGCGGCAGCATATTGCCAGTCATAAATACACTTCCTGCATAAAAAAGTCCAAATCCCAGCATTTCACAGCTCTGGGACAAAATTATAATTTCTACATTTCCTGCATATGCAGCAAACGCATTTTTTAATGTCATGAAGAATGCACAGCAAAGCATCATTTTATCCATGGAAATCCGCTTTCGACATTTGACCATAATATAAGCAGAAGGTACTTCACTGATTGCCAGAACAAATTCCGCCATTCCATAATGAGCATTGGTTCCGCCCAGCTGTTCCATTACCTGAATCAAAAATGTGGTTCCCAGATTGTACCCCATAAACATGATAGAGGAGCCCGCCAAAAACCAGACATATTTGGGATAACAGCGCAGAAGGTACCCGACTGTATGTGCCCTTTCCTGTTCATAATGGATTTGTTTTTTCTGCTGTTTTTCCTGTTCATCTGCACGCTCCATGCACAGTGCAATCAGCGCCATGACAGCAATGAGCCCCGCCTGCAGCAATAAAAGTGAATTGGCTCCAAAACGGTCACAGAAAATACCAAATATCACACTGGCTGCTGCCCAGGCTATGGAACCGGCCGCGCGGCACCATGCATAATGAATCTCATAACCATGATTTTCATAAGTAACAGATAACGCATCAATGAAAGGGGAAATACAGGTAAAGGTTCCCCCAAATCCAATGAATAACACCAGCGTTCCAATAAAAGAAAGGGAAGTGCTGTAAAAAACAAGCGTCAATAGAAATGACGCCAGGGATAATGCCGAAATAATATATTTTAAAGGTACTGTTTTTGCATATTGATCTGCAAAGCTTCCGATTATGACCTGAAATATCATCGTAGAAAACAGCTTCACCGCATTGATGATTCCTATTTCCGTGTTTCCAAAGCCTTTTTCCAGCAGCATCTGTGTCAAAAATGCATATGCAGAGGCTGCAGATGACCAGAATGCCATCTGCAGCAGTGCATATTTGAGGTTCAGTGTTTTTACCTTGCTGCCTTTTGTTACAGAGTCCTTGGAGAATCCCATACTTTTAACCTTGTTCCAATACCATGGATCAACGCATAAGAATAACATTCATATGCCCATGCCACATCTTCAATGGGCATACCTTCAATAGAAACCAGAATAATTTCATCATCGGATTCCCGTCCCGGTTTTTTCTCCCGGATAATTTCTCCTAAAGTCACAATACTTTCCCGCTCGATCAGCCCGTCTTCTACCATATACACAAAATCTTCGCCCATACAGCCTGTATGTTTTCGAGTACCATCCGCTTCATAGCCCATTTCATCCTCATCAGCATAATTTTCATACATTCCAAAATTATCTACTACTTTTTTCAGATCAATAATCGACTTGTATTCCATATTAAATGTACTTGCCGAAATAATTAACGCTCCTGGTTTCATCCACTCCCGTTTGTATTCGGGCCATTCGCCCTCCTTACAGGAAACCGCTTCGCTGACAATATCAGAATCCCGAATGGCTTCCTCCAGGGTTTCACATAAAATAACATGTTTCACACGGGGATATGCTGTCTGAATATAATTTTTCATCTTCAAAGCTGACTGGGAATTTATGGAACTTCCCTTTATTTTTATGGTATCAATATTGCGCATTTGCGACATAATTGCCATTAAACAGGATTTATTAATGGTTCCCGGTCCCACCAGCGTCAATACTCTTGAATCCTTTCTTGCCAGCAGTTTTGCTGCCAGCCCCGGCATGGCACCAGTACGAATAGAACTCAGCAGATTTCCAGACATATATGCCAGAGGCGCTCCTGTATCCACATCATTCAACATCACCATTAAAATAGAACGAGGAAGACCTCTGGAACGGTTATTTCCGTTAGAACCATACCATTTTTCTCCCGCCACATGAAACCTTCCTCCCAAATAAGCCGGCATAGCAATGAAACGTCTGTCTCTGGCATTATTTAAAGGAAAATTTTTAATTCGGGATTTATCCGGAAAATACAGCATCAAGCCATGGGAATCGCTGTCCGGACCGCCC